>JAAVFQ010000022.1 GCA_014800685.1 Bacteroidales bacterium
ATTGTCATTTGCCTATAATAATGCACATCAACTTCAACGGTATTCATTTTACCGTTACTACTATCGCCAACAAGAAACTCAAGTATATAATCGCCGTTATTTTCAGCGACCATATATTTAGTAATTGGGTCCGATTTTTTTCTTTCTTCCAATTCTGCAATTTTGGCTTGAACCGCTTCTAAAGGCGTTCTATCCCAAAAGATTACACTAACTGTAAACATTTGGTTGTAATGTTCAAGGGTTTCACCTTTTGGCAGATACTCTTGCACAAAATAATTTGCTTGCGGTTGTGCACTCCACGCAAGAGAGTATTTTGTTCCGCAGTAGTTGATTGGATTTCCGACATTGAAGTATTCCGTGGCTGACTGAGCTGACAAACTCAAACAACTCAAAAGAGATATAATAATGGATATTACTACTTTCATTTTATATTAGAGTTATATTTCATGAGTGCAAATATAATCATTATCAGCGAAATATCAAAGAAATACTTCAAGGTCGTGGACTTTGATGATGCATCAGTCGTGGATTTTGCGACATTGCTTCATATCGTAATTATTTCAGCGGTATTCAGCGATTTTCAATTCGCCGGAGGAAAGCAACTTGACGTTGCACGAGCCTCGAAGCGAAAAGAAGCTTATTTGCCTATTTTGGTCTTGATGTAATCAACCATTTTTTTGGGATCTTCACAGCCGAGGACATATTTATCACCGTCCTTCATGCGAACAAGAAAGCAATCTGAGGCGTTGCCGTAAAATCCATAATATCTACCAATGTCTCCCTCTCGGAATATTCCCCAGTAACCCATAAAGCCGCCTGAAGCGAATATTCTTATAGCACCCATCGTCGGCTTGAAAAGTTCTACACTTTCCACATTTCGCATAAGAATCTTTTTGTTTTTAAGGAGGCTACCCATAATAATATATTCATCAGTTACCTTAATATAGGCTACGCCATAAAATAAGGCGCAAAAAAACAATATGAGGAAAAGACCCAAGAGACAGAAAAACTCAGGTTCTTCTTTCACAGTTGCGATACACCCAACAAACAGCACCCCGTATAAGATTGATGTTAAAATCGTAACATATTGGCTATATTTGACTTTGGATTTCATAATTTGGTATAAATTTTATTCAAAGTTACGAATAATCTGCGAGAAATCAAAGAGACAAGAGTTGGGACTATCCTAACTCTTTGTTTATTTCCTAAAAGCACAGGTATTTAACACTCTGATAAGTAAGAGAGAAAATTAATGTACATATAAAACGAAGTGATTTTGGAGATAATTTTGTGGCGGAGCGAAGATGGATATAAGCATATCTGACTGAGTGACAACGTAAAATTAGCCGAAAGGACAAGTTTTATAATATAAGAGTTTTCTTCTCACATATATTGTTTAATTTTTAGAACTTACTTAACGATTTGCTGCCAGGAAGTTACCGGTATATATTAGAGGTGGGAAAAACGGGGAAATTCAAGAATTTTTCGTACCTTTGCAGTCTAAAAATATGTATATGAGTCCACTTCTAAATATAGATAAGACCTATAAAGAATGGCTCACCGGTATAAGTGAGAAGTTCCGTCGTAGCCAAATAAAAGCTGCCACATCTGTTAATTCCGAAATGCTTAAATTTTATTGGGATTTAGGTCGAGAAATAACAGAAAAGAAATCGCAATATCAATGGGGAAATAAATTCTTTGAAAATCTTAGTCAGGATTTGAAGATTTAACTGCCCCAAGTAAAAAGTTTTTCGCCTACAAATCTGCGATATATGCAACGCTTCTATCTGCTTTATCCTAAAGCAGATAAAATTCTTCCCCAAGTTGAGGAAGAAATTACGGAGCAAGAATCTCAAATTGTTCCCCAAGTTGGGGAAGAAATCTTTATGATACCCTGGGGACATCATAAAGTCATAATGGATAAATATCAAGACAATATAAACAAGGCGATTTTCTTTGTCCGTAAAACTATAGCGAACAATTGGTCTCGTGGGATGCTTGAAAATTTTGTGGATACAGACCTTTATGAGCGTCAAGAACATGCAATTACAAATTTTCACAGTGCATTACCTCTGCCTCACGGAGACTTAGCACAGGAGATAACAAAAGACCCATATACATTTGATTTTGTCAGTATAGCAGAGGATTATAGAGAGAAAGAGTTGAAAGATGCATTAGAGAATAATATTGCAAAATTTCTGCTTGAATTGGGTAGCGGCTTTGCTTATATGGGACGCGAATTTAGGATTAAGGTTGGAAGTACAGAGCAATTTTTGGATATGTTGTTCTACAACACCAAACTACATTGTTATGTAGTAGTTGAAATAAAAACGAGGAAATTTGAAGCAAGCAGTCTCGGACAACTTGGCACTTACGTTGCCGCCGTCAATCATGAGTTACGTGCAGAAACAGATAATCCAACAATCGGCATCCTGATATGTAAGACAAAAGATAATGTGTTGGCTAAATACGCTTTAGAAGCCATAAATGAACCAATCGGTATTTCTGAATACGAATTGGCAAAACTCTTTCCTGCTGATTTCAAAGGAACATTACCAACAGTAGAAGAAATAGAGAGCAACATATAACTCAAAAGAGCCTTTCCTTTCGGATAAGCTCTTGATGTTGAGGGGTCTGAGGCACAGATTCAGTAGGGAAACGTGACCGTTTGCTCCCATGTTATAGTCCCAATTGAACAGCTCTCTTGCGAAGGCTTCGTAGTCGTCGTAGTTGGCGAGGCTACTCATCATCTTTACAAGGTTTCCTACGCAGTTGATATGGGAGCCGTTGTAAAGTAAGGCCTTAACATGCTATGGTTCTACTTGACCACAACACGCTCCAAGCCGATGACAGCCTATTAATTTACTCTATAAGTGCACGAAATGCGCAGTTAACGGGATAATTCCTCGATAACTGCGACTGCTTCTGCCTGATTTTCTTCTGAAGCTCCAACTTTAGCAAAACGTACTATCCCCTCTTTGTCTACTACTATTGTCAAAGGGAATCCCTCATGCCTCACGAGAGCAACTAAATCTGACGCTTCCTGAAGATGAGTCCATGTAAAATTATGTTGCGTTACAATCGGAAGGATTACTTCTTTATTATGGCGAGAGGCTGAAAGAAAGACCACATTCTGGAATCTTTCTTTCCATTGGGATAATATTGGCATTTCTCGTTTGCATGGCCCACACTCAGATTGCCAAAGATTAATGACATATATTTTGTCTTTAAGTTTTTCGTTATTCCATATATTATTCTCAATATCGGAATATTCAAAATTCACGAAGGGCTCACCCACTTTTACACCAATTCCTTCATATACGCCCACAGTTTGAGGTTTCAGTCCATTATAATCGCGCAATAGCTTATCACTGTACTTAACATTCTCTGCTGGAATTGCTCTTGCTTTCATTGAATCTTCTAAAACAAAACCATCTGGCAAATATACAGCGATAACCATTGCTCCATCCGGATCTTTTAGAACAGCCAATGTTGAATTTCCAGGAATAAGAGATTTTGCATTCTCATTCTTATCAAAAAAGAATCCATCTACAATAGCTGCGGCTTGTTTAAGGCTATCATTAGGAGCTTGAGCAAATATGCTTGTACAGCTAATCAGGGACAAAAATAGGTATAGAACTGTTTTCATTGGCGCTACTAATTTAGTGCAAAGATAACATTTTTTTACCGGATATCAAAAGAATAGGATCAAAAAATCACACCCAATCTCACACCGAAACCGGATGTGAAATTGGGTGTTAATACAAAAAGAAGCCTGATTATCAGGCTTCTTTTGCGGAGAGAGAGGGATTCGAACCCCCGGAGGTGTGACCCTCAACGGTTTTCAAGACCGCCGCAATCGACCACTCTGCCATCTCTCCGGAATTTTCAGGCTTTCTCTTGCCATCTTGTTTCCGAGTGCAAAGTTACAACATTTTTCCCCGTTCTCCAAATTATTTTTATGTTTTTTTACATCTTCTCTCTTATCTCTCTATATGTCACCCCATTATCTCTTGACATTTTCTTCAATTATTTCTCATCTTCCCAGTCTGCATAGCCGCTCGTATAGGATATGCCGATGCTTACATTGGCACTTTCCGGGAGTTTGGGCACAACGACTGCGAATCGTGTAAAGCGTCGTTCTGTAGAATTTTCATCAAGCAAATTACCTATGCCAAGAAATATTGTGAGATTATATGACTGCTCTATTCTGTTGCGGAGAAAGTAATATTTGCAGGTCACATACTGAAGTCTATGAAGGCTATAGTATAGCAGCAGTGTGCTCTTACTGAAGTTTATTTTTTTGAAATAGTCGTTGGAACCGAGTGGATCCTCAGGAAGTTCTTCTATCGAATTTACTACAAGACTCTTATTATCCCATTCGAGACATTTTTCATAAAACTCCGTATCGCTGCGGTCAAAAGTCACTGTTGCGGGGATGAAGATGTCTGCTATGGGAAGTGTGACCTCCACGGGAGGCTCTTCATTATGATGGCAGGATGTCAGACAGAATAAAATCAGCAGAGAGGGCAAGAGCCACATAAGTTTTTTCATGATGACGGTGCTTGAAGTTCTTAACTCATTCTAATTGAATAACGTCTCGCAGCGATAAATATTATAACCGGGCCGGCTGCAAGAGTGTATTGTGCGAATCGTATTTTTTTGCTAAATTTGCAGATTGAATCCAACATTACGCAGTGCAGCCACGACTCTGCAACTTAGAAAACTTTTAATGTAATGTCATCATCTTCAGATATAAAAGCATCCTATCCGGGAGATGCAGGTCTTGTCTTCGATGATTTTGACCGCGAACATCTCTGGCACCCTTATACTTCCACTGACGATCCTCTCCCCACCTACAAGGTAGCGCGAGCCGAAGGGGCCGTCATCACGCTTGCAGACGGATGTGAACTTATCGACGGGATGTCTTCCTGGTGGTGTGCGGCTCACGGATATAATCATCCCGTGCTCAATCAGGCTGTCAGGGAACAGCTTGACTCGATGGCTCACGTCATGTTCGGTGGATTCACTCACCAGCCGGCTATTGACTTGGGACGTCTCTTGCTCTCCATCCTGCCACCATCTATGCATTATCTCTTTTATGCAGACTCAGGAAGCGTGGCCACTGAGGTAGCCATGAAGATGGCTGTGCAAGCGCAGGATAATCCCCGGCGCACCAACTTTGCCACTATTCTTTCGGGCTATCATGGCGATACTTGGAATGCCATGTCGGTCTGCGACCCTGTGACCGGCATGCACGGAGCCTTCGGCGATGCTTTGCCCTCCCGCCATTTCGCCCCCGCTCCCCAATGCCGTTTCGGAGAGGAGTGGGATCCTCAGGATTTCGAGCCTATGCGAAGGCTGCTAAATGAGAAGCCCGACATTCTCGCCGGAGTCATTCTGGAGCCTATTGTGCAGGGAGCCGGCGGCATGCGCTTCTACCATCCCGAATATCTCCGCCTTCTCCGTAAGGAATGCGATCGTCTCGGACTCATCCTCATCTTTGATGAGATTGCTACCGGATTCGGACGTACCGGTCGTCTCTTCGCCTGGGAGCACGCCGGAGTTGAGCCTGACATTATGCTGCTGGGGAAAACGCTGACAGGAGGCTACATGACATTCTCCTGCGTGGCTGCCTCAGCTGCTGTTGCCGACAAAATATCTTCCGGCTCAGCGGGCTGCATGATGCACGGCCCTACTTTTATGGGAAATCCGCTGGCCTGCTCCGTTGCGCTTGCTTCCGTGCGTCTCCTGCTTTCTCAACCGTGGCAGCAACGCGTCAGACGCATAGAGGAGATTATGAAGACCCGCCTGGAGGAAGCCAGAGGTAAAGAGGGCATAAGAGATGTCAGGGTCATGGGGGCTATCGGTGTTATTGAGACCGAGGAGTCGATTGATGTCGGCTCTTTCCAGAAAGAGTGCGTGCGCGAGGGGGTATGGATCAGGCCGTTTGGCCATAATGCTTATATCATGCCACCCTTTATGGCTGTCAGCGATGAGCAGGTGGAAAAGCTCTGCGATGCTCTTCTGAAAATCATATTAAAGAGATGATAGGCTACCACGAGGATTTCAGAGAAGAGCTCACCGCGCTTGAAGCTCAATCGAGACTCAGAAAACTTCCGGAGGATTTTGCCGCTTTGCGCCCCGGACTTATCGACATGAGTTCCAATGACTATCTCGGTCTGGCCGCGGAGGGAGAGAGTCTGGCGGAAGAGTTTCTCTCTGTCAGCAAATGCCGGGATTTCACCTCTTGCGCATCCCGTCTTCTTTCTCACCGGCAGAAAGAGCATCTTCTTCTTGAGGATTTGCTTTCTTCGCTTTATGGCAAAGAGGCTCTCATCTTCAATTCCGGCTATCATGCCAACGTGGGCGTCATTCAGGCGCTTGCTCTTCCGGGCACCATATTTGTAGCCGACCGGCTCGCTCATGCCTCTATGATAGACGGTCTGATCCTTTCACGCTCTCCATTCGAGAGATTCCGTCATAACGACATTAATCATCTGAAACGCATCCTGCTCAAACATCGTGAGGCAGCGCGCATTGTAGTCATCACTGAGGCCATTTTCTCTATGGATGGCGACTCGGCTCCACTCCATGAGCTCACTGCGCTGAAAGAGGAGTTTCCCAATATGCTTCTCTATCTTGACGAGGCTCATTCTGTGGGTGTCTGCGGGCCACAAGGCCTGGGGAGAGCGGAGGAGGAGAATCTTCTTGATAACATTGACATCATTATAGGCACTTTCGGGAAAGCACTCGCCTCTTCCGGGGCGTTTGTCGCCACTTCCCCCGCCGTAAAAGAATGGCTGATAAATTCTGCACGCAGCCTTATATTCTCCACGGCTCTTCCTCCGGTCAACGTTGCCTACACTCGCTTCATTCTGGAGAAGGTGGTTGACATGAATGAGCGTCGGCAACGTCTGAAATGCTTATCAGCGAAATTCAGAGAGGGGTTATCGCGTCTCACCGGCGCTCACACACCCTCAGTCAGTCAGATAGTGCCATGGATAACGGGCGACAGTGCTTTAGCTCTTAAAATTTCAGCGGATTTGCGGGAAGCAGGATTTGATGCTCTGCCTATCAGGCGCCCTACGGTGCCCCCCGGTGGTGAGAGGATACGCTTCTCCCTGAGCGCGTCACTCACAGAAGAGGACATCAGCCGTCTTTTATATCACATCAACTCACTCTCAGCTCACTATGCAGATAGAATGGCTTAGAAAAGAGGCGACATCCCACCGCCTCATACTCATCTTTCCCGGTTGGAGCACTACTCCCTCTTTCTATCGGACCCTTGTCAGAGATGGATGGGATATGGCAGTCGTATATGACTACACGTCACTTCTTTTCCCGCGCGAAACTCTGAGAGATTATGCTACTGTCTACGTATATGCCTGGTCGCTTGGTGTTTTCGCGGCCTCAGTAGCCCTTCAGGATGAAGACTTCACGGCCGCTTTCGCCATCTGTGGCACTGAAATGCCTGTTTCAGAGGATTTCGGCATTCCGCAGGCTATCTTCCGTGGTACGCGCGAGGGACTCTCTGAGCGAAATCTGGCCAAATTCCGTCGCCGCATGGTGTCTGATTCCGCTGAATACCGCAGTCTCACTGAGCGGCTTGGCGACTCAGTAGACGACATCAATCTGCTGCAGACTGAACTTCTCGCCATCGAATCGGCCTCTGCCTCTCGTCCGGCTTCAAAAAAATTGCGCTGGAGTCGAGCCTATATTCCCGTTGCCGACCATATAATTCCGGTGGAATCCCAGAAGCGCTATTGGGCCACGAGGCCGGAAATACCCACCTCTACAATATCCTCTCATCACCTTCCTGATTTTGAAGCCATCCTGCGGTCTACTATTCCCGACTTGGTTCGCGTAGGCCATCATTTCCGGCAGGCTCTGGATTCCTACGACTCTCACGCATCAGCCCAAAGCCGTATTGCACGCCGGCTTGCCTCTCTAATCGCAGCCAAAGCCACTCTTCGCGGCGGCTCCATACTTGAACTCGGCCAGGGCAGCGGACTTTTCAGCAGGATATACGCGCCGATGCTCGCTGCTGACTCTATCGAATATGTAGACCTCTACCCCAGCGGTCCGTTTGGGCTGGCTCCGGAGGAAACCGTCATTGAGGCCGATGCCGAAACATGGCTACCTCTCCATCGCGAGCCCTTGAGGGACTATATTCTCTCTGCCAGTTGTCTGCAATGGTTTATAAATCCGGTGGCCTTTTTCGCGGAGGCGGCGGCCTCTCTCAAGGAGGGTGGGATTTTTGCCTTCTCTACTTTTTTACCCGGCAATCTGCGACAACTCGACTCACTGCGCCCCACACCCCTCTCCTACCCTTCGGCAGAAATGCTTACAAGCACGCTCCGCCTCCACTTCTGCGAAGTAGAGACGGCAAGCGAAGATATTGACGTAGACTTTGACACAGTGCGCGAAGCGATGCTTCATCTGCGCAATACCGGTGTCAAAGGGGGTATGAAAATGTCAGCTGAGGGCAGCAAAATACGCGATGCTCTTTACGAGCCCTCCACCGGAAAATATCGTCTCACATACGTAGCTTTCTATGCCGTATGCAGGAAATAAATAAATTACCTTTTCGCAAGCGCAACTTGCGGAAAATCACTCTCCTGTCTGCGCCAGCGAAGTCAGCACATTCTCTATCTTGAGCGCGAGATCAGCATTCTGACGCACGAAGTGAGCGAGGTCCACATAATGCTCCATATCCGCAGCCTGTGTACTATTATCATCCTCCTTCCATTCTTCAAGCCTCTTTTTCACATCAGCCTGCACCGGTGCCGAGAGTAGATATATTTCGTCATTTGCATACATCTGTGTGTTGGCTACAAAAGCGAAGCAGTCTTCCAGCAGACGGGGCCAGAGAGTCAGGTCCACACGATTCTGAAGAGAATCGAGAGACAATGATGTCCTTGAAGCGCTTTTGAGAAAAGAGACCACAGCAGACTGACCGGAGCGGTCGGAAGGAAGTCCGGAGGGGGCATAAAGATCTCTCATATCGGAGAGTTTGAAGTCAGGATTATAGCTATCGTCATCATTATCAGCCTGACGCTTCTCCTGCGGCGTGGTAAGAGCATAGCAGTGAGCCAGAAACTGATTGATGCTATGAAGAATTGAGGGAATGGAGCGCAGCAGTTTCCGTCGCTCATCAGCCTCATGAATCCTGCGTTGTTTCTCTATTTCCGACTCCACATCTATCTCCGACTTCATGGAGCCGACGGCATTCAGGAAAAAGCCGAGAATGATCAATCCGCACATCACTTCAACGGCCGTCACCGTCTGTGCCCACCCATGAGCGGGCGTGTAGTCGCCGAAACCCAAAGTGGTGATAGTGACAATGCTGTAATATAACCACGAGCCATAATCGGTGCCTGCTCCGTCGGGAATGCGGAACTGGCCGTCAGGGAGGCCCCAATAGATGAAAGCGAAGATTGGAGTTAGAATCACATAAAGTCCTATCCAGACGATAGGACGGACGTTGGAGACGACATGAAAGAAATGCCGGATTCGGTCAGATAACGTCATAGCTGTATTAAGGTTTTATATTTGCGTGTTTATATCTATACGTGTTTATTTCTATAACGACATGGGGATTTTTTATGTTCATATAAAGGATTTTTTGTATTTTTGCAGTTATGATACGACTCGGAAATGATTACGGATGCGGGGCTCTTCCACAGGTGATGGATAGCCTTCTCGCTCTGAATAAGAAAGGTCTGGCCGGATATGGATTAGATGAAGTGACCGAAAAGGCTCGCGCCACAATTCTTAAATTGGCTCAGCTTAATGCCGGAAATGTCTTTTTCCTTACCGGCGGCACTCAGACCAATATCGTGGCCCTCGACTGGCTTCTTCGTCCCGGCGAAGGTGTCCTCTGCTCTGCCGAGGCGCACATCAATGTTCACGAAGCCGGGGCTATAGAGGCCTGTACTCATAAGGTTATAGCCCTTGATGGTTCGGGTGGAAAGATTTCAGCAGACTCTGTCAGAAAATATGCTGAGCGATTCTATGCCGACCCCACATGGCCTCATATCGTTGCTCCGGGCGCTGTCTATATCACACAGCCCACGGAGACGGGAGCGCTCTATTCTTTAGCCGAAATAAGGGATTTCCGAGGCGTATGCGACGAGTTTGATATGCGGCTTTATGTGGACGGTGCGCGCCTGATATACGCACTTGGTTCGCCGGAAAATGACATCTCGCTCCCCGACCTCGGGCTCCTGACGGATGCCTTTTACATCGGCGGAACGAAATGCGGCACCCTCTTCGGCGAGGCTCTCGTCATTCCCGGAAGAAGATCGCCCAGAGAGGAGCAGCGCATTTTTTCTCTTATCAAGCGTCACGGCGCTCTGCTGGCCAAGGGGTGGTCGGTGGCAGCGCAGTTTGAGTCTCTTATGGCAGACTCTCTTTATCTTTCGGTGGGACGCAGTGCTGTGGAGCGTGCGCTTAGACTTCGCCACTTGCTGGAGAATGGGGGCGTTAGGGCTGCTTGGCTCTCTCCTACCAATCAGCAGTTTTTCTGCTTGCCCACAGCCATTCTCGATAATCTCGCCCGGCAGCTGGCTTTCGACCTTTGGGGTGCTCCGGGAGATGATTGGTCAGTTATTCGCCTCGTCACTGACTGGAACACTTCTGACGACGACATTGAGGAGGCTGCCGGGATTATTTTAAGTAAGTATTGAAAATTAATTTAAGTAAGTGAGAAAAATTAATGTACATATAAAACGAAGTGATTTTGGAGATAATTTCGCGGTGAAACGAAGGAAGATATAAGCATATCTGACTGAGAGCCAACGCGAAATTAGCCCAAAAGGGCAAGTTT
Source organism: Bacteroidales bacterium (assembly GCA_014800685.1). Lineage (GTDB taxonomy): Bacteria > Bacteroidota > Bacteroidia > Bacteroidales > Muribaculaceae > Lepagella. The sequence continues at coordinate 10,832 of JAAVFQ010000022.1, forward strand.
TATTGTATAAGAGTTTTAATCTCACATATATCGTTTAATTTTGAATACTTACTTATCAGCAATGGAGAGTGTCATTTCCTGAAGAGCCGGAGCATAAGTCTCTCAGGGAGATGCCATTTCAATATCAGCGAATAGCGCGGTGAGACATGCCCTTTCAGAGCTTTCCAGTCTATCCTCTGCTTCGCACCGCAGAGCAATGTCTCTGCTATCGCTGTCTCTTTTCTGCTGAAATCGGAATGATTCAGCAGCTTATACATATTGAATATTGTATGAAAATTCTGCCTCTGGGCCAATATATATTCTGCAGAGTCTTTGCCAAACTCACTCTCCGTAAGGTCGATAAGCTCAATCGCTACTTTGATATAATCAAAAACACTTACGGAGCGGCGCGTTGAAAGGCTTTCGGGATTCCGGCGATAGAGATAGGGCGCCTCGGAGAAGATGGCCACCGGGTCGGCTGCAAGTATATGCCGGGAACATACTTCGTCTATCATGGCATTGCCGGGCGGATAAGAATGTCTTGCATAGATGCGCTCATAAAGCGACTTACGGGTAAGGCCGCCGCTTGCTGCAAATTTCCATCCATCCAGAGTGTCTCGCAAAAGACTTCTGCCGCGTATCTCGCGGTGATAGTAGCCATCGGTCTTGGGAAGGTGTCTGACAGTTTTACCCTCCTCCTCAAGTCGGAATACCGTCGGATAGAGGATATCAGCCTTCGATCTCTCTATGAGCGCAAGCATCCTCTCCAGCGCATCCGGAGGGAGAAGATCGTCGGCATCAAGCTTTGAAATCCATTCCCCGCGAGCGGCCATAACGGCTACCTTTCTCGGCTCGAAGGCTCTTCCGGAGGGCCTCGGCATCCTGACAACCCTTATCCGGCTCTCCTTAACGGCCATCCGCAGAGCGATGCTGAGGGTGTCATCATCTGAACAGTCATCCACTATCACTGCTTCCCAGTTGCCGAAGGTCTGTGCCCTGAGCGACTCTATGCAGTCACGCAGATACCTCCCGGCATTGTAGGCCGGAATCACAAATGAGACTAAAGGTGTTTCACTCATCATCCTGCTTCAGTAAACTCTTAGAGAGTGTTTACTCTTAATCCTCATAATATAGTGCCCAGCCATACCATCACGCCTCCGATTAAGATATAGGCCACTGCGTATGGAGCCGCTTTTACGAGAATTTTCTCATCCTCATCGCTCATGTCGCAAGAAGCCGTGGCGATAGCTATCGTCTGTGGCGAAACGAGCTTCCCGCCGGTGGCTCCGGTGACGTTAGCTGCAGCCACCCATTCCGTCTTTGTGCCCTCTACGCCAAGGATATGCATCTGACCATTGAGTCCGAGCTGTTCCGCCACGCCGGCCTGTAGCTTTCCGAAAAGAATATTGGAGGATGTATGGCTGCCGGTGACTATAGTGCCTATGGCTCCCACAAAGGGTGCGAAGAGGGGATAGAGACTTCCGGCGATACTTACAAGACTTATGGCGAGGGTGGCTATCATGCCGCTTGTGCTCATCACGCTTGCCATGGCCACGAGCGACACTATGGTGATAAAGGTGAACCGAAGCTGATAAAAGGTCTTTATCAGTATCAGCCCGAGTGTGCGGCAACTCATTCCCTGACACAATCCTCCGGCCAGAGTGCCCGCAAAGAGCCACACGGGAGCACTGTTCATCCAATGATACCTTATCTTGCTCCCTAACACCGGTATATCTATTTCTGTAGCAGGAATTTTGGCCAGAAGGTCATGCAGCATGGGCACAAGAGGGCCCGTCAGCAGTATAAAACCCAGTATGAACAGATAGACGCTCCAGGCTCTAAGTCCTTCCGCCAGACCCACACGCGGCCCTTGCCGACGCTTTTTTTTCCCAAACACCTTTATCCATGCTATCAGGGAGAAGATCGTGACTACCGAGCCGACGATGCCCGGCGTCTCAAGACCGAGATATCGTGCGCAGAAAAATTGGCTCACCCAGCTCAGGCCTCCGCTCCAGAGTGAGAGTATGATATTTCGCTTCCAGGCGCTTCGATCGGCGAGCATCAGGATAGCAAAGGGAATGAGGATAAAAAGCGGAAGCAGCTGAATGGCCGCCGACTGCGCCACTACGCTTATCAAGGCCGACGAGGCGGTGCCGTCAGCACTGACCTCATTGGCAAGAAGATTTATCGGAACTCCGAGAGCCCCGAAACATCCCGTCACCGTATTGCCCAGAAGGGAGACAAGCGCGGAAAATATCGGCTTGAATCCCAGACTTATAAGGATGGCTGCCGGGATAGCCACAGAGGTGCCGAAACCGGCCATTGCCTCCAGAATACCGGCAAAGCCGAGCGCCATTATCAGCACAAGCACCCCGCGATCATCCGTAAGGTCGGCAAACATCCTTTTTATGGTCTCTATGCCTCCCGAACTCACCACCACGTTATAGCTGTAGATAGCCATCAGAATGATGAAGAGAATGGGATAGACTCCCTTGAAGAGTCCCTCCACGAGGCTCCAGCCTACAAGTTCAGCCATCGCTACGCCCGCAAATCTCTCCGGCAACATTCCTAATTGAGGTGTCACGAAAAGGGCAAGGATTATGGCACATATCAGTGAAATTACGGCACTCTTCCAGGCTGAGACTTTTAGCGCCAGCATCAGCACAAAAAGTAGTAGGATGGGCAGCAGAGCCACTATTGCATTCATAATGTAGTCTCAAATCGTTTTCAACCGCAAATATAACCCTTTTTTCCGGATATGAAGCTATTCAGTTAAGGATAAATAAAGACGGCTGATTCCGTCCCAAAAAAAATTTTTTTATCACTAAAAAATTTGCATATCGTGGAAAATATCACTAAATTTGCATCTCCAAAAGAGTATACCGCTAATCCTGTACTCTTCACAAAAATTAATAACCCTATCAATCAACAGGTTACAGTCATTTGACCCACCCTACGGTCCGTCTCATGAAGAACCGAACATTGCTTATTATGAGCCTACATATCCACTATTCGAGCTATAGAGACTACTGCGCCCTTTTCAGAGCGTGGCCTTTATCGTGCAGTCCCGGATATGACGCTGGCTTCCACTGACGCAGCTCATTCATGCAGGCATCTCCCGAAGCCTTAAGAATTGATAGGGCAAATCAACCTTAAAATAAAAAATTCACTTAAACTAAACCATACAAAAAATTATGAGAAAATCCAGAATCCTCTGGGCCCTTGCGGCTCTTCCCATCCTTGCCTCCTGCGCAAGTGAAGAGCCTGGCGGCGCCAATGGGGATCGTGAGGGCATCAAGGATGGCATCTATATGTCTCTCACGCTTAACCCCTCCGGGCGAACCGGCACCCGTAGTTCTACGAGTGGACCAAACTCCAGCAATGATGGTGTGGAGGTCGGCACTGATGCGGAAAACGCTGTTAAGACAGCTCTCATTGTCATCACTGACCGTGACAACAATCTAATCTCGACCGGCGTCGTCCCCTCTGAAGACAACAAAGGATCCATCACTGAGGGCACTGTGGCCGGACAGCCACTCTATCAGGCTGTAGCCATGTTTGACAAGACTCAGCTCGCCGACTATTACGCTGCCGGCGGAAATGGCGACATCAACGTGTTCGTCTACTGCAATCCCCCCGAAAGTCTTACCGCTCAGATCTCTGCTCTTGATGCCGGCGACACTTCATGGATTGACTACGCTTTTGACAATTCCGCGGAGTCCGGCCGCCTCTGGGACGCTTCCAAGGGTTTCACCATGACTAACGTCTCTATTGCTCCCCGTCAGCTCCCCAATAACCTCAGAGAGTGGGACAACTACAGCACAGCGCTCAAGCCCTTCGACCTCTCCGGCACTAACTCTCCCGGCACTGAAGGCTCCGTAGACAATCTTGCAAACGGAGGTGCTATCAACGTTCACCGCATGGCTGCACGCTTCGACTTCCGCGACGGCTCGCAGATGGAGGGGGGAAATGGTATCAAAGGCACTCCCTTCACCTACGAAGTAGTTAAGAATGAGGATGGCGAGACTATCGTCAACTGTAAAATCCTTGCCATGGGTCTTTACAACATGAGCAAGACTCAGTATTATCTCAGTCGCGTATCTGCCAATGGCCGCCCCAGCGGCGCCAACTATCAGCTTCTCGGAGCTGAGCTCCCCTGGTTTAACGGCGCAGGTGGCAATTACATCATCTCTACCAACTACGATGCGAAATATGCTGAAATCACCTCTAACTTCAGCAACTATTTCGAATATCCCTTCTTCGCCCCCAACGGCGTAGTGGCTGATCGTGGCGAAGGTTGGGACTGGGTTTACTGCGAAAACGTAGTGAAGAACCCCTCTGACAACTATGCTGACAAGAGCTATCACGTATGGCGCTATCTCACTGAGAACACCATTCCCGGCCCCCCCGTACATCAGACCAACGGTCAGTCTACCGGCGTGGCTTTCAAGGCTCGTCTGCTTCCTACTGATAAGCTCAACGACGCAGGCAGCGACAAGTGGGAAAATATGCTCTATGAGGCTCTCGCATACGAGGCTTCAAGCATAGGCCCCAACAAGCTCCTTCACCACGACCGTGACCTTGACCCGGTGCTCTATTCTCTTTCCGGCAACACTCTTTACATCACCTGGGACAATGTCCGCGAGGCTGCCCTGGCCGATGCAGGATATGATGTCACTAAGGGTCAGAATCAGATTCTTGACCGCACTGTGCCTCTCTATCAGATCGTTTACGGCACCGGCGGTGTGGGCGTAGTCACCGACGATGAGGGCAGACCGGTCTTCACAGACGGTCTCGCTCAGGATCGGAACTCTCTCAACTATCTCTGGCAGACTTGGGACGATGCAAGAACAGCCAATCCCAATTCCTCCGCGACTCAGACTGCCATGATTGCATTCAAGTCTGCGGCTACCGGCGCCGGATTCACTCTCTATCAGACCAGCCAGGATCCTCAGACCGGTGAATGGGGCTACTACTGTTATTACTACTACTGGAACCGCCACAATGACAATGGTCAGGCCGGCGCCATGGGCCCCATGGAGTTTGCTGTAGTCCGCAATAACGTCTACAAGCTCGCTGTCACCACGCTCCACACTCTCGGACATCCCCGTATCCCGGAGAATGACCCCGAGGACCCCACTCCGCCGGATCCCGATGAGAAGTCTGAGGTTTACATCACTGTTAGCGTGGATGTAGTGCCCTGGGTGGCTCGTCTTAACAATATCGAATTCTAAAACAGGCTATCCCTTAAGCGGATTGCCATACATAACAAAAATAGCCGGGGGCAAGTCCCCCACGGACTCCCCCGGCTCTCTTCTCCCCTCTGATTCTCTCTTTCTCTCACTCCTCACATTTATCTTACGCACCTTACATCTCTCCGAATCTCTCTACTCAACTCATTACCTTGCTAATAATAAAAGCGATGAAAAAGACGCTCAAAAATATATTCAGATTTGCTGCCGGAGCCATTCTCCCTGCTATTGCGGCCGTTTTATGCCTCTCCTCTTGCGAGGATATCCAAGAAGACCTTGAGCCTTGTCCCAGCGGACTGAAGCTCTCCTTCGTCTATGACTACAACATGGAGTTTGCCAACGCATTCCCCTCCCAGGTGGATTGTCTCACTCTTTTTGTCTATGATGCCGAGGGCAACTATGTGACCACTCGCACAGCCGGCAAAGAGCAGACTTCCGACAAGGATTGGCGCATGACCATTGATCTTCCGGGAGGCCACTATCGTCTGCTCGCATACGGGGGTATGAACTGCGACGACGCCTCTTTCACCTTCGCCTCCGACCCGGCCAAGACATCTTTCAGTAATCTTGAAGTCTTCCTCCACCCTTCGCTCATCACTGAGCCTGTGGGGAAGTATCTGCATCCCCTCTTCTATGGTCGGCTTGACATCACTGTGCCCGAAATCTCCACCGGATACAAGGAGGCCACAGTCTCAATGATGAGAGACACTAATGACATCCGCATCCTCCTTGCCAACGAAAACGGAGTGCCCATCGATGCCTCTGACTTTGTCTTCAGCATCACTGACAACAACACCCGCTTCAATTCCCTGAATGAAATCATCTCCACCGAGAACGTAAGCTATCGTCCCTGGGCGAAGGGAAATTCCGTCATGGGTGTCAATCCCGACGGCACTGAGTCTCTCGTGGCCTGGGCCGAACTCTCCGTACCCCGCTTCATGGTCTCCTCGGACGCGCGTCTCAACGTGTCGCGTCAGGATGGCACTCCGGTGCTCAGTCTTCCGCTCATTGACGTTCTCTGCCTCTATAAGAGCCAGAGATATGCCAATATGGCAAATCAGGAATTCCTTGACCGTGAGAATACCTGGAACATGACCTTCTTCCTTACCGGACAGGGCGTATGGGCCGGCGTCTCCATCATTATCAACGACTGGGTAGTGCGTATCAACAATTCTGAACTCTGATCATCTCCACTATGATTCCCAAGACTCACAAATGGCTATTTCTTCTCCTTCTGGCTCTTCTTCCGGGTCTCACAGGGTGTATTATGGAGGAGAATGAGCCCGTTTATTCCGACACAGAACTCTGCCTGATGCTCAGCGTATCAGTGCAAGACCCCGGAGGCTCTCCCGAAGAGAAAATCACCAGGGCCGATGATGACACCTATTTCCAGCTCCCGGTCCTTAACTCCGAGAAACTTCAGACGCTGCGCGTAGTGATTATGGAGAAAGACACCCGCAAGATTCTTTATAATCAGTATGAGAATATCATCCAGCCCACGCTCAGCTATTCAGGCATGCGCTATAAAGTGGAATTTTCCACCGATTACGTCATCTACCTCATAGGCAACGAACGAGGCTTCCCCGGCATCGACGCAGCCACAGTCTTCAACTCAAATCTGCGTCCCGGCAGCATCTACTCCGACCGCTCGCTTGAAGACCTCATCGTCTCGGCCTCCGAGACCGGAGCTCCCGTCATAGACAATACCGGAGCCGAGACCACTATAATCCCGATGTGTGAGAAGTTTGAAATCCACACCATCGACCATCCTCATGGGGAGATTCAGTATATACCCACTATGGATCTGGACCTCTTTCTGACAAGAGCAGTCTCAAAATTCTCCTTCAACCTTTTCAAGTCGGAGGATTATGTGGGTGACAATCAGCTCCAGATTAAGGGCATTCGCATCACAGGACTCGGAAAAAGCGAATATCTCATGCCTAACGATACGGAATATGTGCCGGGGAAATATGAGCCCACCGACAATGAATATGGTGGCCGTCTCATCAGCAGCTTCTCAGTGCCCGGAGGCAATCCCGTAGGGAAATATGATTTCAGCGTCCCCTTCTCGGTAAATGTCGCCGACCTCCCCGTGCGCGATGCCGAAGGGAAGAATACGGGACGAAACTTCTCCCCTCAACTCTATTTCCCGGAAAGCATCGGAAATGACGGCACAGATAAGTTTCAGTGCTCCATCACTTTTGACGGCATCAACTATCTCCCGGCCATCACTCTGCCCAATCTCCCCTCTCTGCCGCGCAATTCTCACGTCATAGTGAATCTTACGGTAGGAAATAATGGCGCTCTGCTTTTCAATATCGCAGTTCTCCCCTGGAATACCTTCTACCATGAAGTCGACTTCACTCACAACGTGGGCATCGCCGAAGACGGAGCGCTTACTCTGGAGACCGATACTTACGCCTCCTTCGATAAAGTAAACGGCCGCGTAGTGCTCCGCGACTATCCGCAGGCCACATACGGCTCTTTCGGCATCTCCTCACCTCTTGGAGCAAGATGGTATGCTTATCTCATCACTACCGGCGGCGACATGAACCAGATTCAGTTTGAAGTCACCGATGATGAGGGCAACACCACGACATCCAACTACATAACCGGAATTATCGACGGCAAGAAGACCAACTTCCGCGTAGTCTCCACCAGCGCCGCCGCTGCCGAGCCCCGCACGGCTATTCTTCAGGTGATGGTGACTATGAACGATGGCCTTTCCGTCCCCGTAAATATCCTCAAGAGTTCCGACTATGGTCCCGACCTTGAGAATATCACATTTATCCAGAACCAACAGTAACATAACATTACCGCAGACAGCACGCGATGAACAGTCTATCATTCCACAAATACGGCTCAAGACTCATGAGGCTTCTCCCCTCCCTCATGATTCTTCTTTCGGCCGGACTCTATTTCTCCTGCAGCGACGAGCTGGAACCGCTGGTGTCCGATAAGGATATGCTCGCTCAGGAGGGCTACATCTCCATTCAGCTCGAATGTAGCCGCCAGAACACACGCGCCGTTGAGAATGGCGTGGATGCTCTGAACGAAAATCTCATCAATAGCGTCACCATCTGTCTCTCTCCTGTGGCAGGCGACCGCACGGATGAGGATGCTCCCGTCTATATGGAGACCTTCACGGGTATCAATAAGAATAATTCGGCCATCATCCGAATCCCGATGACTACCGAGCTTATCACCCGCCTCTTCAATGAGAACAACTCCGGAGAGTGCCGTGTATTCGCCGCCGTCAACGTGGCTCCCGGCGATGCCAAGACCATTGCTGACCTAAGAAAACTCACTGTCAACTCTACATTTGCCACCCGCCGCACTCAGACCAGCTTCACGATGGATGGCGACGGCACGGTGTCTTATATGCCTAACGGCCACTATGCCGTGGGAGAAGTGAAAGTGCAGAGGTCAGCGGCCAAAATCACGCTGGCCCTTGACGTGGATGATGCCGTGGAGGAGACTATAAATGGCGAGACGCGCACGTGGACTCCTAATCTTGAAGGTATGCGCGTGCGTCTGGAGCAGGGTGTGAAAACCTCTACACTTGACCCCAAACCCACTACCGATATGGATGATGACCTCTACTTCAACACCAGTGACGACATCGCCACTCAATATCGGTTTAATCAGGACCCGGAGGCCGAAAAGTACGACCGTGTGCAGGACATCCCTTTCTATACCTATCCCAACGTCTGGACAGGCTCTGTAGAGGAGCGCCACGCCACATTCATGATGCTCAGCGTGCCCTGGTCTTCCGATGGAGGCCGCACGTGGCGCCTTTGCTACTACCACGTCCCCATAATTCCTTTCGACCAGTTTGAGCTGGTGAGAAATATGTCTTATCACGTGAATCTCCACGTGGGTGTCCTTGGCAGTTTCGTGCCTGACGAGCCTCTGGAAATTCAGGCCGACTATTTCGTGGCTGACTGGGGCGAGGAGAGCATTGACGTAGACATTCTGGACTTCAGATATCTCGTCGTAGACCAGAACGAATATACGGTCAACAATGAATCCTTGATTTCCATCCCCTTCTATACCTCGCACAAAACGGAAGTAGTGGATGCCGAGATGACCTTCTACAGATATAATTTCTCTGACCAGGGCACCGAATTTGCGGTCACCTGCACGAAGGCGATGAATGATGAGTCGATGGCAAGAGTCAACGCCCCTGTTTTCACCGCTACCTACAATAATGACAACAACACTCTGAACGTAAGCCACGACCTCAAGATTTACGTGCCATACGATGCCGCCGGCAACATTGTAGACTTAACCAACAACGTAGCCGCTGTTGGTGGCGGCCGTAAAAAGACTCAGACCCCGGAGGAGGTGAATGCTGTTCTTAACCGGATACGATATTTCAGACAGCAGCCCGCTACGGCCGGCATCAGCAATAACGAATACTCCCGAGTGCAGTTTAGAATCACAGTGCAGCACTCCGATGTCTATGACGGCACCTCCGGCATTGACAAAAATCTTTATAAGGAGGTAATCGTCATTGACCAGTTCCCCGGCATGTATATCACAGCCGTGGAAAACAACTCAGATCTTCTTGGCAAGGAATGGTCGAGCGGCGCTATGGGAAATACCATTATCAATGGCCGATATGACTATACCGTCACCACTAATCTTGGAGCCGGCAATGCCACGCGCCAAATAATATCGAATTATACTAACTGGGACTATTCTATCGGCTTGAGCACAGACTATCAGAACTGGAATCCGAATCTCTATCTTATCACTATCACCAAGCTTGATGATGACGTCCTCAATGAATATAAGATAGATGATCCACGCTCATACTACATTAACAACAATCTTAACAACGACAACGTAGACGCTGAGCATCTCGATGCATTCCCGACAGAATATTGGGCAAAAGCCACCACATCTACCTCCGGATATTACAACATAACTCAGCTGAAAAATCCCACCCAGGCTCAGATAAATACGATTCTCAACGGCCGGGTATTCTCCACTAATGCCAGTGGCAATCCGGAATGCACATGGAATCAGGGATTCAGACTTCAGGGCTTTATAACGGCTCCTGCACTCAATGAGAGCGCACAGCGCACGCTCAGATATTATTATCCTACTCGCGAAGCCGAAGAAAACACCAATACTATTGCCCCGAAGTTCAGAATCTGCTCTTCCTACGGAGGCACCTCGCCCTATCTTACGCGAGAAATGGCCAGACGCCGTGCGGCTGCCTATCAGGAACTCGGATATGCAGCCGGACGATGGAGGCTACCGACCTTCGGCGAAGTGAAATTCGTCATGGATCTCGCCCAGCAATATAAAATACCCCGCTTGTTCGGTAGAGACACAGGAGCATGGTATTATTGGTGCGCTCAGGGTGCCGTTCTCGTTCCCAGACGTGGCGATACTACTACTGTGCCGAGAATCGTAGCAAATCCCGCTCAGAACGGAACACCTTCCGGAGGCTCCTCGGCTGTAACACCCTTCACGGGCAATAACTATCGTGACCATGCCAGATTCGTATATGATGAATGGTATTGGGGCGATGAAACCCTTAATACCAATGGAGGGACGCCTAATCAGAATACCCCTATCTATCAATTCACCTGGGGCGACAAATTAAAGACAAACCCTCAGCCGCAGAATAAGCGCAGAAAATAAGTAAGTATTCAAAATTAAACGATAATATGAGTTTAGAAACACTCTCTTAGAATTTCAGAGACTGACAATGAAGTGGTTATTTAGATATATATTAGGCATTCTCCTTGTCTCACTCACCGCGTGCACCTCCGAGGAGCTTATCCCCGGAGGCTCCGGCGACGATATGATAAAGATAGAGGGAGACAAAGTCTACATCAATGCTTCAATGATAATGCCGGAAATGGCCGAAGCCGGTTCGAGAGCCCTCGGGCAGACTCCTGACTACTCCGATATGCATCTGTATATCATTGAGTTTGACAATAATGGCAGCCCCTTGAGAAACACGCTCAAAACCGTCTATACCCCCGAACTGGAAACTCCCACTACGGGAGACGTCAGATATACTGCCGTTCTTAATAAGACCGATCAGCCGAGAGTGCTTCATTTCGTAGTGGTGCCTAAGTCAGTAGAGTTTACTTTTGACTATGAAGTGGAAGCCGTTCTAATCCCCGGACTGAAGACTGAGGATGGCAAGCCGGCTTTCTGGAACAGATTTGATTTTCCCAACGGCTACGTCTCCAACGAGCCTGATGGATCGGAGAAACTCGCTCCGGAACTTGACCAAATCAAATCTGTGCCACTGCTTAGAAATTTCGCCTGCATCACTATGCAGAACGAAGCGCAGGATTTCGAGCTCAAAGGATTCTCAATAGTTAATAATCCCACAGGCGGAACCATAGCCCCCTGGAATGCGTCAGATTATCTCTTCCCTGACTTTCTCGACGGGTCTGACATCAAGACCTATCAGGAAATTTCAGAGAGCTACAGCGGCATCGTGCCGTCCGGAATTGAATATGACAATCCGGAGGCAGGCCCGACAGTAGAAGAGAATGTGGAGCCGAAATATCTCTATGAGCGTCCCTTCAACTCCATACGCCATACATATATCATTCTCCAGGGACGCCGCGCTCAGGACACCGAAGACTCCTTCTATAAAATAGACCTCGGAAAGAATGATGACCAGGGAGTATTCCACTATTACAATATACTGAGAAACTTCAAGTATAACATCATACTGAAATCAGTAGCGGCCCGTGGCTATGCCAACGCTGACGATGCCGCCGCCGGCATGGTCTTCAACAACCTCTCCTTCGACGTGGTGCTCGCACCGATGCTCAACATCTCTGACGGCAAGGAGGTGGTCTACGTCAATTTCACCAATGCGGTAATCACTAACCCCGACCCCTCGACACTCACCTTCCAGTATCGTTACCGCAATATCTCTTCCAGCGGCTCAGGGGGACCGTTATATAACAATGATGACGTCACCTTTATCGGTCTTGAGCCCGGAGAGGTAATAGACCGTGTGGAATATACTACAACAAACGATCCCAACGGCTGGCGCTCCGTGATAATATACTGCAAAGCAGCCTCCGTGGAGACTAAGACTCAAAGCTTCACTATCGTAAAAAAATCGGGCTTGGGACGCACGGTCAATCTCATTCTCCACAATAAATGGGACTTTACCAACGTGCGCGAATATCCCGGTCTGATAGAAAACTGGAACGCCTCCACTCCGGGACTCGGCACCGTGAGCGGCAGCGTGGGTGAAGACCTCTGCATCTTCTTCGACATCCCTGACAATCTCTCAGAGTCGCTCTTCCCTCTGGTCTTCACTCTTGAGTCTGACAAGCAGAATCTTGAGAATAACCCGATGGGTCTGCTTGTGGTCTCATACGGCCCCAGCGGCTTCAGCGGCCTCCCCGGCTACGGAACTATTCAGGGAAACCGAATTAAATATCTCCGTACCATCAGCTGGACAGATTATAATGACCCTCTGGTGGAAAGCGACCCATACGATAACGGCACGGCCATCGACAACGGAAACGGCACTTTCACTCATCGTATCCGCACCAGATTCCGTACCACGACGGACCTCTCTGATTTTGAGTTCAACAGGTCGGAAACGACTGTGATGATTTCCAACGACAACTTCAATGATGCCTTCGTAAGCTTCACCCGAAGACAGTAAGGACAGTTGAATCAGAGACTTTCAAGAAGTAAAATTGTGAATCATGTTAAACAAAGCACGTATAAATTAAAAAAGTAAACCGATTTTAAAATTTGTTGATTGATTTGACTGAAGAAACGTCCATGCAGCGATAAAAGAATTATTCCTGCATAGAAAAGTTTCAATAGGGGAAACAGCCGTGAGGCACCTTTCCCCTATTTTTTTGTGTATGTAAGGATAAAAGTCAGTGACGATTGCGACGTATGCGTCGGCGTTCGAGATAGGCAGTGCGCAGACGGCCTAAAGAGAGCATCCATGGAGAGGGATTAGTGCCTATAGTCTGCGTAAGGGCATCTATTGGAGCAGGCATTTCTGCGTCATTGCCAAACTGTTCAGGATAGATGACCAGCAGATTCTGTCGGCTGAAAAAGCTGCTGAGATAGTCGGGAAGGTTCTCCAGGTCGGAAGAAAAGGAGACCGAAGTGCGGCGCGCTCCTATCACAATCAGCAAGTCGTCATCCTGAATACGGCTTGAATAGACGATGAAGTCATCCCAAGACTTCATTTCGAGAAACTCGACTCTCACCGAGTAGGAATGACTTGAAAGCACCCCCCGGATATAGGGGAATGTGGCTGCGTAGGCTATAAACTCCACACGACATCCCAGCTGAGTGGCGAGATTACCCACTCGTTCCACCCAAGCCTGAAAGCCGGTCTCATATTCAGCCTTTTTAGGGACGAATACCACGAGGCGCCCGATGGTATTGACCGCGATATAGCAGCGAGACATAAGCACCATTTTGTTGGTGGCTCCGAGCAATCCCTCTATCAGAGGGCCGTAGAAGGTATCCACAATGTTGGATTTTCTGTGCATACCCACTATAATGTCGGTGCAGTCGCGCTCCTTAGCCACATTGACCACTCCGGAGACAATATTCATGTCGAAACGCTCCACATCATCCACGTTAAGGTCAAGCGCAGTGGCGGCATCATGAGCGGCCGTGAGGGCACTTCTCCCCATAGCCACCGTAGGGCCGTCGTCATTATTCCGGACGAAAAGCGACGTGATGCGCTCACGATTATCGGCATGACGCATAAGCACAGCCATCTTCATAAGTCCCTGAGCCGTGACCGGATTAGCCACGGCCACAAGCTGGCGTGCATTCTTGCGCTTTGCTACGTCGTCATTCCTGAGATGCTCGTCAGTAAGCCCAATGCGCAGATGAATAGCAGCCCGCTGAGTGACGATAGAGGCTACCGAAGAGCATACGAGAATCATGATAACAGCCCCATTCATCATGTCTTCATTCAGAAGGCCATATTTATATCCGACCATTGTGGCGGCGATAGTGGCAGCAGCCTTTCCCGATGTCAGTCCGAACATCAGTTTCCGGTCGTTCGTCCCCATGCCGAAAGACTTCTGCGCAATAAAGGCTGACACCCATTTTGAGAGGAGGGCAGTAAGCGTCATTATAGCGGCGACCCAGGCCACATTCCATCCTTTGATGATGACTCCGATATTGATGAGCATCCCCACACCAATGAGGAAATAGGGTATAAAAATGGCGTTACCTACAAACTGAATACGGTTCATCAGGGCAGAGCGCGCCGGGATGAAACGATTGAGCACCAATCCGGCATAGAAAGCGCCGAGTATGGCTTCAAGTCCTATGAGCTGCGCAAGAAGCGAGGCTACGAAGACGAGTGCCAGAACGAAGATAAACTGCGTGACATCATCAGCAAACCGCCGGAAAAAGAAGCGTGCGAGATAGCGGAAGGCTATTCCGATGCCCAAGGCATAGACCACTACAAGCCCCAGCAGGCTGAGCATATTGCTCCAAGCCAGACGCCCCTCAGTCTTGACGTCGACCACCTGAGCGAGCGCCACAAGAGCAAGAAAGACGGTGATGATAGTAGCGCAGACGGAAATCACCACGGCGCGGGAATTGCTCAGTCCAAAGCGCGTGATGATAGGATAAGAGATGAGCGTGTGGGAGGCATACATGGAGGCTATCAGCACACACGTCGGCCAGGAGGAATGGAAAGCCAGCCGGCAGGCTATGATACCGGCCGCCATTGGAATAATGAAGGTGATAAGGCCGAAGAGCAGGCCCTTGCGCATATTCTTCTTCAGATGGTAGGTGTCTATCTCCACCGCTGCCAGAAACATAAGGTAGAGAATGCCCACCTGCCCGAAAATCTCGAAACTCGCATCGCGCTCAAGAAGATTGAATCCGTAAGGCCCCACGAGAACTCCGGCGATGATCATGCCGACGATGTGCGGCACCTTCAGCCGGTTGAGAATCAGCGGCGCAAGCAGGATTATCAGCAGCACAAGCAGAAAAATAGCCACCGGCTGATGAAGAGGGAAAGTGAAAATCGCTGCGGGTAGAGACATTTCAGAGAAACGGAGGGTTATGACGATCTCCGAGCGCACAAAGTTAAGAAAAAAATATCAGAAAGGGAGAATTAAGAGCTGAAAAATCGCCGTGGGGAGAGTTCGGTGGAAATTGCATGGGATTATTTATGATGTTTTTGATGCATTATGCTCCCCGATTGGAAAAGAATTGCTAACTTTGCAGGATGGTAAGTAATCATGCATCCACACAGACGCAGGTATTTACCAGATATTGACGCAGGTAAGAAATCAGATATTGTAATGGCAAATAAGTTAGTACGGACCATAGACCGGCAGGCGCAAAAATTCGGCGACCGAGAGGCCTACAGATTCTGTTGGCGCAAGGATGGCGAATGGCTCTCCACGTCATGGAATGAGTTTAAATCACAGATAGACATAGCCGGAAGGGCACTGGCAGCCCTCGGACTGCGGGAGGAGGACCGTATAGCCATCTGCTCACCCAATACCCCTCAGATACTCATCACGGAGTTCGGAGCCTTCCGCAACCGTGCGGCCGCCATTCCCATCTACAGCAGCAGCTCTCAGGAGCAGTATGATTTCATCTGCGAAAACGGAGGCGCACGCATACTCTTTGTAGGCGACCGCCACCAGTATCCCCTCGCCTATCACTATGCCAAGCGGCACCCGGAGGTGGAAAAAATCATTATCTTCAAGACCGACGAGCTCTCCCTGATGGATGATGACGACAAGAGTATCTTCTGGGATGACTTCATGCGCCTCGGCATGGAGGCAGAGGAAGCCACACGCCGTCTTGTGGAGCAACGCGCCGAAGAGGGAAAGCCGGAAGATATGGCCACTCTGATTTATACCTCAGGCACAACCGGAGAGCCCAAAGGGGTGGTAATCACACACAGCAACTATGATGCCGCTATGGAAGCTCATCTCAATCTCCTCACAGGGATAGAGGATGACGACCTCTCCATGGCCTTTCTGCCCATGTCTCATATTCTCGAAAAGGCGTGGTGCTTCTTCTGCATCACGAGAGGACTGCGCATAGCCGTCAATTACGACCCGAGAGTGATTCAGGAGACGATTCATAATGTTCATCCCAACCTGATGTGCTGCGTGCCACGCTTCTGGGAGAAAGTCTACACGGCTGTTAAAGAGAAAATAGCCTCCATGAGCTTTATGCAGCGTCTCGCCGTGAAACGAGCACTGCAGGTAGGGCGGCGCCGCAATCTGGATTACCGTCGGCTTGACAAGCGCGCTCCCCTACTTCTCGAAAAGGAGTATCAGTTCTGGGACAAACGCATATTCAGCCGCCTCAAACACGCGATAGGCATCCCCGACCCCAACTTTTTCCCCACGGCCGGCGCTCCCCTCAGCGACCGTATCTGCGAGTTCATGCGCTCTGTGGGCATCGACGTCATAATCGGTTATGGACTGAGCGAGACCACAGCCACAGTGAGCTGCTTCCCGGACTACGGGTATCAGATAGGCACCGTGGGCATCCCTCTGCCGGGCGTGGATGTTAAGATAGATGAGAGCGGCGAGATCCTCGTGAAGGGCGCCACCGTCACCCCCGGATATTACAAAAATCCCGAAGCCAACAAAGCGGCATTCACCGAGGATGGCTTCTTCCGCACCGGCGATGCCGGATATTTCACCCCCGAAGGATCACTCGTGCTCACCGAAAGGGTCAAAGACCTCTTCAAAACCTCAAACGGAAAGTATATAGCCCCACAGGCACTTGAAAGCCGTCTGGCTGAAAATAAATATATAGATGAAGTGGCCGTCATAGGCGACCGACGCAAATTCGTCACCGCCCTTATAGTGCCTAACTTCCCAAACCTGCGCGCTGTGGCCGAAAAGATGGGACTCGGACATCTTGACACCGATAAGCTCGTGACTAATCCGGCCATTGTAAAATTCATGATGGAGCAAATAAATAGCGTACAAAAAGGGCTGGCCGAGTATGAGAAAATCAAGCGTATCACCATTCTGCCACATCACTTCTCCATCATGAACGGAGAGGTGACCAACACAATGAAAGTGCGCAGGAATATCGTGGCGAAACGCTACGCACGAGAAATTGAGAAAATGTACGAAGACGATAAGCAATGATAACTCAGGAACAATTAAAAGAGACCATAGAAAGAAAAGATGCCCTCTACCGCTATCTCGATATCGAAAATAAGAAAATCGAGGTGGAGGAAGAGGAGTTGCGCACTCATGTGGCTGACTTCTGGGAAAATCGGGAAGCCGCCGAAGTGCAGATGAAAAAAATCAAGGAGCTTCACTTTTGGATAGACAACTACAAGGAACTCGACAAAATGATAGAGGAGCTCTCCCTCGCCTTCGATTTCATAAAGGAGGAGCTCGTCACGGAAGAGGAGGTGGACGCCCAGTATGCCGCCGTCATCAAGAAACTGGAAGACCTTGAGCTCCGCAATATGCTTCGCCGCGAAGAGGATAAGCTTGGCGTGGTTCTGAAAATTAATTCCGGAGCCGGCGGCACTGAGAGTCAGGATTGGGCTCAGATGCTCATGCGCCTTTATCTCCGTTGGGCCGAACGCCACCATTACAAGACCTCTATCGCACAGCTGCTGGAGGGCGACGATGCCGGCATCAAGTCGGTGACCATCAACATAGAGGGCGACTTCGCCTACGGATTTCTCAAGAGCGAAAACGGAGTGCATCGTCTCGTAAGGGTATCACCCTATAACGCCCAGGGAAAACGAATGACCTCCTTCGCCTCCGTCTTCGTCACCCCTCTGGTGGATGACACCATAGAGATTCATGTGGACAATGCCTGCGTCTCATGGGATACATTCCGAAGCGGCGGTGCCGGCGGCCAGAACGTGAATAAAGTGGAGTCCGGAGTGCGTCTGCGCTATCAATACAAAGACCCCTACACAGGCGAAGAGGAGGAGATTCTCATCGAAAACACCGAGACCCGCGACCAGCCCAAAAACAAGGAGAACGCCATGCGTCAGCTACGCTCTATCCTGTATGACAAGGAGCTTCAGCATAGAATGCAGGAGCAGGCCAAGATAGAAGCCGGAAAGAAGAAAATAGAATGGGGCAGCCAGATACGCAGTTACGTCTTTGACGACCGCCGTGTGAAAGACCATCGCACCAACTATCAGACCTCTGACGTCAACCGCGTCATGGACGGCGAAATAGATGACTTCATCAAGGCTTATCTGATGGAATTTGCCGCTACGCTCGAATCCTGATTAGCCATCGACTCACAAAAAGAGAAGACCGAACCCACGCGGCCTTCTCTTTTTGCTTTTATATGGGGGCCTGTTTAAGATTTTTTTGCTAATTTTGCAGTCGAAACGATATTTGGGCTCCACGCCTTACTATACTAACTTAACGGCGCACGGTCGAAAGCCTTCCGCCACACTAACCTAACATTTTGACTTCAGGATGAATAAGATTACTCATCTTATGCTATGCGGCGCATTATGCTCCGCTCTCTCGGCTTATGCTGAAAATGCTGAGACTCCCGCTGACGCTGCTGAAAGCGACGCTTTAATAGCTCTTTCTCTCAACACTCCTTCAGCTGCCGAGGGTGGCGCAGGCAATCATTGTGGCCACCACGACAGAGTGGACGTATCTGAAATAATCCGTCTCGGTCTCGAAGCCCGCGTAGACTATCAGCGTGATTGGCTGGATGGACACACACAGAAAAGCAATACCGGCTTTGAAGGCAAATACATAGACATCCGCCTGGATGGCTGCATAGTCCCGGGCCTCACTTACTCCTGGCGTCATCGTTTCAATAAAATGAGCAAGGATGCCAACTTCTTTGACGCTACCGACTGGCTTTACGTAAATTACGACTATCGCAGATGGTCGTTCCAGGCCGGTAAAGAGGTAGTGATGATAGGCGGCTGGGAATATGACCGCGCCCCTATCGACCTCTATTCCTGCTCAGTATTCTGGAATAATATCCCTTGCTATGACCTGGGTGTCTCTGTAGGCTATGGAGTCAGCGCTAACGACCGCCTGAGCGTGCAGGCCATTCAGAGCCCCTTCTTCACTCCGGAAAACCGCGATATGTATGGCTACTCACTTTTCTGGCAGGGAAATCATGGATGGTATAAGTCGCTATGGTCGGCCAACCTCTTTGAATATGCCGAAGGAAAATACATTAACTACCTCGCGCTCGGCAACCGTTTCGAAGTGGAACGATGGACTCTTGACCTCGACCTCATGAACCGAGCCTCATCGCATCAGACATTCTTCTTCAAAGACTGCTCTCTCATGGCTGAACTCTCCTTCAAGCCTACGAAGCGCTGGAATATCTTCGCTAAATATACTTACGACGTCAACAAGTCAGGCACCGGTGCCGACGTCACCGTAATGAACGGAACGGAGCTTAACATGATAGGCGGAGGTCTGGAATTTTATCCCCTCCTGAAGAAAAAAACCTCTCTGCGTCTCCATGCCAACTGCTTCTATGCCTGGGGCCATAATGCAAATAGTGCCAACGTGATGCAGAATAAGAGCACGATGCTTGACTTTGGCGTCACCTGGTATATGAATCTCTTCAAGCTCAACCGCTAATCGCATTTACCAACGAAATCATGAAAGATCCTAAAGAAGAAAGACGCCTCGAAATGCTCGAAGATGAGGAGGTGCTCACTCATACAGATATTGACAATATCTCCCAAGAGAATGAAGACCCCGGCAAGAAAAAGAAAAAGGGCATCTTCAGCTGGGTGCCTACCGGCGTCCCTTGCCTCCTATGCGTCGGAATTCTTTTCTATTATCTCGGCCACAAAATGGGCGTCGCCCCGATGCTCAACACCGTGATGCACACGGCTCACGATCTCCTTCTCAATACCGTTTTCTATCTCATGGGCATCTGCGTGCTCACGGGTGCTATCGGTAGAATTTTCGTAGAGTTCGGAGTGGTGAAGCTGCTTGAAAATATTCTCCGTCCTCTGATGAAGCCGCTTTTCAACCTCCCCGGCGTGGCTTCCCTCGGCGCCGTCATGACATTTCTCAGTGACAATCCCGCCATTATCTCCCTTTCGCAAGACAAGCGCTTCAGCTGCTATTTCAAGAAATACCAGTTCATCTCTCTAACTAACTTCGGCACAGCCTTCGGCATGGGCCTGCTCGTCATGGTCTTTATGGTCGGTCAGGGCTACTTCATCGAGCCTGTACTCGGATTCATCGGAGCCTTCTGCGGCTGTATAGTCTCCACACGTCTTATGCAGAGATTCGTGCTTAAAGCTAATCCCACATTCAGATATGAACTCGCCGCCGCAGCCTCTGAACTGGAGAAGGAAGAGAGCCGTGAGACCTCAAAATCAGTCTTCATCCGTTCGCTCAATGCTCTTCTTGACGGCGGACGCACCGGCGTGGACGTCGGCATAGCCATTATCCCCGGCGTACTTATCATCTCCACGCTTGTGATGATTCTTACATTCGGCCCCTCCTCCACCGGAGAATTTACCGGAAGCGCCTACGAAGGAGTCGAACTCCTCCCCTGGCTGGCTCAAAAAATTGACTTCATCTTCGAGTGGCTCTTCGGATTTAATGATCCTCACCTCGTAGCTTTCCCCATCACTGCTCTCGGAGCAGTGGGAGCGGCGCTCAGCCTTATCCCCAACTTCATGTCGCAGGGCTGGATAGACGGTAATGCCATTTGCGTCTTCACCGCTATCGGTATGTGCTGGTCAGGCTACCTCTCCACCCATACAGCCATGCTCGACTCCATGGGCTATCGTGAGCTTACCCCGAAGGCTATCATCGCTCACACCATCGGAGGCCTTGTTGCTGCGATAGTGGCCCACTGGCTCTTCGTAATCGTGACGATGATAATCGGTTAGTATTCTGTCCGGTAAGTGAGAAATCATTTAAGCAAGCAGTAAAGTTTAAACCATACTGAGAGTATGTTCTAAACAATAAAAGGCTAAAATTTAAATCTCAAGACTTACTTATGGCCGAATTAGGAGCAATCATCTGCTTTGACACAGAAATGGCTGAGGATCAGAAGCTCATCGAGCTTTCTATCTTCGATGACTCTCTCTCAGAGATATATCATAGCTATTACAATCCCGGCCGGGTGCGTGAATGGCGTGAGGAGATTCATCACATCACGCCTGAGATGGTTAAAAACTCCCCTCGCTTTTCTACAGAACTTCCCGGTGTGCAGTCTGTGATAGACTCAGCTGAGATTATAGTCGGTTGTGCGCTGAGAAATGACGTGGACGCTCTCTCCAAAGCGGGTGTGAAAAGATTAGACCGCAAACGCCTCGTAGAGATTCAGGATTGGTTTTGGCTTCTCAGAGGCATCTCCGAAGGGAGAAGTCTCTTCAAGACCGCCTCGCTTCTTAATATAGCCGAGGAGCTTGGAGTGGATTTCAGCGAGCAAGAGGCTCACGGAGCCTCAGCCGATACACGCGCTACCATGAGCTGCTTTCTTGCGCTCAAAAGCGAGTTAGAAACGGTTTACTCCGCCGGTAAATCGCTCACTATGGAGCAAGCAATAGACATTTTTGAAGAGAGATTTGCTCAGGCCAGAACTGATTTTCTGCGTCAGGAAGCTGCCGGATTTGTGCAAATTCTTGACCATGGCGGCTACCACTCTCTGAAATTTAATCAGAAAGTGGAGAAGCCAAACTCAAAAGCAATAGCCATGATAAGCGTCAATGACCGCTTCATTGCAGAAATGGAACTCCGGAAACTCTTTGCCAGACGCGAGGTGAAGGGCAAACACGAGATATATAATCTTCGCGCTGCCGACATCGAGAAGTTCAAAAGCTACAGTAATGTCTTCGAGGAGGAACGATCAGCTTTCTGCAAGCAGTTCACTTCTAATAAGCTCAACAAGTCAGGAATTTTCGTAAATTTCAGATAGCGCCCATTAATTTTTTCTATTTCATACTTCCATAAAGAGGCTGTCTAACAAGTTTAGGCAGTCTCTTTTTTCGTTCAGTCAGGCTAAAAAAAAATAAGGCTTTCATGCTGAAATTCAGCGCGAAAGCCTTTGCTATGTCATAGATTTTTAGTA
>JAAVFQ010000023.1 GCA_014800685.1 Bacteroidales bacterium
ACTAAAAATCTATGACATAGCAAAGGCTTTCGCGCTGAATTTCAGCATGAAAGCCTTATTTTTTTTTAGCCTGACAGAACGAAAAAAGAGACTGCCTAAACTTGTTAGACAGCCTCTTTTTCATTTCGGCTATGTGATGGTCTGATATGTGATTATCAGAGCGCAGGCGCTGTATATGTGCGCTTTGCAAGCTCAAGGTCGAGCTGATACATTCCGCTGCGGTCTTCGCCGATGAGGTTCAGAGAGTCGAGGATGTGAGTGACATTCTCCTCCTCTTCCACCTGCTCGGCCACGAAGGCATTGAGCTTCTGACGGGTGGCATAGTCTTTCTCCTCTTCTGCAAGACCATAAAGGGCATTGATAAGTCCGGTGACCTTCTGCTCATGTTCGTAAGTGGCGAGGAAGGCCTCCTTGACGCTTGCCCAGGATGTGGGCACGTTGGCTATCGAACCAAGCAGAACCTGGCCTCCGCGTGCGTGCAGATAGTCGATAAGAGCCAGAGCGTGTGCCTGCTCCTCCTGAAACTGTATTCTGAACCAGTTGGCCACGCCGTTAAGGCCTTGTGCCTCGAAATGGCATGACATGGAGAGGTAGAGATAACCTGACCAGAACTCTGCATTGATCTGCTCATTGAGAGCAGCTTCTAATTTCTTGCTTATCATAATAATATCGTTTTTGATTAATAGGCACATTAAATTCTTTTCCCCTAATCAGTCTATTATGACAACGACGGAGAGCCCTTTTTAGTTGTCAGAATCCCAGAGAAACATTGTCTATATAGAGTGTGGCGCCTTCTGTGCCCACGAAAGGCTCGCCGCAGCTTGAACTTGCCATTACCAGAATATGGGTGGGAGTGGCATCGGCCGGCGCCCATTCCGTTTCCTGCACGGGCACGAGCTTCCCTTTGCTGTTGCGGGCATAATAAGCTTTAGCGCCATTGAGAAGCCCCATGTAGGGCTTGAATCCCGGCTTCTTAGATATGTCGCCATATTGAATCTTTATCTGATGGCCTTTTGTCCAGGGGATAGACTTTCCGTAGCGTTCACGGCCGGTGCCGACCCTGGCGGCATAGATGTTGCCTTTGGCATCCTCCCAGCGTTTCTGAAGGATTACGTAGACTTCGGCATTGTCTCGACCCTGAAGGGTCTTTTTGGCTCCCAGTCCGGAGGATTTCACGCGAGTGTTGGTGGCCGGCATGTCCACCTTGTAGTCGAAGACGAGCGCCGCGGGTCGTTTGGTATATGGGATTCCCATCTCTATCTTTCCGAACGGACCCTTTGTGGAGGTGATAGGCTCAAACACGCGGCCGAGAAAGATGGAACCGGCCACCATGACATCCATGTTGATGACTCCGAGCACCTTGACATGCTCCATAAGCGATGACATCTTGCAGACCGTGTTGCCGCCTATGGTTGCCGGAGTGACCGAGCAGCTCCCCTTCTCTATGCCGGACACTTTGGCGTAGACGTTGCTTGTGGCCCAGGGCGAGCCACCGGCATTTACGTATGCCTTATTTCCGGTCAGTGTCTGCTTGGGGCCTATCTCATATAGCACCTTCTCTTTGCCGCCTATCACCTTAGATTCTTTTATCTTGCGCGTGGTCCAGGAGGAGAAGTTGCCGAATTTCAGGGGTTCGAGGCGAAGCGCCAGAATGTCTGCCGGCGAAATTGCCATGAGAAGCATGGCCACCAGAATAGGAAGTTTTTTCATTTTTGCATTAGATTGAAGTGTCGCTGTTCTTTTAGGACAGGTATCAGGCCATCCTAAATGGCAGTTTACTTCCGCAAAGTTACAAATTTTAAGTAAGTATTAAAAATTAATTTATACTATATTGGAGCTAATTTTTTAGTTGATTTCGGCACGGAGGGAAGGAGAATATTAGCATATTCGACTGAGCGACAAGCCGGAAGCGACAAAAAAGAAGCCGAAGATAGTATAAAAGATTTCTAATATCATATTATCGTTTAATTTTGAATAGTTACTTATATCAAGTAAGCAGGATTCTGCCTTTGATTTTATTATTTATCTGAACAGAGCGGCGGTGTTTTTCTCTATTATAGGTCTCAGCTCTTCACCTCTGTCCCGGCTGAGCGACTCGATGATGTCCGCTATGGAGAGCGGAGACTCGTCGGTCTCGGCAAGCAGTAGCGTAGCCGGAATAGCCCGCAGCGTCTCCACATTATATTTTTCGCCGAATGAGAAATACACTCCTGGCCTCATCAGCATCCTGAGCACAGATGGTTTGCCGCGGAAGCCATGTATTATCCAGGGCTGACGTGGGGAATACTCTTTATGGAGCGCAAGCACCACGTCATGAGCTTTTACGTCATGAATCACGAGCGGCTTGCCCACCTCCTCCGAGAGTGCTATCTGCCGTCGGAATGCATGTAGCTGCCGATACATAGGGGCGGCCCCTTCATGCTGCAAATCTATCCCGGCCTCTCCGATGGCGACCACGTCCTGCCGGCGGGCAAGGGTGTCAAGCTTCCGGAAATCATCTTCCGTGCACTCCCCTACTATCCAGGGATGGATACCTACGGAATATTTCTGATTCTCAATAGCAGAAAAGTCCCGTGGAGAGCAGCTGATGATTCCTTCCGGCTGCGGGGCCGGATGATGAGTATGTGAATCGAGTATCATAACTATGAGACAGTCAAGGTAATTATGCGACATTCATGGCACCGGGTCATAGCCCGAACCTCCCCAGGGATGGCAGCGCAGTATCCGTTTGGCTGCCAGCAAGCCTCCTTTAAGCGGGCCGTACTTTCTAAGCGCCTCCACGGCATAACTACTGCAGGTGGGCGTGTAGCGGCAGGAGGCAGGAAGGTGTGGCGAGATGGCTCCCTGATAGAATTTTATCGGGAGTATGAGTATTTCAGATGCTATTTTTGTAATCTTCTTCATGCATGAGAGATCGAGGGGGACTCACCGGCAGCGCTTTCTGCACCGGAGTGGGCGGCCGGTGATAATGGTGCGGAAATTTCAGCCTCTATCCGCGCAAGCAGTTTGCGCATGCGGGCATGGACGAGCGCTGATGGCTCATTCTTGTCAGCGATATATATGATGCTCATGGAGAGAGTCCGGGCCTCGCCGGAGTCCTCTAATTTATGCTTGAGTGGGAGACGGTTCAGGCGATAAGCCTCACGGATTCTTCTTCGCATAGTCACTCTGTCTACAGCATGGCGCCGTTTCTTTTTCGGCACGGTTATCATCATCTGTAGCGAGCCTATTGCGGAGGGCACATGGCCGCAGAATGTCTCGGCAAGCTGCTCTTCCGAAAGCGTTCTCCAGACTATCCTCAGGGGATAGGCATAGAGCGAGTTTGCACCCTTGAAGAGGGGATTGACAAGAGAGCGATGTCGGAGTTTCTCGCCTTTGCGGAGTGTGAGCCGCTCCATGAAGTCTTCTTGCTGCATGCTTCAAAATGTGAATAAGTCAGAAATCAAAGAGGCGGTGTGCCGAAATACAAATTTCCACACACCGCCCCGCAGTTTATTCAGAGCCGAATGACTCTCTCCCCGGCGGGAGAGAAGGCATTGCGGACAGCTATCATTTATTGTTCTTTACCACCTTTACACCGGTATTGTTCTTGAGGGCGCGAACCTGCTCAAGAGCCTTTCCGGCCTGCTGCATATTGGGGAGAGCGATAAAGATTTCTTCAGCGGCGTCATAGTCACCTTTGAGCGAGGCGAGGATACCCTTGGCATAGCTTACGTCGTCAGACTTGCCTGCCTTGTCGAGGAATCGCGCTGCTGAGGTGAGGTCGCCACGGCTCATTGCTGCATTGGCTGCATTGAGGTTAGCCACTGGGTCGTTGGGATACATGCGCACTGCGATGTCGAAGACCTCATTGTACTGGTCAGAGCCAATGGGGAATGAGTTGGCAGCTACATAAAACTCATTAAGGTCGAGCTTGCCGGGAGCGGTCTTCATGACTTCAAGAATCTCGGCCACGTCGTGATAAGAGCGCACTTCATATTCCACTACGTAGTCTGAGTGACGGAGAGCGGGATATTCATTTGCGAGCAGGAACGCATACTGAGTGGGATAAGTCTTCTTGATTTTCGCATCCTTGGCATCGGGAGCGAGGTCAGAGTCGATGATGGCGAGAATTCCGTCACGATTGTCGATGTTAGACTCGGCCACATATTTTCTCAGGCCCGCCCAGTCTTCCGGCTCGTAAGCGGTGTGCATAATGCTTTCGGGGAAGTTGTAGAGCTGACGCACATAGTCTTTGAGGGCGATGGTACGGCCCTTTGCCAGACGCTCATTGTTGGCGTAGGGGCCTTCAGGAGATGCAAAACCTTTGATGGACATCTTGGTGATGGTGACGTCCTTATCGTTTCTGACGGCATCGATGGTCTCGGTGATTTTGGCGAGCTCACGGGGGTTATTGCGATAGTCTGCATTGATTTCCGTGCGGTTGACCACGAAGTCAATGAAGGCAGAGCCTTGGAGTTCACGCACTTTGGGTCCTTCTGCTTTTGGGGGGATATAGACGAAGTCTGCCATGAAGGTCTTGGGGCCGTTGTCTATATAGGCCAGCGGGCCATCAGTGACGTTGGCTTTCGGCTCATTGCAGCATCCGTCGATTTCCACATTATAATCTATCTGGGCATGATTCATCCAAGCCTGCATGGGCACAGACTGGCGATATTTATAGACCGCAGACTTGCCGTTGCGCACGAGAAAAGCGTTGTCTTGACCATTGCGCTCGTGATAGTAATATCTGTTGCGACCGGCAAAAGTGACGGGCTGTAGAAGCACGGCGTCGGTGCCGTTGGTCACTACAGGGGTGATGATATACTCCTGATTGGATTTGATTTTAACCTTAGTGAGGTCGAAGTCCATGGAGACGAGCAGATTGTTGTCATCCGAGATTGCGGCATCGACGGCATTGATGACAATCCCTTCGACATTCACCACGGGAGCTTTCGCTGCTGAGACACCGGCGCCGAGAAGAACGGCAGCGGCGGAAATAAGTATCTTATTCATAAGTGGGATTGCTATTTAGAAGAGATATACGAGGTTGAGGGCAGCCTTGGTGGGGCCTACGTAATTATGCACTTTATTGGAAGCCTGCTTTGTGCCGCAAGTGGCGCAGGGATACACGTCGTAGCGGGTATATATCCAGCCGATACCGATTTCGGCCTCAAGGTTCCAATGCTTTCCGAGCACCCATGCGTGGCCGTATGCGATGCCGGCGCCGGCTCCCCATCCCTGATAGCGATGGTCTTTCAGATTAGAGAAATGAGAGCCGAGGAAGTCGGGGAGACGCCCGATATTGCCTACGTTATACTGTCCGCCGAGGAGATGAAGGCCGAAGAAGTTGCCCTGGAATCTTTCGCAGAGCCAGTAGCGGGCTTCGGGCTGCACGAGCCAGTGTTTCCATTTGCGGTTATCTACGGTCCATGCATTGACGTTACCGGAGATGTCAAGTGTCCAGCGTGGCGCCAGACCTATCTCTACGCCGAGGTTGGGCGAGAGTGCGGCATCATAGAGGATGTTCGTCTTGATACCAACGTTCTGGGCACGAGCCGGCAGGAAGAGTGCCATGCAGGCCAGCACGAAGGAGAAGATGAAAATTTTTCTCATACTCGTTATGGTGTTAATTAATGGGTTAGCAGGTTTACAAAGTAAGAGATAGCAGTCTATCGATAAGTAAGTGAGAGAAATTAATCTACATATAAAACGAAGTGATTTTGGAGATAATTTCGCGGCGAAACGTAGGAAGATATAAGCATATCCGACTGAGCGCCAACGAAGAAATTAGCCCAAAAGGACAAGTTTTATTGTACAGGAGCTTTCATCTCACATATATCGTTTAATTTTTTGAAATTACTTATTAATTAACTTTCTCTCTCATAGAATCAGGAAATAACTCATGCTTATTCAGCTGCCTTGCGGACTGTAGTTCTCCTTCTTCATATCGGCATAACATCCTTCAGCCCTTTATAGTTTTGGAATGGACTATTTTTATTAGTTATTGCGGGCCTGATGCCACCCCGGCCATCATTCAGAGGGCCGGGGGCGTGTGTCTCAGAGATAGCTGATGACGGCTTTTCTCACCACTCTCCATGCGCCGTCTTCGAAGACTGCCTTTCCGGGCATCTCCGTGCGTATCTCACTGAGGCCGTATGTATCATCGAGTTCCGGACCATTGCAGGCATTGAAGAGCACGTCATCCTTATTGACAAGAGCCACTTCCACCACTGAGGGGTCATTGACGAGCGTGAACGTGCCGGTGGCTCCATCGGCGGTCACAAGGCGATAGAAGGAGTTGCCGGGATTGAAATTGCGATCGGCTCTGACAAACATTCCTTTGCTGTTCACCTTGCCCAGGAAGATAGTGCGACGGGCAGAGGCAGTATGGTTGCCGGGCATATATTTTCTGTTCTGCTCATCTTCCGCGGGAGCCTCTTCTCTTTTTCTTGGAGCAGTAGCCTCCTGACTCACGGGAGCTTCGGGGCGTGCGGGCGCTACTACCTCGGCCTGCATCGGCGCTGCCTCGCTCTGCACCTCCTTATGGGCCTCAGCCACGGGAGTGCGATGGAAAGACTGTCTGACTCTGGGCTGCGCGGGAGCTTCGGCGGCAGCCGCCTGACGGAGCGCGCTGTTCTCGGCCTGAAGCTGACTGATGAGCTGTCTGGCCTCTTCGAGCTGAGTAGTGGCGTGACGAAGTTCGCCGCGCGACATGCGGAGGTCAGCTTCGAGCTGCTGGATTTTGGCATCACGTTCGCTGATTTCGCGTTCCTGACGCATAGCGGCGCGATTCTCTGCGGCGGGCTGGGATGCCACTCCCTGAGCCTCACGGTCGCGGGGTATCACCCTTGGAGGCGTGGGACGCTCTTCGGCTCGCGCCAATCTCTCCTGAGCCGGCTTGTAGGTGTCGAGGTCACGATCGCGTGCGGGCGCTTTCTCGCGCTCCTGCTCTCTTTCGCGCGAGGGACGGCGAGAGGCGTCGCGGCGACTATTACGATTATTATTACGCTTGAGGGCGTTGGAGGCATATACCATGAGGGAGATGACCACAATGACGAGCACTCCGAGGATGGCCACGTAGGTCCATGTGTTGGAACTGCTCTCTTGAGCGGGCTCCTCATCGGGCACCACTTCGGGCATTTCGCTTACGGTGTCGGCTGCTATTCCCTCTTCACTGCCATCGGCGAGAGAGACTATCTCACCGGCGACTTGCTCCGGAGCCACCGCTTCTGCTTTCTGCTCGGGCTGCTCGGCTTGTTCAGGCTTTGTTTCCGCTTTGGGAGTCTCAGCAGGGGCAGAGACTTTCATCTCAGCAATGCGCCCGCGTATGGAGTTATATGACGTGCGACCCTTTTCGGTGAGCTCTTTGCCATTTTTCACGGCTTCGGCCCAATAGTCGGCCAGCTTTTTCTTGTCCCATGACTCATAATCCTTGGGCACAGCGATATTCTTGAAAGCCTTGAGATTCTCTTTCTCCTTGTTTCGGAGTCCGCTTTCGAGTTCAGACATACTCTTGGGCATGGACTTAGCCTCATCGAGGTATCCTGACATATCGTTGGCATAGCGAAGATAACGCTGAGCTGCAATGGTGCGAGCCTGCTCCATCTCCTCTTTAGTCACTGCCGAAGCCGGGAACGTAAGTGAAAGAATGCCTAAGGCAATCAGCAGAAAACGCGTTTTTTTTCTCATTCTGTTATAACAGTCTTTTGTTCACAAATCTTAATCCTCACTCTCCCTCTGAAAGCCTGCGCACATACGTGCGCGCGCAAGGAGACTAAAGTAAGTATTCAAAATTAAACGATAATATGAGTTTAGAGATCTTTTATACTTTCTTCGGCTTCTTTTTTGTCGCTCCCGGCTTGTCGCTCAGTCGAATATGCTTATATTCTCCTTCGTTCCGTGCCGAAATCAACTAAAAAAATCTTGCTCGAATATAGTATAATTTAATTTTCAATACTTTCTTAGGACTTGCAAATTTACTTAAAAAGTATGAATTAGCAAAATCATCTCCGTTAAAAGGAGATAAATCTGAGGGGCCGACTCGCTTTTCAGCCGCCGCTTCACACAATTTTGCTTCTTGGCACGCCACATTTTTTGATTATACCCGTCTCCCTAAAAATCTAAAAATTGATTAGCCGACGGATGGAACACCATTAAGGTCGAAAAAATCGTCATTTTTATCAAAATTTTATTGCGCTGATTATAAGCCACTTAAATAAGAAAATAAATTTTTCTTGAAAAAAAGTTGCAAAAAAATTTGGCGACGGGAATTTTTTGTTGTAACTTTGCACTCGCAAACGGGAAACAACCCAACGCCACTCAAGAGAGAGTGAAAAAAGAAATCCAAAATGGTGCGGTAGTTCAGCCTGGTTAGAATACATGCCTGTCACGCATGGGGTCGCGGGTTCGAGTCCCGTCCGCACCGCCTGAGGAGAGAGGAACCAGCAAGAATGTTAACTTCGGTTACATCTTGCTGGTTTTTTCCTTATATACTCTCTTCCTAAAACCCTTCGCCTCATAACTCTTATAAATCTTATTACCTACATAAACCCTGAAATTGAGTTCTCTCCGTTTCAACTACCCGCAATATGAAAATTCTAATCATCAATGGCCCGAATATAAATCTTGTCGGCATGCGTGAGCCGGACATTTACGGCAATGTCTCCTTTGAGCTTTTCTGCGACTCAAATCTGCGCCCACTCCTCCCCTCTCTCGAAGCTGAGGCTGAGGAAGACATTCGTCTGGACTGCTTCCAGAGCAACTGCGAGGGCGATATCGTGACGCGTATTCAGCAGGCAGCATACGGGCCGGATGAAGAGCGAGCTGACGCTCTTATCATTAATGCGGGGGCTTACACGCATTACTCTCTGGCCATAGCCGACGCTCTCCGCGGTGCCGGCCTCCCGGCCGTGGAGGTGCACATCTCCAATATCTATGCCCGCGAGCCGGAAAGACACAAATCACTCATCTCCCCTTGCGTCTGCGGCCAGATTGCCGGACTTGGACTGGACGGCTACCGGCTGGCTCTCCGTTGGCTTGTCAATCATGAATCTTTGAGAAAATGACCGATTCACTCGCCACGCTTCTCGCCGACTACGTAGCTCTACACTCCGAGCAAGAGCCCGCTCATCTTCAGCGCCTCTATCGACGCGCCAACCTTAAACTCGCATACGGACGTATGGTGTCAGGCCACCTTCAGGGGAGACTGCTGAAGATGCTTGTGGCCATCTCCGGCGCCAGAAGAGTTCTTGAGCTCGGCACTTTCGCCGGCTATTCTGCTCTTTGCCTTGCCGAAGGTCTTCCGGAGGAGGGCGAGGTGCACACCATAGAGATTTTTGACGAACTCGAAGACTTCATACGCTCTGAGGCACTCACGCTCCCCAATGGCGAGAAGGTGACGCTACATATCGGAGACGCCCTTGACATCATGGACTCTTTCACTCTCCCCTTTGACTTTATCTTCATTGATGCCGACAAGCGCCTCTACTCCCTCTATTACGAAAAAGCCATGTCGCTATTAAGACCGGGAGGCCTTATCGTAGCTGACAATACGCTCTGGGACGGCCACGTAGTGGAAGAGAAATATAATGCCGACCCTCAGACCAAAGGGGTCAGAGATTTCAACACTCTTGTGGCTTCAGACCCTCGCGTCTCTGCAGTGATCCTTCCTCTGCGCGATGGGCTCACTCTAATCCGCAAACATTAATCGCCGCCGTCTGTTATATTAAGTAAGTGAGAAAAATTAATGGACATATAAAACGAAGTAATTTTGGAGATAATTTCGCGGCGAAACGAAGGAAGATATAAGCATATCTGACTGAGAGACAACGTGAAATTAGCCCAAAAGGACAAGGTTTATTGTACAAGAGTTTTCATCTCACATATATCGTTTAATTTTTAGAACTTACTTAGGTAAACATATACACATAAATTATGGAAGGAAAAAGACAAGCAAAAATAGCACGCCTGCTCCAGAGAGAGCTTAGCGAAATATTCAGAAAACAGACTCAGGCCCTCGGGGGCGTTATAGTCTCAGTAAGCGCCGTGCGCGTCTCCCCGGACCTCAGCATAGCCAAAGTTTATCTAAGCATTTTCCCCTCTGACAAGGGTGCTCAGATTCTTGAAAACATCAATCGCCAGAGCAAGACGGTGAGATATGAGCTCGCTCAGGCTGTTCGCCAGGTGCTTCGCAAATGCCCTGACCTGCAGTTCTATCTTGATGACTCTCTTGACTATATAGATAATATAGACCGTTTGCTCCAGAAGTGATCCCCCCACTCACAGCGAGAATCGCATTTCGCTATCTATTCTCGAAAAAATCACACAGCGCAGTGAGCGCTATCTCAGCGGTATCGGTGGCCGGAGTGGCCGTCGCTACCGCTGCGCTGGTATGTGTGCTGAGCGTCTTCAACGGTTTCCGGGATGTTCTGTCTGTCAGGCTTGACACTTTAGGATGTGACGTGGCCGTGACTCCCGTTCATGGTAAGACCATTGGAGATGCCGACTCCCTGCTGACCGCCATTCGCAGCCTTGGCGGAGTGGAAAGGGCCATGCCGGTAGTCAGCGACAATGCTCTTGCCGTCTATGATGCCCGCGAGATGCCCGTGAGGGTGAAGGGCGTGTATGAATCCTTATTCCGCCAAATGACGGCCATAGACAGCCTTATCATTCCTGAAGGACGCTTTGCGGCCTCCTCGACGCTGACAGAGTCAGCAGAGGATGAATATGGAGAGAGCGAGGAAATTCGCTCCTCCGTCGGCACGATTGCCGTAGGAGTGGCGTCGCGCCTCTCCATCTATGACCTTGACCGCAGACTCCTCCTCTTCACTCCACGCAAAGGAGTGCGGGTGAATCCTGCCAATCCGCTGGCCTCTTTCATCACCGACTCCATCTCTGTAGCCGGAGTCTATCAGGCCAATCAGTCAGATTATGATGACAACATAGTACTCACCGACCTCCCCACAGCCCGCCACCTTTTCGAGCTTGACGACGACTCCGCCACCGCCATTGAGGTGAAGGCACGCAAAGGAGTGGAGGCCTCGTCATTGGCAGCCGACATCAGAGGCATAGCGGGAAAGGACTTCGTGGTAAAAGACAGTCTGCAGCAGCAGGAGCTTCACTTCCGCATGATAGAGATAGAGAAGTGGGTGACGTTTCTATTGCTCTTCTTCATTCTTCTGATAGCCGGATTCAATCTTATAAGCACTCTTTCGATGCTTGTGCTTGAGAAGAGAAAGGCTCTGGGCACTCTAAGGGCAATTGGAATGACCTCACGCTCCATAGGGGGTATTTTCGCGTGGGAAAGTGCCATCGTAACGCTCATAGGGGGCGTTGCCGGAATGCTGCTCGGAGTGGTATTATGCCTTCTTCAGGAAAATTTTGGTCTTATACGACTGAACGGAGATGCCGATTCGCTTGTTATAAAGGCATATCCCGTAGCCTTGCAATGGACCGACCTTCTTCTGGTCTGCATTCCTCTGGCAGCTGTCGGCATTATTACGGCAATCATATCCTCGGGATTTGCGAGAAGGAGGGCCTCGCTCTGAAAGTGCCATCCCCACCCCCGGTAAGTGACGAGAATCTTTTGACAGCCTTAGAACTTACTCACAAAAAAACACACACTATGTTAGACGAACTGAAAGGCAAAGCAGCCGAAATTCTCAACAATGAGAAGGTTAAAGAGACCGTAGACAAAGCCAAAGACTTCATCAACAGCGAGGAGGGAAAGGCCAAACTTGAAGAGGCTAAGGAGAAAGCCGAAAAATTTGTAGAAGAGAAGACCCACGGCAAGGGCATTTTCGGCTTCGGAGCGAAAGACTGACTTCCTCCCCAAGAAACTTATTAAAACACGCGAGAGGGTGTGCTAAAATTTTGCATTTTAGCATACCCTCTTAGGTTTGTAAGAATAGGACAGATGCAAGGCGCTGAGGCTGAGGCTGAAGGGAGCTCACCCACGTATGTGATCGAAGCCGAATGGCGTAAGCAACGCCACAGACGGCCTATTATGACACACCCTCTATTAGTTATCTTACACTAAGGACAGCTCAGAAAAAAGAGGCCCTCCCTTGCGGGAAGGCCTCTGATAATTAAGGATATAATCTATGATTACTTGCGGATGTAAGTAGTGCGGCCGTTGATTACGTAGAGACCTGCGTCGAGACCCTTAACGTCATCAATGTTACCATTGATCTTCACGATCTTACCATCGGTAGTATAGATATTGAAGATATCTGTGTCGCCATAGATAGAATCTACGCTGTCGGGGGAAACTACATCAAGATACCAGGAGATCTGGCAGTTGCTGAATGTGCAGTCGCCACCGTAAGTCACGTCGGGATCAAGCTCTTCACCCTCATGCTTGATGGTAGAGAGAGAACCGCGCTTGAAGTATACGATGTACTTGCCGGGAGCAACCTCAGCGAGCGGAGTGCTTGCGCAGGTGAACTTGATAGAGTTCTTACCGTATGCAGCGCCATACTCGTTGTAGTCGTATGCCCAAGAAGACATAGTCTCAGAGAGAGTGCCGTCTTCCTTAACAGCCTTAAGGATAAGGGGAGTACCGCTGTTGATGATACCAAAGGCCTCACCTTCGGGGAGAGTAGCAGTAACTTCCTGCTTGTTGAAGACGTCAACGTTATACTTGCCATCTACCATTTCGAAGTCGAGAGTCGGAACAGGGATGTTGGGAGTAACGTAAGTCACGGAGAGTCTGTCATTCTTCTTCACGGTGCCGTCAGCGAGAGTGAGGTCGAATGCACCGGCAGGAAGAACTACGATAGTGTTACCGCCGGGGAGCTTGGCAGCCTCCTTAAGAGCGAGAGTGATAACGTTGCCGTCGATGTTAACCTCAAAGTCATAGTAGCCGTCGCCTTCAAGAGAAGTGATGTGGATACCGTTAACAACGTTGTCACCTGAATACTGCTCGCCACCATACATTTCGTTATCCTTGATAGCAGTAGCATCAGAGTAAGTGAAGACTACCTTGTCAAGAGTCTCGAGAGAAGAACCATCGAGAGGAGAAACGGTCACAGCGAGAGGAGCAAGAACAGTGTAGTTAAGCTCGATAGCATCGCAGGGCACGCCGCCGAGAAGCACGAAGCCGGCGGGGATGTTTACGGTGTATTCACCGGGCTTGAATTCATTCTTGTCGCGAGTCCAGTTGAGTGAGATAGAGTTCGGATCATCTTCAGCAGCAGGATAAGCCATGATGTTGCCGGACTTGTTGGAAGTAGACTTGATCACCTGGCCATTGAAAGAGAGGGTAGCCACCTCTTCGCAGTCACGGTTGCGAGAAGGAGTAGTGTTGAAGTAGATGATATTGTTAGTGAATAACTCAAGATTTTCACCGCTTACGGGATAAGCGCGAGTGAACGCGGGCTTTTCGCCGATAGAGAATGTGTGCTTGATCTCACCGTTGAAGTAAGGAGCACGGCCCTCAGCAGAGGGAGTGAGAAGGAGATACTGAGCGGGAACGGTAAGCTCATAGTCAGCGATTGCAGTGAGAGCAGTAGTGGGGCTGACGATGAGAGTGTTCTTATCTACAGACACGGTCACGGGGATAGTCTCCTCACCATTCACGAGAGTAGGCTCGCCGAATGCCATAGCATTCTTAGCTACAGTCTGCATATCAGAGAATGCGAGAGTCATCTCAGAGAGTTCAGATACATACACGCCGTCAGCGGGAGTGTAAGCGATCTTAGTCTCGGGCACGAGAGTGTAAGATGCCTTGGTGAAGGCGTTGCCATACTGCTTGCCCTCGGTGTCGGTGATAACGACAGCGTTCGGGTCGATATTAACAGTATAGAAACCGGGATCTGCCACGGGCCAGTTGCCGCTCTGTTTGAGAGCGTTCTCATCCTCTTCAGTGAAGGTGAGCAGGACGCTCTTCTTGTCAACGCCAACTACGGGAACGAGCTTGTAGCCCTGAGAGGGGAATGAGCTTACGGCAGGATTCTGAACGGTGTAGATGATATCCACAGCGCTTGAAACGCTTGCGATCTCAACGTTATCGAAATTGAGAGTTACGCCGGAGAAGGTATTGATGACAGCATCATCAGCGGGAGTGAGAGAAGCCACAGCGATTGACTCGAGACCCTCTACATTGTAAGTAAGAGAGTACTCATCAGAGGGAGTCTTGAGCTCACCAATGAGGAAGTAACCGCGGGGGAAGATAAGAGTATACTCAGCGGTCTGGTCAAGGTTCATGCCGAGATTAATCTCGATAGAACCGTTGTCAAGAATTTCAGCGCTATACTCGTTGAATGAACCGATAGACTCACCATCCTTGAGAATCATACCATTGATGGTATTGTTGGGATTGAGGTCAAGGTTGATATCCTTGTCGGTAGCGATGTTTACAGAAGTGAGACCTGCGGGATTTTCGGCAATCTTATAAGTGCCGGCAGCGGGAGTCACGGTGTAGTAGGGATCAGAGATGGGGCCGGTCACCTTGAAGTTGAAGACAGCACGCTCATTGAGATACTTCTTGCCATCGGGAGCAGTTACCTCGAAAGCACCTGCGGGAATCTCACCAAGGCTGGTGTTGTTGACGCGAACAACGATGCTGTAGTCAGTATAGGTGTTCTTAGCATATATCTTCTCAAGGTCTTCGTCGGTGAGGGTAAGAATGAGCTTACCATCCTTGAATTCCTGATTGAAGTTATAGTAAAGGCTACCCATCTTCAGAGAGATAGTCTTATCAAAGCCGGTGAAGTAAGAAAGAGCACCGCCCTCTGCGCTGATAGTGTAAGAAGTGGGAAGGGTCTCAACAGAAGAGTTGATGTTGATGCTCAGCGGGAGAGTCTGAGTCTCGTTGGTGAGCGTGTAGTTGAAGTCGTTGGGGCCCTTGTAGGTGTTGGTGGCAAGGGTGTTGCCATCAGCATCACCGAGCTGGAGGAATGTACCGGTGAGACGGAGCACGTAGTCTCCGCTGGGGATAGCCTCAGCAGCATAGTCGCCGTTGCTGACGATATTTACAGAGCCGTCCTCATTCTTGATAAGGTTGCCATCCTCATCCTTCTCCACGTTATATACCATGAAGGTATCGCTTGTACCGGTGGGCTGAGCCTCGCCGAAGCTTGCGGGAGCCACGTAGAGCTTACAGTTACCTGAGCCCTGACCTACGATAGTATAGCCTTCGGGGGGGAAGACTTTCACCTTGGCCATCTGGCCGACGTTAACTGTTCCTGAGGGAGAGACGCTGAGGCCCTTGAAGTTGTCCACATGATAAGTAAGAGTCATGGGCACGTTGGGATACTCCTTGCCATCCTTGGTGACGGTGAAGAATCCGCCGGGCACCTGAATGAAGATGGGGTTAGCGTTGGCAGTCTTATAAACAGCCTTGGGAGTGAGTGTCACTACGTTGCCTTCGGCGGTAGCTGTGATAAGGTTGGCAGCTACGGCAGTGGCGTTATTGAAGTTGGCACCACGCTTGAAGTCGATGGTAGCGGGGTCATTATTGATCTTGATGGCGGTAGCTCCGGGATAAGTGAGCGTAATAGCAGAAATCTCGCTGAGCCATTCGCCGTTAGAGGGAGCTACCTCGTTGGGAATTACCTCGGGGAATTCATAAACGTTCTTGATGGGAGCTGAGAGCAGACGGTTGCCTGAAGCCTGACGGAAAGCACCCTCATCGATGGTCATGACATAGTTGCCCTGCACATTCTTCACAGCATTGGGAAGAGTGATGACAACATTTTTGCCTGAGTCGAAGATAGATACATATCTTGCGTCGGTCACCTCGATGTCATTGATAAGATTAGCCTCATCGCCCTCCTTATAGATCTTGATGTGCTTGTCGGCGATAGCCTCCATTGCGGAAGCGAAGCCGATGCGGATCTGACCAAGACCGGTAGTGGGGTCAACGACACCCGCTGCGGGGTTGAAGCTTGATGCTGCAACGAAAGCGACACCATCCACATAGTAAGGCTTAACCTCGGTGATGATGTTACCGATGCCATTCAGACCTGCGTCAGCGTCAGTACGCTTGATAAGGTTTTTGGGGAGCTTGATAGCATAGTAACCCTTCTCCCAGAGCTGAGGATTATTGAGCACTGCAGTTGCATTGGTAGGATCCTTCATGGTATAAACCATAGTGGTGGGGTCCTTTTCGTCAGCAACGGGGGGTGCGTAAGTAGCCATGTTTGTAGTACCGAGCTTTCCGGTCTCAGGATCGTAAGAAACTACGACGGGCTGCTGTGAAACGACGGTGGAAGTGGCATAAGCGAAGTCACCGGGGAGGTCAGTCACCTTAATGCGGATTTCCTTGAAAATATCAGCGCTAACGAGGCTCTCAGAGGGGGCGGGAGTCACCTGGATGTTCTGAGAAGGGATAGCATAGGTGTAATAGTGACCTGCGCTGAAGGCGGGAAGTTTAGTAACTTCTGTGCCGTCAGTGATAGTCACGGCACCCGCGGGGATGCGGATGTAAGCCCAATAGTTCTGAGAAGTATTGGAGTTGCTGGTCATGTTGCCATACCAGTTGTCATCCAGCGTGGCGATAAGCTTATTGCCGTCAGCCTTGAGGGTAACGGCCACTGCATCCTCAAGTTTGACATCACTACCGTTGCGGAAGATGACGCGAGCGCCGTCAGTCCACTGGTCGGGCTCTGCAATGTCGCGGTCGATAGAAACGGTGACACCCTCGGGGAAGGTCATAGTGAACTGCTGGCCTTCGGAGAGTTTCGCAAACTCCGCGTTAGCAGGAGCCGTGGTGAAAGCGTAGTCTTTCTGAACGGTGAAATTCCATTCGAAGGCGAAAGAGTTTTGGCCTTTGCTATTGTCAAGCTCGCTGCAATATACGAGAGCTTCGGGGAACTTAATAGTGTATTCACCGGCCACTGTAAGGGGGTCGATGTTTACGGTGATATCATAAGCGCCTGTAGAGTTGACATTCTTGATGTCAGAGGGCTTAATGGTCTGGATGGTCTGGCCACCGCGCTGAACGAGGATATCACCCTGGCACTCGCGGAGGAGCGATATGTTCTTATAGAAGGTAACGGTCACCTTGGAGAGCGCGCTGGAAGTATTTACGGTTGCCCCGGGAGCGGGAGTCACCGACACGGGAGTAGCATATTTCTTCCACTCGTTAATCTCTGATGTCTTATTTTCTGCTGCCCACTCGTCAAACTGCTTCTGTATCGTTTCGTTCCACGACACTTTGATGCCGGCTTCGTCCTCAGCGTCGGCCACTACGGAAGTGGCGGCGCTAAACCGGGCGATATTGCCCCAGTTGGACGCAGCGGTAGCAGAGAGACCAAGAGCAACCAAGAGGCCGAGGCCCCAATAAGTAGCATTTTTTCTCATTGCTTGTTGTTTTAATTAATATTAATGAATGTAAAATTAGTTTAATCCAAGAGCAATATAGCCGGAATAAAACCGACATTGCGGAAACGTCTAAAATGCCCGCAGCCCCCCGAAACTTCTTGCTTTGTGGAGTATGCCGACATGTTTAAACGCAGCAAATTTAAGTAAAAAAATTTATTGCTCCAAAAAAAAAGGAATATTTAACAAAGGAATTTTTCAAAAAATCGAAATTTCTGCTGCACAGCATACTATTTTCATTTATCACTTGTCAAGTAAAATAGGCTGCGCGGAGCAGTGGGCAGACTTGCATCTTTTCAAATGTAAAGACAGGCAGGGGAAGAATCAAGTTAAGAGGTTTAAATAGGATTACATTTGTAAAAAATCATGATTCCGGATAAATTTTTCATGAAATACGATAATAAGACCGAACTTTTCAGGCATGAAATTTAAAATTCAAAATAGCCGGCGGCGGGCAATGCGGGCATCAGTGACACCTTTTCGTGCAGCCAGAAGATACCATCGGGCGGAGTCAGCATCAGGCGACTGAGAGTCTACACCGAGAGCATCGAGGGCGTCGGGAGTAAGATCGAGCGTTTCGCCAAGAATGAATTGAGCCGAGGGGTCGCCGAGGAGGGCAGCGCGATAGAATGAGCGCAAAGAGGCCATATAGTCATAGCTCACCCCTCTTCCTGTGGCGAAGGCATCGCCGAGAATGGCCAGAGCGGTAGCCTCAGGGGGGACGGAATCGGCCAGGACGTCCTCTTCAAGGTCTTCATAGCCCCTAATGGCCAGAGAGAGGGCATTGACAGCGGCAAAGGGAGCTCCGGCCCCATAATATTTGCGACCGAGCGAGAGAAGGGAGTCTGCTGAGAGAGCTTGCCATCTCGGAGCGAGCATTGCGGTGAGCCTGACGTCGGCATCTCGCAGACCGCGGGAGGCGGCAAGCAGATAAAGGGAATCGGCGCGGAGAGTGTCGCGGCGAGCGGCGCAGATGTCGGCGAGCTGAGACATGGCAGTGGGGAGTCCTGCTCTTGCGGCTCTTTCGAGAAGCGGGAGGGCGGCAAGGGTGTCGGGCCGCAATGAATCGCGGTGAAGGTAGATGAAGGCAAGATTGTTGGCAGCCTTCGGGTGGCCGAGCTCGGCCGCCTCGGTGAGCAGACGTATGGCAGAGTCGGGATTTGCCTTCACCGTTGAGTCTCCAAGATAAAGGGTATAGCCGGCGCGCGCTATGGAGTCTGCATACCTCAGAGCCTCTCCGCGCAAGGGGGCGGAGAGAGGCGCCTCCCCTCTTGCAGCTATGAGGGAGAGCATGAGAAGCATTATGACTATGGGGAAATTTCTCACTTTAGTGAAGGGTGCTAAGAGTATGTTAATTTTTAGAAGTAAACATACTCGAAAATAAATTTTGAATACTCACTCACTGCTGACGAGGAGTGAGGGTCACCAGAGGAATCAGCATCTCTTCGAGGCTGATGCCTCCGTGCTGGAAAGTTCCTGTGTAGAGTTTGACGAATTCGTTATATCTGTTGGGATAAGTGAAGAAGTCGTTGTTGGTGGTGAAGACATATTCCGAAGAGAGCGAGGGGACGGGGAGTCCGCACTTCGCCGGATTGGTCAGAGAGAAAACCTGTCTGGCATTGTAGGATAGATTTCTGCCGGCCTTATACCTCAGATTTGTATTGAGGTCTCTCGTGCCGACGATTTTGACGGGATTATCCACGCGGATAGTGCCGTGGTCGGTAGTGAGAATAATCTTATAGCCGAAGTGAGCGAGCTGCCGGAAGAGGTCAAGAATAGGGCTATGGCGAAACCAGGATTCCGTCAGGGAACGGTAGGCGGCATCGGTGCCGGCGAGTTCGCGCATCATGCGCGACTCAGTGCCTGAGTGAGAGAGCATATCGATAAAGTTGACCACGAGGACGAAAATATCTTTTCTGGCCGAGGAGCCGAGAGCCCTGATCTGATGCTCAATCTGCTCAGAGGTGCGCACCTTGTTGTAGACAAAGGTATCCTTGCGGCGATACCTCTCCAGCTGAGAGGCTATGAGTTCAGACTCATGGTCGTTAAGCGACTCCTCGTCAGAGGAATTATCCACCCAGAGCGAGGGGAACATCTCTTTAATCTTGAGAGGGAGCAACCCTGCGAAGATGGAATTGCGGGCAAACTGAGTGGTAGTGGGGAGGATGGCAGTATAAAGCTCCTCGCGCGCCACGAAGTCATCGGCCAGTAGAGGCTGGATGGCTCTCCATTGGTCGAGGCGGAAGTTGTCTATCACGATCAGAGCCACTTTCTGCCCCTCGTCGCGGAGCGGGAAAATACACTTTTTGAAGAGCTCGTGACTCATGAGGGGATGCTCTTGGGTCTGTATCCAGTCCTCATAGACACGTGGGATAAACTTTGAGAAATTACTGTTGGCCTCACGCTTCTGCATCAGAATCATTTCAGCCATGGCATTGTCGCCCTCCGAGAGATTGATTTCCCAGTAAACGAGCTGACGATATATTTCATACCAGTCCTCAATGGAGCGGGCATCATTGATTAGCATGGAGAGGCGTGCAAAATCCTGCTGATAACCGGAATTCGTATGCTCGGAGACGAGACGGGCGCTCTGCAGATTCTTCTTGAGGGAGAGAAGAATCTGAGCGGGATTGACAGGCTTGATGAGATAGTCGGCTATTTTATTTCCGATGGCCTGATTCATGATGTCTTCCTCTTCGCTCTTCGTAATCATCACCACGGGGACGTCCGGGTGGCTGAGGTTGATACGGTTGAGCGTTTCGAGGCCGGAGAGCCCCGGCATCATCTCGTCGAGGAAGACAATGTCGAAATCCTCGGCGTCAAGAGCGTCGAGAGCGTCGGGGCCTGAGGCTACGGTGGTGACGTCATAGCCCTTTTTGCGCAGCAGAAGAATATGAGGTTTCAGGAGGTCGATTTCATCATCGGCCCAAAGGATTTTAGCCATAACATTATAAGGGGGTTACAAATCTTCTTGAGGAGACGCCGGAGTCTCCGGGGGAGACAATGCCTCCTCCTTCTCAGGCTGAGAGTCGGGAGAAGGAGTTTCGTCCGGGGCCTCTTCATTGATAACGCTATCGGGAAGCGGAGGTTCAGGCTCCATGTCTCTAAAGCGGAAATATTCATCGAAAGAGCGGCCCTGGGAAAGAAGGAGTT
This sequence comes from Bacteroidales bacterium, assembly GCA_014800685.1. Classification (GTDB taxonomy): domain Bacteria; phylum Bacteroidota; class Bacteroidia; order Bacteroidales; family Muribaculaceae; genus Lepagella. The sequence continues at coordinate 20,458 of JAAVFQ010000023.1, forward strand.
CGAAGTTGGCTTTCGAGATTGGAATGGGCCTTACGCCCTCCGGGAGAGCGAGGTGAGAGTCGGCCATAATCATTCGGTATCGGTCGAGCTCCCTCTGATTGGCAAAGCCCTTGATGACGAGGAGACCGACATTTCCGAAGGCCATCGGCTCAAGGTCGAAGTCACGCACGGCGAAGGAGGAGAAGTTGAAGCGAGCCACATCATAGAGCACCTGATTTGCGCTCACTGAGTCGCGATTGAATGCGAGCACGAGATATTGAGGCTTATCAGGGTCACGCTCGAAGGCAGCCGGCTGTCCATCCTCGGCGGCGATGAGGGTAGAATCGTTGGTGAGGCGCATATCCCAAATCATTCCGCGGGTGTTGCCGGCACCGCCCTGTGGAGTGAGGCCCTGCTTAAGTCTACGCATTATTCCGCCGGCGAGGTCAGTCATATCGGTGTCGGGCCATTTGTCAAGAAGATATTGCAGACGCTCCCGGAAAGTGTCATACTTCTTTTCGGTGACATAGCTGAGAGCATCGATAAAGACGAATTTGGGAAGAATCTCCGAGAGGGGATATTCTTTCTCCATTTCAGCCGTAATCTCATGCACGAGCCGGTTGTCGTCATCAATATAGGCATCGTAGGCCTCCTGATAGAGTTTCTCCTGACGCACGTGCATCCGGCGGAGATTGTCGAAATAGTTGGGGTCTTTCATAGCCGTTCCGTAGGGCGATTCAGGAAACTCCGTAATAATCTTGTCGCGCCACTGCTCGGCGAGAGATTCATTGTTCTCGCGCACGGCCATAAGGTAGAGATTATAGTAGACGTCAAGCCGGAACTTATTGTCGGGGAAGCGGGTGTCGAGCTTTTCAAACTCCTTTCTGGCCGCGGGATAATCCTCCAGACGGTCTTTAAGGATAATACCCATATTGTAAAGTCCGTCTTCAATGATTTCCTCGGAATTATGAATCTGTTCGGGCGTAGAGGGTATCTGCCGCATATAGTATTCGGCATAGTGAGGGTCAGAGGCTTTGTCGGCCGCCTCCTTCTGTTCGGGAGAGAGTTCGGCAGCGACAGAGTCAGCCGGGAGAGCGGCCTCTTCAGCCACGTCATCCATAGAGTAGGATGTCTTATTTCGGCGTCGCCAGTCATCTTCCAGCTTTCGGGCACCCCAGCGTCTTTGAAACTCCGTCTTTCCGCTGTTTTTGGCCGTGGCGTTATAGAAATACCACGACTTATCGGTATTGAGCTGAAACTGCTGAGGAGCGTTAGGGTCATTGATGTCCTGACCGGCAGCGTTCTGATTGGCGAGATATTCCTCTCGTTTGGCAGCCTCGGCCTCCTCCTTTTCCCGCTTCTTGAGCTCATCGGCGAGTCGCTGACATACGGCCATCTGCTCCTCCGGGGTCATCTTGGAGAGGGTGAGCAGAGAGTCCTGGAGATGGACATTGCCGGCATAGTTGGCGAGCTGGTCGAGAACATCCGAACGCATCTTCAGAGTCTTATAGCCGGGATATTTGTCAGAGAGCTGCGGGATGGCTTCGGAATAGCAGGGCTGAGCCTTCACATAGTCGCCCTCATCGAAATATATCGCACCGAGAGCTATCTGCGCCAAGGCTTTGTCTATGCCGTTGCGCGATGATTTCTCCACAGCAATGATATAATTCTCTTTTGCCTTCGCGGTGTCTTTTCGCGATAGATAGAGATTGCCTATGGCATAATAAATCTGGTCGAGATACTCTTTATTACGCTGAAAACGGGCCATAGAGCGCAGAGCGTTGACTTCTGAGCGGATATTTTTGCCGGTGAAGACCTCTGACTGCTTGATGCGGGCATTGAATTTCGTGCGATAGTCCGTGGAAGCACCAGCGCCGGCCTTCCGGAAGGCCTGATATGCTTTTGGCTTATCGCCAATCTGCGAATAGACTTGCCCGAGAAGGAAGTAGAGACGATTCTTCTGGGTGCCTTTGGCGGCCTTGGCGGCGGCTTCGAGCGGACGGGTAGCCTCGCGGTATTTCTCCGCGCGAACATAATAGTCACCCTCTACGAGGTTATAGAGATTTTTCAGCGATTTGGAGGTCAGATCCTTTTCCTTGACCTTGTGCAAGATATTTTCCGCCTCATACAGCCAGTTCATGGAGCAGTAGGAATAGGCCTCCCAGAGAGAGGCCTCCGTGACCACTTCAGGAAGCCAGACGAAATGCTTCGATATGTAGAAAAAGGTAGAGGCTGCGCCGAGGAAGTCGCCGTTATTAAACTGCGATTTCCCCATCATCAGCCATGCATTGTGCAGAAAGGGATTGAACTCATCTCTGGCACGGAATTCCTTCTCCTTCTTTGAGGAGTTTCTTTTAGCCGGCTTCCTCTTTATGCTGTGAAGCTGGATAGCTTTCTGCATTTTCTCGATAGAGCGACGGAAGTCGCCGGAGGGTTGAGGGAGTTTGCTGTCGGCGCGAGCCTGGGCAGGATGAGTGAGGAGGGTGCGCGTGTAGTCATCCTCATATCTTGTCTCCATATCTTTTAGCGTCTCACGATAATGCTCGGCGCCGTTGTAATAGACATTATATCGCGTATTGAAGGCATGCCAGTTACGCGAAGCGGCCGTATTCTTCTTCGTGGAGCAACCCGGGAGAAGCACAAACATCACCGACGCCAATGCCAATGCCGCCGACACTCTGAGCCATAACGGGCCCCTCCCTCTATCTTTCTGTATCATATCTAACATACTAACGTCCTGACCTGCGCTATATTGTCAATCCGTCATGCTACAAAAGAAAAGGGCGTGCCCCCGCAGGAACCGCCCTTTTCATAAAATAAGCAAAGTGTTTTATTATTTTATGTAAGTAAGTCTGATATACAGCCCTTCCGGGGCATGAGCCGGAGGGGTATGGATTTTACTTGCCGAGGCGAGCCTTCTCTCTGGCAATGTAGCCGTCTATTGACATTCCATTGCCGGGGACGAAGTTGGGATATTGAGCCTTAACAGCTTCGTAGCAGGCAAGGGCTTCGTCATATTTCTTGAGATGGTCGAAGACCACAGCCTTCTTGAGCTGAGCGCGAGGCACGATCTGCTCATTGGTGCCGGCTGTCTTGATGCCTTTATCGAAGGCCTGGAGAGCTTCGGGATAGTTCTTGAGATTGACATAGCAGTCACCGATGAGAATCTCTACATTTGACATCAGCACATCGTCGGAGGTGGAGAACTTCTTAAGCGACTCGAGAGCCTCTTTGTATTTGCCGATATTGTAATAAGACTGTCCTGCGGAGAGGGCTGCCAGATTACCGCCTCCGGCGCTGCCGAACTGCTCGGCCACCTTTGCATACTCCTTGGCGGCCACAGTGTCATTAGCAGCCTCAAGGCCTACTTTGCCGTAAGCCGCATAGGAGTCATTCGTGCGCGGATTTCTGTAGAAGAAAAGGTAACTCATGATGAAAACAGCCACGAGAACTATGCCGCCCACACACCAATAGATGATTTTGCGGTTGCCGGCAAGTTTCTCAGATGCGGAAGTAAGCTGATCGTTAAGCGCATCTATCTTGTTCTGCTCCTGAGAGTTATTCTTATTATCTGCCATTGCTAAAAGTATATTCTGTGTAAATACTAATTTTCAAGGTGCAAAGTTAAGAAATTTTCAACTGATATAAAAATTTTTTTGCGGAAAAATTTTTTGGTCCGGAAATTGAGAGTATCTTTGCATTAGAATTTCACTCTTTTTCTATGGCAGACAGGCGCACATCTCTAGTTCAGGAGCAATCGCTGGGACAGCACATCATGCAGTCTCAGGTCAGATATGCGCGTCTGCTTGAAATGACAGGCCCGGAAGTCGAAGAGAGCGTGGAGCGCGAGCTGGAAGAGAACCCCGCTCTTGAAGCCTCCGGCTCCGAGGAGCCGCCCCGCGATGCCGACGCCTCATCTTTCTACCAATTCCGCCAAGATTCCCGCCCGGCAGAGGATGACTATCGCGAGAACATCCGGCAAGACACGGGAGCTTCAATGTATGACGAGCTGCTCCGGCAAATCGGCGAACAGACCCTATCACCCAAAGTGGCCCGTGCCGCAAAATACCTCATAGGAAGCCTCGACAACAACGGATACCTCCGCCGACCACTTGAAAATCTGCGCGATGACTTCGCCATCTCAGAAGGCGAAGAACTCTCCGAGGATACTTTCCGTCAGGCTTTTGAAGCCATTAGAAGGCTTGAACCACACGGCATCGGCGCCACCGACCTGAGAGACTGCCTTCTCCTCCAACTTCATTATCTCCCGGACTCTACTGCAAAAACGAATGCCGAAAACATTCTCCGCGACCAGTTTGATGCCTTCGTCATGAAGCATGCCCATAAGATCATCAGCCGTCTGCACATATCTCGCGAGGAAACGGCCGAAGCCATCGACCTCATACGCTCTCTCAACCCCAAACCCGGAGCCGGCCTCGGAGGCGACGACGAGCTGGCTAAGCCCATCATACCGGACTTCACCGTCACCTGCGAAGATGGCCACCTGAGTATCTCTCTTACCAACAGCCTCCCCGACCTGCGCATCAACGAATCCTTCAGAAACGCAGTGGAGAGGATGGAACGAAATAGAGACCGTCGCTCCGAGGCAGGCTCCGACCGGCGCTTCATCACCACAAGGTATAATGACGCCAAAGAGTTCATTTCCCTCATCCGCCAGCGCCAGGAAACACTCTTCGCTACAATGACCGCAATAGTGGAGTATCAGAAAAAATATTTCGAGACAGGCGACCCTGCCGACCTCCGCCCTATGACCATCCGCGACATTGCAGCCCGCACGGGATATGACATATCAGTCATCTCCAGAGCTACCGGCAACAAATATGTGGCCACCGACGACGGCATTCTTCCTCTACGCTATTTTTTCAGTGGCGAACTCGGCGACCCCGGTGAGGAATATACGAATCACAAGGTTGTGGATGAAATGCGACGGCTGATAGAGGCGGAAGACAAAGCCCATCCTCTTAGTGACGAACGCCTCAGAGAACAGCTTGCCTCAATGGGCATCGACATCTCACGCCGCACGGTGGCCAAATATCGCGACAGAATGGGAATCCCCGTAGCACGTCTGCGAAAAGACACGATATAATCTACAATTTCCACTGACATATATGAACATCTGGACTAAAATACTGCTTGTAGGCCTGGGAGGAGGAATAGGCGCCATCTGCCGTCTGCTCATCTCCACATGGCTCAGAGTCTCAGGCGAATGGCTCGGACTCACCACCTGGATTATAAACACCCTCGCCTGCTTCCTTATCGGACTCTTCGCCGGCTGGCTGATAGCCTCGGCATGGAGCCCCTGGGCCAAGACAGCTTTCGCCATGCTCACCATGACGGGATTTTGCGGCGGCTTCTCCACCTTCAGCGAATACACACTCGACTGTATCAAATATTTTGAGGCCGGACACGTGGGGATATGGGTGATTTTCGCCGCGGCCACCATCTTCAGCGGCCTCTTCTGCTGCGCGCTCGGCTATTGGCTCGGCTCGCGCATCTGACACCTCGAAATGCCACTCGGCTGAAATTTTTTTCTCGGCTGCTTAAATTATTTGGACGTCACACGGGAATTTGCTAATTTTGCATTCTAAATTACATCGTAAAGAACACGTGCGCTCGCGCGCACGTCTGACTGACATGACACTTCCACACCATTCCCCTACCCGACGAGCCATCCGGCTCTGCTCTCCTTCAGTCCTCACCCTTCTGATGATACTCGCCTCCTGCTCCGGAAAGACAACTAAGCCGGAGGCGGACACCGACACAGACACAATCCCTGTGATAGAAGACATCTTCCATGCCAACAATGACATAGCGATGACCGTGCGCTCCATTATGGACGCGATCTCTCAGGGAGAGCCTCTGGACACCGCCGTCTACAACTTTGAGGGTGTCCTCACCGATGGCTCCGGAGCAGCCCTCTATATCAACGAAGCCGGCTCTCCGGGTCTTTGGAAAGTGAAAGTAGACTCCACAAACGCTCAGATAGAGAATATCGAGCTCGGCAAGTTCTCACCCGACAACGTTCGCCAATACATCTGCGGAGAAGTAAAACTCACCGAAGACAGCATACTGCGCAAAGGGGTTGTGAAGGGTGAAGGAGCGTTGGAGATGACCAACTATACCTTCCCGGGGGGTGAAGTGCACTTCGAGTCGGCAAAAGCGCGGACAGCAGATGGCAAAGAGGGCCCCGTGCTCAGCATCCTGATACTTAAGAACCTTACGGAGCAGAAAGCCTCCGTCAAAAAATAGCCGGGCTGCCTATGAGGAATCTGCGCATAGTCCGTGTGCTTATTGCTACACTTTTTTTCGCCGCCTCCGTGGGCTTTCTGGCCATAGGCCTGACTGAACACCCGTTGGCGATGGCCGCACGGCATTCGCAGGTGATACCCTCACTGGTATCAGGCACCCTCGGCGCTTCCCTCTTCTGGCTGGTGGTGACGCTGATTTTCGGTCGTCTTTACTGCTCCACTGTTTGCCCTATAGGCACTCTGCAAGATCTCATCACTCCTCTCCGGAAATACATTCCGGGGTTGCCTCAGGGATTCCGATACCGCCGGGCCTCCTCCGCACGCTATCACATTCTCGGCATATACATCGTCTGCCTGCTCGCCGGCCTCGCCATTGTACCTCTGCTGCTCGAGCCCTGGAATCTCATGCGGACTATATGCTCCACGGTCCGTCCGTCGCTCGTCGACCCTCAATGGACAGCTCTCGGACTCGGCACGCTCATCGGCATCATTGCCGGCATCGTCTCCTTCCTCGCCGTGGCCGCCTGCGCCATCTTCACCGGAAGAGGATTCTGCAACACGGTCTGCCCCTTAGGCACGATAATGGGTCTTGCCGAGAACAAATCCCTCTACATCATCGCCATAAATCCCGATAAGTGCACAAGCTGCCTCAAATGTGAAGAGGTGTGCAAGGCCTCTTGCATAAAAGTGTCGGAACGCCTCGTGGACAATTCGCGCTGCGTGCGCTGCTTCGATTGTCTGGCGGTATGCGATGATGAGGCTATCACTTTCCGGAGGGGACCTCACAAACCGGCCACCCCCCTCACCATTAAACAAAACTAACTTCGACGTGAAAGAATATCACCGACTTCTACGCCATGTGCTTGACAATGGTCGGCAGCGTAGCGACCGCACCGGAACCGGCACCATCAGCACTTTCGGCTATCAGATGAGACTCAATCTGGCCGATGGATTTCCTCTGCTGACCACCAAAAAAGTTCATCTCAAAAGCATCATCCATGAGCTGCTATGGTTTCTCAAGGGCGACACCAATGTGCGCTATCTGCAGGAGAATGGCGTGAGGATATGGAACGAATGGGCTGACCCCGACGGTGACCTCGGTCATATCTACGGATATCAATGGCGTTCATGGCCGACAGCCGACGGCCGCCACATCGATCAGATAAAACAGGCCGTGGAAGACATACGCCACAATCCCGATTCCCGCAGGATTATAGTCTCGGCCTGGAATGTAGGCGACCTCGACAATATGAATCTCCCCCCCTGCCACGCCTTCTTTCAGTTTTACGTGGCTGACGGGCGCCTGTCGCTACAGCTCTATCAGAGAAGCGCCGACAGCTTCCTCGGCGTCCCCTTCAATATAGCCAGCTACGCGCTGCTCACGATGATGATGGCTCAGGTGTGCGGTCTGGAGCCAGGAGAATTTATCCATACCTTCGGCGACCTGCATATCTATACGAATCATCTCGAGCAGGTCAAACAACAGCTTGCACGCACCCCCCGTCAGCTTCCCCGTATGGTGCTGAATCCGGAGGTGAAAGACATTTTTGATTTCAAGTATGAAGATTTCAGGCTTGAGGGCTACGATCCTTGGCCTGCTATCAAAGGACAGGTATCGGTATGAGAAGAGACACCCCCTCCAAGCCACTCGCCATCATCGTAGCCGTAGGGCGCGATAATGCCATAGGACGTCGCAACGACCTTATCCGTCATCTCCCCGGCGATCTCAAACGTTTCAGGGAGCTGACCACCGGACATACGGTTATCATGGGACGGCGCACATGGGAGTCTCTGCCCAATCGCCCCCTGCCCGGAAGAAGAAATATAGTAGTGAGCCGCAATCGCTCATACATTGCCGAAGGAGCCGAGCGCGCCGACTCCCTCCGGGAAGCCCTCACGATGGCATCCTCCGACCCTATGCCTTACGTCATCGGTGGGGGAATCATCTATAAAGAGGCTCTCCCACTTGCCACTCACCTCTTCCTGACCACTCTTGACGCTGACACTCCTGATGCCGACACTTTCTTCCCCCCTTTAGACATGAACGAGTGGGAGGAGACATTCCGCTCCGAAGCTATGCAGAACAAGGAGGGAGAAGAGTTCAGATTCGTCAATCTAACGCGGCGATAGCCTATGAAAATAATCATTATTAATAAGAGCGACGAGACGGGAGGGGCGGCCATAGTGAGCCGACGGCTCATGGATGCGCTGCGCGATAAGGGAGTGGACGCCCGGATGCTTGTAGTGGAGAAGCGCACAGACTCACCCTTCATAGAGAGAGCCGCCTCGGCAGCCGCTATCCGCCGGGCCTTCATGGCCGAGCGTCTGCGTATCTTCATGGCAAACGGGATGAATCGTGCCGACCTCTTCAAGGTAGACACCGCCTCGGACGGCCTGGATCTCTATCGCCACCGCTGGGTGAGAGAGGCCGACGTCATCTGCCTTAACTGGGTCAATCAGGGGATGGTATCGCTCAGCGGACTTCGTCATCTCCTGCGTCTCGGCAAGCCTGTGGTCTGGACCATGCATGACCTCTGGTGCATGACCGGAATCTGTCATCACCCCGGTGACTGCCTCGGCTTCACGCGGGAATGTGGCTACTGCCCCTTTCTCGGCAGAGCCAAGGGGCCCGCAGACATCTCCCACTCTGTCTGGAAATCTAAAAAAGCCATCTACAGCGAGGAGCCCCCTATCCATTTTGTAGCCGTCAGCCGATGGCTTGCACAGAAAGCCGCCGCCTCCTCACTCCTTCGGGAGGCTGCTGTCAGCGTCATCCCCAATGCCTTTCCCGTAGAGAGCTTCAGAGAGGGCAGCGGGAGCACAGACGGAAAGTTCCGGATAGTGACCGGCGCAGCCCGCCTTGACGATCCCGTGAAGGGCCTCCCCTTTCTGCTTGAAGCCATGCGCATACTCAAAGAGAAGCATCCCGAGTTAGCTCAAAGGACAGAACTAATCACCTTCGGCACCTTCAAGAATCCTGACACAATGAAGGGTGTAGCCGTCAGCCATAAGCATTTAGGGCGCGTCTCCGGCACGGAAGCGCTGAGCGAGATATACGGAAATGCCGACTGCGTGCTCTCCACCTCCCTCTACGAGACACTCCCCGGCACACTGATAGAGGGTCAGGCTTGCGGCGCCTTTCCTGTAAGTTTCAACCGGGGAGGCCAAGCCGATATCATAGAGCATGGCACCACCGGCTGGCTGGCTGAATTTCCGGACTGCGAAAGCGACATCCGCCTCGGAGCGGAACGAATCGCCGAGGGACTGGCCAAGGCCGCCCTCCGCTCGCCCCGGCAGAGAGGGATTCTGCGCGAAGAGGTTATAAAGAAATTTTCCGCTGAGAGCGTGGCTGACCGCTATATAGCGCTTTTTGACTCACTGCTCGGCACACAATAACAATCTGCACACTAACGTTACAACTTTATGAAGATAGCACTTATAGGATATGGCCGGATGGGCCGGATGATAGAAGACGTGGCCAAAGACAGAGGCCATGAGATAGTATGCCGCATAGACCTGGATAATCGTGAAGACTTCGACTCGGCACATTTCCGCAGCGCTGATGTAGCCATCGAATTCTCAATACCGACCTGCGCGGTAGACAATATCCTGCACTCCTTTGCAGCCGGAGTGCCGGTGGTGAGCGGCACTACCGGATGGCTTGACTCCCTACCTGAAATCAAGGCTATGTGCGAAAAGGGAGAAGGCACCCTTTTCTATGCGTCCAATTACTCCATCGGGGTGAATATCTTCATGAGCATCAACCGTAAGCTCGCGGCGATAATGAATCGTTTCCCCTCCTACACCCCCTCGTTGCTCGAAGTGCATCATGTGCACAAACTCGATCATCCCTCCGGCACTGCCATCACCCTTGCCGAAGACCTTATAGGGGAAGTGAGCCGCATACGGGAATGGGAGGAGACGGAGAAGGACACGCCGGCTGAAGAGGGCGTTCTGGGCATAGCGCATGAACGCCGCGGCGAAGTGCCCGGCATTCACACCATCACCTGGGAGTCGGAGGCCGACAGCATCTCCATAACCCACTCGGCCAAATCACGCCGCGGATTTGCCCTCGGCGCCGTTATGGCAGCCGAATGGCTCAAAGGTCGCTCAGGATTCTTCACCATGAAGGATATGCTCCCGGAACTGTACTGACATTTCTCATCATCAGCAACGAAGGGGGAGTTTTTATAGAGCAAGAGATTTCTCACAAATATCGCTTAATTTTTAGAACTTACAAGTAAGTGAGAAAAATTAACAAGAGTCTCACTAATATCGCTTAATTTTTAGAACTTACTTAGAGCCTACTTATCAGCAATGAGTATAGAACATCAGGGAGCTTCAAGCCCCGAATCAACCAACAGACATCCGGAAGCTCCCGAAGCCCCTACCCGGAAAACGTTCCTTGAAAACCTTTCTGAGAGAATAACTTCGACCCGCCCCACACGCTGGGTTCGTTTCGGCATTGTCTCTATCATCTTCTTGCTGTGGGTGGTATGGATGGGCAATCCCTGGCTCGGACTGGTGTGGTTTCTGCTTTTCGACATCTATATCACGCAGTTTATCCCATGGGCCTGGTGGAAAAAGTCACGCAACAAAACCACACGCTCCGTCATGGCCTGGGTGGATGCGATAGTCTATGCTCTGGTGCTTGTATATTTCATCTTTGCTTTTATAGGGCAGAACTACCAGATACCCTCCTCTTCGCTCGAGAAGTCGCTCCTCGTAGGTGATTATCTATGGGTCAACAAGACGGTCTATGGTCCGCGGGTGCCTCAGACGCCTCTGCATTTCCCTCTGGCTCAGCACACTCTTCCGGTGGTCAACACGAAAAGCTATATCGAGAATCCTCAGCTCTCCTATCATCGACTCCCCGGCCTCCGCAGCATCGAGCGTGGCGACATTGTGGTATTCAATTATCCGCAGGGCGACACCGTAGCCACCAAAATTCAAAATCCCGATTACTACCAGATAGTAGACGAGCTCAAGAAGCGTGGCGTGGCCGACCCGAAAGCTTATATAGCCTCTAACCCCGATCAGTTCGGCGAAGTGATATGGCGCCCCGTAGACCGCCGTGAAAACTACGTGAAGCGAGCTATCGGCCTTCCCGGAGAGCGTCTGCGCATAAAGGATGACATCATCTACATCAACGGGAAAGCCATCGCCGAGCCCTCTGAAGTGCAATTCAATTATGTCATTCCTGTGAAAGGACGCATTTCTGATGAGAAGTGGGAAACCATCGGCGTCAGACGCGACGATTTTGGCAATGGCCCTATCACAAATGAATATACAGGAGAGCAGCTTTATGACGTTCCGCTCACGGTAGCCGCCAAGACCATCGTGGAGAAATGGCCTGAAGTGACCGGGCCTCTCGTCAAGGAGGCCGCCAGCGGCTATTATGACCTCGGCGGCGTGTTCCCTCTCGGCAACAAATATGGCTGGACACGCCCCGACATGGGGGAATTCTGGATTCCCAAAAGGGGCTCCACTCTTCATCTTACCCTCGACAACCTCCCTATCTATCGCCGATGCATAGAGACCTACGAGGGTAATGAGCTGAAAGTGCAGGATGGTAAGATCTATATCAACGGCACCCCTACGGAGTATTACACCTTCAAAATGGATTATTACTGGATGATGGGCGACAATCGTGACCGCTCTGCCGATTCCCGCTATTGGGGATTCGTGCCTGAAGATCACATAGTCGGCTCGCCGGTGTTCGTGCTCGTCTCTCTTGATGACCAGAAGGGCTTCTTTGACGGCAAAATCCGCTTTGAGCGCATACTCAACGATGCCAACCCTGACAAGACATCGGCGCTGTGGTGATGATGCGGACCGGGCTTCTATTACCCTACGGAGCCTCTTGCCGGAGGGTATCATCCTGGCTGGCCGCAGAGGCCGGATACAGCGAGGCGGCAGCTCTGGAAAAGAAGGAGCTGACGCGATGTCTCATAGAAGGCAATGCTCCCGTGCTTCAGCTCTCGGTGCCCGTAGAGGGTAGCAACAGGGCATTGCGCACGCTTTCCGGACTAACGCCGGAGAGCATTGATGCAGACTCCATAATTCTTTCTGAGCATGGCCATTGGAGGCGGGTTCATACGGCTGCATGGGAAACGGCCTATCGCTCCATGCCATTCTTCGAGCATTATGCCGGGCCCTTGCTATCGGCCATCGCCACGGCCCGCACGCTTGGAGAATTGCTTCGGGGAGCTGCAGAGCCTATCCGGCAGGTATGCACAGAGCCGCTGGTGAAAGAGCTGACGGAACTGCAACGTCTCTACCCGGAGAGGATAGCCAGACTCCGGGAAGAACGATGCGATGGAGTCAATGACTCTCTCTCAGCCTTCGATCTCCTCTTCAGACTGGGGCCCGAGACAATTTTTTCGCTATGGCCTGCGTTATAAGGCTAATATCTCTTGAAGAGAAAATCCATCATAATCTTCTCAACCCAAACGATATCAGATGAAAACGGTCCGTCTTATCGCTTTGCTTCTACTATCATTCTGCGCCCTGACAGCTCCGAAAGTCTTAGCGCAGGAAGAGAGCGCGCCCACTCTAAAAGTGAAGGCCTACAAGGGTTATTACCGCTTTGTAGACCAATATGGAGACAGCGTGCTTATGACCGTCATCCGCGACGTCTATGTCTACCCTCCTCTAAAATTTAAGAATAAAAAGGAGGAGGAGTATTATTGGCGGACGGTCAGGGACGTTAGAAAGACTCTCCCCTACGCCAAATTAGCCTTCAACACGCTCTGCGAGACATACGAGTATATCCAGACCATTCCCGACAAAAAACAGCGTGAGGCTCACCTGAAACGCCTTGAAAAAGACATTTTCGAGCGCTATAAGCCGGCCGTTAAATCCATGACCAAGTCGCAGGGGAAGGTCATGCTCAAGCTCATCAACCGTGAGACTGACCAGTCGTCATTCAACATAGTAAAAGCCTTCTTAGGGAGTTTCCGCGCCGGCTTCTGGCAGACGTTCGGTCGCTTTTTCGGCGTCAACATGAAGACCGGATTTCATCCCGAGAAGAATGCAGAGGACGCCACTATTGACCGCATAGCCAATCTCATAGAGCAGGGAGCGCTCTGAGACTCGCCGGGGTTGAGACAAAATAAGACCCTGTCCCACAAATAAGAGATGAGGGTATGTCGAAGTATCAAATTACGACATACCCTCATCTCTTTTTTATAACCGGGGTCTGACTCCCTTAAAGGGGCAGACTATCAGGCGTCAATGTTAGCGTAAGTGGCGTGCTCTTCTATGAAATCGCGTCTGGGGCCTACCTCTTCTCCCATAAGCACCGAGAAAGTGCGGTCGGCCTCAGCGGCATTAGTGAGCGTCACCTGCTTGAGCATTCTGTTTTCGGGGTCCATGGTAGTTTCCCATAGCTGTTCGGGGTTCATCTCACCAAGACCTTTATATCTCTGCAAATTCAGTTTATTTCGATCGCCGCCGCAGATATCATCTACGAAGCGCTGCACTTGCTGGTCATTCCAGGCATACTCCGAGACACCCTTTTTGCCCTTTAGCGTGCATTTATAGAGGGGCGGAGTGGCTATATAGAGATAGCCGTTTTCTATAATCGGGCGTATGCGACGGAAGAAGAAGGTCATGAGGAGCGTGGCAATGTGGGCACCATCCACGTCGGCATCGGTCATGATAATTATCTTATGATAACGCAGGCGGGTCATGTTGACAGCCTTTGAGTCTTCCTCTGTGCCGATGGTCACTCCAAGGGTTTTGAAAATATTTACAATCTCCTGCGACTCAAACACCTTATGCTCCATAGCCTTCTCCACGTTTAGAATCTTACCGCGCAGCGGGAGGATAGCCTGATAGTTAGGATTACGGCCTTGCTTTGCAGAACCGCCTGCAGAGTCACCCTCGACGAGGAAAAGCTCACAGACAGCGGCGTCGCGGCTTTTGCAGTCGGCGAGTTTGCCGGGGAGTCCTGCGCCGGCGAGAGGGGACTTACGCTGCACTTTCATTCGCGCGTTGTAGGCGGCATGACGGGCGGTAGCGGCGATAATCACCTTGTTGACTATGGCCTTTGCCTGCGCGGGATGCTCTTCAAGATAGTATCTCAGAGCCTCGCTGATGGCTTGTGATACGGCCGCATTCACCTCGCTATTACCGAGTTTGGTCTTGGTCTGACCCTCAAACTGAGGCTCAGCCACCTTCACGGAGACAACTGCAGTGAGGCCGTCGCGGAAGTCCTCTTTGCTGAGCTCAATTTTCATCTTTTCGAGCATCTTGTTGTCGTCGGCATACTTTTTGAGCGTGGTGGTGAGTCCACGGCGGAATCCGCTGAGGTGGGTACCGCCCTCTATCGTGTTGATGTTATTGACGTAAGAGAAGATATTCTCATTGAAGGAGGTGTTATAAGTCATAGCCACCTCCACGGGGATACCGTTTTTCTCGGTATTGATATGGATAATGTCTTCAATGAGATGCTCTTTGCCCTCATCGATATATTTGACAAACTCCTTGAGCCCCTCGTCGCTGTGGAAGCGGTCGCTGCGGGGATTGCCCTCTTCATCCGTCACGCGCTCATCAGTGAGCGTCAGTGTGATCCCGGCATTGAGATATGCGAGGTCACGCAGGCGATTTGCCAGGGTCTCGTAGTCATATACAGTTTCGGTGAAGATAGAAGCATCGGGATGGAATATGATTGTGGTGCCGGTGCGGTCTGTTTCGCCGATAACGCAGAGTTCAGACGTGGGCTTACCGAATGCATATTCCTGCATATAGATTTTCCCGTCACGATGTATCTCGGCTCTCAGATAGTCGGAGAGGGCGTTTACGCAGCTCACGCCGACGCCGTGCAGACCGCCAGACACCTTATAAGTGCCCTTGTCAAACTTACCGCCGGCATGAAGGACGGTGAGGACAACTTCAAGAGCGGGCTTGTGCATCTTTTCGTGCATGTCTACCGGGATGCCTCGGCCGTTGTCAATGACGCGAATAGAATTATCCTTGCCGATAAAGACTTCGATGGTATTTGCAAATCCTGCGAGGGCTTCGTCGATGGAGTTGTCCACCACTTCGTAGACCAGATGATGCAGACCTCTGCCGGAGATGTCTCCGATATACATAGCCGGGCGTTTGCGCACTGCTTCAAGGCCTTCAAGCACCTGGATATTGTCGGCTTGATACTGCTTCTGGGTTTCGTTGTTGTCTATCTTGTCTTCGGTCATAATCGTGTAGTCTAAAAAAGATTGCCATCCGGCCTCAAGGCAGTGACGCTCTAAAACAGAGCTATTCGCCGATGAGTCGCCGTGAGATGAAAAATCACACAAAGTTACAAATTTTTTCCTATTCCCGCAACAGCCCCGGCCGTTTTTTGCACGCCAATCACCGGGCGTGACAGATAGCCGTCACACCGGTCCGGCACGCTCTCACGAAACTAAATCTTAAATTAAGGTGTTAAGAAAGAAATATCCGGCCGAAGGCGGGCAGCTGATGCGAATGCCTGCTGCAAACGTATGCCTGCTGAAATTCTCTTTAAACAGTCGGGCAAAATCATTTCTTCTGCATAATTTGATTGCAGAGGCTTATAAAGTTGAAAAAATTATTGTAATTTTGCGCTTGATTTCCGGAGGATAGCTCTATAAGAGTGGATGCTGAGAGCCGGAAGTCCTGTCTAACTTACCGATATTTATGAAGAATCTGGTAATAGTCGAGTCGCCTGCAAAGGCCAAAACGATAGAAAAGTTCCTGGGGAAAGACTTCAAGGTGATGTCTTCTTACGGACACATACGCGATCTCCACAATAAGGAATTTGGCATTGATGTCGAGAAGGGTTTCAATCCCATCTATGAGATTTCTCCCGACAAAGAGGCGCTCGTGAAGCAACTCAAGCAGGCCGCTTCC
This sequence comes from Bacteroidales bacterium, assembly GCA_014800685.1. Taxonomy (GTDB): domain Bacteria; phylum Bacteroidota; class Bacteroidia; order Bacteroidales; family Muribaculaceae; genus Lepagella. The sequence continues at coordinate 36,582 of JAAVFQ010000023.1, forward strand.
CAGGCCGACATGGTATGGCTCGCGTCCGATGAAGACCGCGAGGGAGAGGCTATAGCTTGGCATCTCTATGAGGTGCTTGGTCTCAAGCCCGAGACCACCCGCCGCATAGTCTTCCACGAAATAACCAAGCCGGCCATACTGCAGGCCATAGAAAATCCGCGCGAAATAGACATCAATCGTGTCAACGCCCAGCAGGCGAGGCGCGTGCTCGACCGAATAGTAGGATTTGAGCTTAGCCCCGTGCTATGGCGCAAAATCAAGCCGGCGCTCTCAGCCGGACGTGTGCAGAGCGTAGCCGTGAGGCTGATATGCGAGCGCGAGGAGGAGATAAGAGGCTTCAAGTCGGAGGCTTATTATCGCATCAGCGCTCTCTTTACCATAGGCGACAAGCAGGTGAAAGCCGAGCTTGACCGTCGACTGGAATCGGAAGAGGCCGCCGCAGCCTTTCTTGAAGATTGCGCAAAGGCCACTTTCAGCGTAGCGGAAGTCAACGAACGTCCGGTGAAACGCTCTCCGGCGCCCCCTTTCACTACCTCTACCCTGCAGCAGGATGCCGCACGCAAACTTAATCTGACAGTCAACCGCACGATGATGCTCGCCCAGAAGCTTTATGAAGCCGGTCTCATCACTTATATGCGTACAGACTCTCTCAATCTCTCCAACCTTGCTCTCGGCGAGATATCAAAAGCGGTAACAGCTGATTTCGGAGACAAATATCTCCATCGCCGCCATTACCATACGAAGTCGAAGGGTGCTCAGGAGGCTCATGAGGCCATCCGTCCTACCTACATCTCCACCCGAGAGATAGAGGGAACGCCGCAGGAGCAGAATCTTTATAAGCTTATATGGCGGCGCGCAGTGGCCTCTCAGATGGCCGACGCCGAGCTGCTGAAGACCCATGTGGAAATATCCATTTCCAACCGTGAGGAGAAGTTCATCATGACGGGAGAGCAGATAGTATTCGATGGATTTTTCGCACTCTACCCCATATCAGAGGAGCGCATGGAGAGCACTATGCTCCCTCCGATGAGCTCAGGAATGGCGCTCGCCCCCTCCGAAATATCGGCTGTAGAGAGATTCTCGCAGGCCCCCGCACGCTACACCGAGGCTTCGCTGGTGAAGAAAATGGAGGAACTCGGAATAGGCCGTCCCTCTACTTACGCCCCCACGATCTCCACTATTCAGTCGCGCGACTACGTGGCCAAGGGGGAAAAGGAGGGCACCAAAAGAGACTATGACCAGCTGACTCTCAAAAATGGCAAAGTGACCAAAAGCGTGCTGACGGAAACTACCGGCAGCGACAAGGGTAAACTCGTGCCTACAGATGTCGGTATGATAGTCAATAAATTCCTCACAGAATATTTCCCCGACATCCTTGACTATAACTTCACGGCCCGCATAGAAGAGAAATTTGATGAAATAGCAGAGGGCAATCTGGGCTGGCAGAATGAGATAGCCGATTTCTACAGCGGATTCCATCCCGGCATAGAGAGCATCAATGCACTGCGACTGGAACACAAGGTGGGAGAACGCATACTCGGCACCGACCCGGAAAGCGGCAAGCCCGTCTCTGTAAAGATAGGCCGCTTCGGACCGGTAGTGCAGATAGGCGAGGCTACTGATGAGGAGAAGCCGCGGTTTGCTTCCCTACAGAAGGGGCAGAGCGTGAGCGATATTACCCTTGAAGAGGCTCTCAAACTTTTTGAACTTCCCCGCTCCCTCGGCTCTTTTGAAGATAAAGAAATTCAAGCAAACGTAGGCCGTTTCGGCCCCTACGTAAAGTTCGGCTCAATGTATGTCTCCATCCCTGCCGACCTCACCCCTCAAGAGATAACCCTTGATGAGGCCATTGCGCTTATAGAGGCAAAGAGAAAGGCCGATGCCCAGAAGCTGATAAAGGAATTTGAGGAGCTTCCCGGCGTGCAGATTCTCAATGGCCGCTACGGCCCCTATATCGCTTTCAAGGAGACCGGCAAGAAAGCCCGCAACTATAAGATACCGAAAGACAAGGAGCCGGAAGCGCTAACCGTAGAGGAGGTAAAAGCTCTGATGGAGGCTCAGGATGCCGCTCCCGCCAAGCCAAAAGCGCGCAAGACATCTACCCGCAAGTCGACAGCCAAGTAATAGAACTCTTTCCAAAACACATACAAGACAAAACCGGCGCACCGAATTTTTTCGGCGCGCCCGTTTTTTGAATGTCGCTTATTTAGAGAGTGTTTACTCTTAGAGGAAAGAGAGGTTATATCCGGAGAACTCTCTGTCGCTCTTAGCGCGGCTTATGAGCGATGAGTCGAGGCGACCTGCCTGACGAAGATTGCTCATCACCATGCTTTCATTGCCCGTGCGGGCCCCGAGGATAGCGGTGAGGTAATAGGTGATGGCATCAGGATTCGGGATAGAAGCGAGCGTCTGGCGGGCAGCCGTATAGTCCTTAGCAAGCAGCTGGCCGAGGGCGGCATTGTTGGTACGTACCCCTCCGAAAGCGGTATTGGCCTTTGCCACATCGCCCTGAGAGAGGTAATATACGCCCAAGGCATCGGCTGCTTCGGGGACACCGGCCGCACGTCCGAAGGCCTCATTAGCTGTGGTATAGTCCTGACGGAGCATCGAGATAAGGCCAAGATTCATAGCAGGCTCCTTAGCATCGGGAGCTATCTGGCGGGCACGCTTGAAATTGGTCTCAGCAGCATTGTAGTCTTTTGCAGCATACTGAGTGAGACCCAGATTGTTGAAAGCGCGATAATCCTGAGGATAGAGTTCGGAGGTTTTGCGATAGACAGCCATCTTCTTGGTATTGTCATCAGTAAGAGTGGCAATATAGAGGATTTCATCCACACTGAGTCGTGAGGGGTCGGCATTGAAGGTGTTGATAAGCTCCTCATCGCTCTTTCCAAGCACATTTACCTTGGCCATAACTCGGGAATATCTAAGCTGAGGAAGAATCTGGTCGGCCAGTTCATTGAAGACCGACGAGAGATTTCTAATCTCACGCTCACGGTCCTGAGGGTCTTTATACATCTTAAGCACACTTAGGATAAGCTCCTTATCCTGGATATTGCTCTTCTCTACGAGCTTCTGGAAACCCTCCCAGTCCTCGGGAGTGAAAGAAGAGGTAAGCTCGCCAAATTCAGTAATCTTATCCTTCTTGAGCTGGCCCTCCATGAGCGATGTAGTGTTCTTCTCACGCTTCTCAGCAAGCTGAGTATTAAACTCAAGAGAGCCTTCCGGAGAGGCGAATGAGTTGACGGTAACGCCGGCAATCTCCATATTGGGAGCGGCATTGGCCTCACGCAGCTTCTCATTGAGCACGATGTAATCTTTGGAAGCCGTCTCAGTGGAACGCACATTAGCCTGATTGATGAGGAAGTGAATGTCGGCGGAATAAGTCTCGGTAATAACCTTCTGGAATTTATCAGGCGCCACGGCCGGACGCACTGTAGCTGCCGAGGCCAGCGTAGAGGTAGCTATCACTCCCTCGCCCACTTTCACTCGCGGGAGAGAATACGTCTTGCCACCCTGCTGCACATTGAGGTCAACGAAAAGCTCACTCTGAGCCATCTCCGGGCGATAATCTATGCTGAAAGGAATGGTCACGGTGCCTCCACGATCATAGTTTACCACCTGGCCATTGTCAAGAACATTCTCACCCTGGAAGATAGTCTGGGGTGCCGAAGCCGAGCCGTCATATCCCCATGTAAGCACCGGAGTGGCCGTCACCTTGGCATTCTTCACCATAAATTTCTGAGGCACAGACACAGTGATCTGCCCGGGCACTTTCTCGCCCACAGTCTCAAGCGGCGCAGGATTAGTCACGAAATACTCGCTCTGAAAAGCAGCGAGTTTTTTCGAACATCCTGTAAGCGTCAGGACAAGCCCTCCAAACGCCACTAACATAAAACCTTTATTCATACGTAAGTTCTAAAAATTAAACGATTTGTGTGTGATGAAAAAAATCTTGTGCTATAAAACTCGCCCTTTGGGGCTAATTTATCTTTGGCGCTCAGTCGGATATGCTATATCCTCCTTCGTTTCGCAGATAAATTTTCTCCCAAATTACTTCGTTTTATTTGCACATTAATTTTTCTCACTTACTCGTAAGTTCTAAAAATTAAACGATTTGTGTGTGATGAAAAAATATAAAATTTCACCATCCGCGCCACAATGACGCATAGACGGCTCAAAGATAACTATTTTTTTTGACATCAACATCTTTGCAGCCCTACAAAAAGTAGTTTTAACTCCGAAAGCAATACTTCCATGCAATACAGAGCGTTTCAAACCATAGTTATATAATAATTTTTAATACTGACTATCAGCCGATTAACCATAATAGCATAAAAAGTTATTAAAAAAACCTCAAAAAAATTTGGTAACGGAGAAAAAATGTTGTAACTTTGCACTCGCAAACGGGAAATCAGCCCACACTAAGCTGACCGCCTAAAAGCAAACATGACTCCGTAGCTCAGTTGGTAGAGCAAATGACTCTTAATCATTGGGTCGTGAGTTCGAGCCTCACCGGGGTCACTAAAGGGTCTATCAGACCACAGAATTCCTCTGAAAATCGTTGATTTTCAGAGGTTTTTCTTTTTACCCCTGTCCCGTTTCGGCGCAAAATATTGAAGTAGCCGGTGTGCAAGAAGGGTGCAGAAAATTTTGTACTCGGAATTGCACCCTCTTAGG
>JAAVFQ010000024.1 GCA_014800685.1 Bacteroidales bacterium
ATCATGGCGTAGAATATTATGAGGCAGTGATTGCTGATGGAATATCAAATATGATAGAATTTGATGAATGGGTTACTGACCACAGAAAGAAACCAATGTATTACTGGATTCCCTAAAAATGATACCGTTCAGTCCCGGAAAGGCTTATCTCAGTCTCGACGCGTGGACTGCTGACAAACGGAGAGTGGCGCAACGACTCTGAAAAGAATAAGGATGGAGAGATAGTTAAGAACACGGAGTGACTGTATGGCATAGGCAGGTACAGCGAACCCTGCGAGCATCCTGCAAAGGCCGTAAGTCACTCGGTGTTTAGCCCTCCCTTAAACTATGATAATGCGGTCTGTGATAGTGTAGCCTGCGGAATGTCGGTGACGAGATTGGCCTTATTCGTAGTGTTCGCCTGCTACAACAATGCCTTAGCCGTTGCGCCTCTCGGAGTTTTATTGGTAATAAATTGCTAACTTTACAACCATAATTTTAAGTTAAGTAAGACGCTGAAATAATCGATATATTTGATTGAGATTTAACCACTATGAAAAGAAGTAGCATTATCGAAGCTCGGCGGGCTAAAGTTTCGCCTGAAGTCCGTAGAAGCGTCAACCTGTCATTCCTTAATTGTGGATAGAATACACGCCATATTGAAAGAACACGGTCTTAAACAAAAGGACCTTGCCAATATGCTTGGTAAGAAGGAGTCTGAAATCAGTAAATGGATGAGAGGTACTCATAACTTTACTATTGATACGATATCATCAATAGAAAACGTGCTGAGGCAGGCTATTCTTCAGATTGCAGAAATGAATAGATGAGGTTTTAATACCCGTAATTGGATTGTTATACCCGCAGGGTATTAAGTTGAATTGATTTCAATATTTTATACCCTTTAAGGTCTAAATTGGAATATTTTTATTATTTTTGCACCCTAAAAGGTATAATATGACTAATTTGGCGAAATATATAAAGGCTAAGCGCAAGGAATTTGGGCTTACACAGGTAGATCTATCTCAGAAATCCGGGGTAGGACTTCGCTTTGTGCGAGAAATGGAACAAGGAAAAGAAACCCTCCGGCTGGATAAAGTCAACCAGGTTCTTGCTCTATTTGGAGCTGAAATGGCTCCAATGAAACTTTCTGAAATTCAATAAAGTTACGTTTTAATGATTATCTTAAAGAGATCAGATAAGAAAGGAGGCAGAAATGAGGACACGAGAAGATACTATATCTAAGTTGAATGCAAATTCAAGCGACACCCCTTCGAAGTGGAGGGAGAAGGCAGAGTGGCGTAATGCAAATAAGTCGTGGCTTAGATACTCACAGCGAATCGCTATGATGATGCTTGACAAAATGGAGGAGCTTGGATTAACGCAGAAATCCTTGGCTGAACGTATGGGTTGTTCTCAGCAATATGTTTCGAGAGTTTTGAAAGGAACTGAGAACCTTTCCATTGAAACCATTTCTAAAATTGAGTCAGCTCTTGAACTTGAAATTCTTGAGCCAGCATTTGCTACTCGCTGAATAAACTATACAGAAATTCAATCTTGTAATAATTAACACTTGACCGAGAAATAGTTAAAATGAACCCTCGGACTGGTGAGGCTCATGAAAATTTTGTAATTTTTCACTACGATACCTTACCAACTCGTTACTCAAGAAATTAAACATTCTTTATCTGAGTGAGACTGAGATATTTGGAGCATTAAAAACAAATCCCTCCAGCTCCACTTGGCGGCCAAGGAAAAGTTCCGGACCAAACAAGATATAATTAAGAAAAAACCGCTGACTATCTATTAGTTCTGCGGTTTTTCATATCTGAAAATGCCGGGGCATTGCAGGCGGCTCAATTTTCCGATTCCTTCGAGAGACTACTTTTCAGGGCGAGGCGGAATAGTCTTTATCAATCTGGCAGGATTGCCGGCCACTATGGTATCAGCAGCCACATCTTTTGTGACTACGCTTGCCGCCCCCACGACGGCGTTGTCGCCGATGGTCACGCCCGGAAGGACAGTGGCTCCGGCGCCGATCCACACGTTGCGCCCTATTGTCACCGGGCGGCAGGTAATGACCTGACGCTCATAGAGGTCATGGTTATTAGAGATGAGCTGCACATTGGCTGCTATCATCGTGTCGTCCCCAATGGTTATGCCGCCGGCCGACATCATCAGGCAGCCGGGCATCACCACTACATTCCGCCCTATCTTTACTTCATGAGGACGAATGGCGGTCAGCGGTGTCTCCACACGGCTACCCTCTCCCATGTCGGGAAAGATCCGGTGAAGGATTTCGGCATACTCCTCGGTGCCGGGGAGCGTATGATTAAGCCGGAATATGAGTTGAGCGTGCTGTGACGCCAGAGCGAGTTCTTCGGGAGTCTGGCGGCTTACGTCTATTCTTATTTCTTCCATAAATCTGTGCATTAGTTTTCTAAGTAAGTGAGAAAAATTAATCTCACACTTTTCGTTTAATTTTTCGGACTTACTTATCTTATAACCACCCCAGGCACGATTTGTTTCATCGGCTTCTTATGCTGCGAACAAAAAAAGATTCTTCTATGTTAAGCCAAAAAAGTAAATATTCAACCTCCACTAACACTATATGACTATACTTGACTGGCTTGTGCAGACATTCCGTCAGAATCAGGAGATACCTATTTTCCTGACGCTTGGGATAGGCTTCTGGCTCGGCAATCTGAAGTTTAAATCTTTTTCACTCGGCCCGGTGACAGCGACTCTTATCATCGGCGTGCTCATCGGGCAGATGGACATTCAGATTTCACCTACCGTGAAATCGCTGGCATTCATGCTTTTTCTCTTTGCAATCGGATATAGCGTGGGGCCACAGTTTTTCCGCTCGCTCAAGGGCGAGGGGCTCAAGCAGATAATGTTTGCGCTCGTAGAGTGCGTGATGTGCATTGGCGTTGTGGTGCTTGTCTGCCGGATTATGCATTTCGACAAGGGGGTGGCTGCGGGCCTCTATGCCGGGTCGCAAACCGTTTCGGCTGTGATAGGAGTAGGCTCGGACACCATCAAGGCCTCCACGACAGATTCGGATGCCATTGACCGTATGATTCATATCATACCGGCCTGCTACGCCGTGACATACGTCTTCGGCACCATTGGCTCCGCATGGATTATCGCCAACCTCGGCCCCATACTTCTCGGTGGACTCAAGAAGGTCAAGGAGGAGACCCGCCGCCTGGAGGAGGAGATGGACGCCGGTGATTTCACTCCGGAAGAGGGGACCATCGTGGCCAATAGAGTCATCTCTTACCGCGCATTTCGCGCCGAGACCCCTTTCTTCGATAAGACCCGCACCATCAGCGAAATAGAGTCCTATCTTCGCAAGAAAAATATAAGAGAATTTGTGGTGAGAGTGCGCATTAACGGGGAAATCATGGACCCATCCCCTACTCTGCGCATCCATAAAGGGGACACAATAGTCCTCAGTGGGCGCCGCTCCACTATCGTAGGCAACACGGACTGGGTAGGCCCGGAGGTTATTGACCACGAGCTGCTCACTTTTAGCTCAGAGAATCTTGCGGTCACCGTCTCCCGCTCCGGCGCCAACGGAATGACCATTGGGGCGCTCCGGGCAAAATCATACATGCATGGCGTGATGATAAGCAAAGTGCTGCGCAACGATATTCCACTCCCCGTGAGCCGCTCGCTTCGGCTGGAGAGTGGCGACGTCCTGACGCTCGTCGGCCTCCCGGAAGAGGTGGCCAATGCTGTGCCTGAAATCGGATATAGCGACCGGGCCACTAAAGAGAGCGACATAGTTTTTATCGGCCTTGGCATCGCTATCGGCTGCCTCATCGGGGCCATAGTAGTCTACTGCAAGGGGATTCCGCTCTCGCTGAGCACCAGTGGAGGGGCTATCCTCGCCGGACTCGTGATGGGATGGCTCCGCTCCCGCAAACCTACGTTCGGACACATACCATCCTCCGTAGTCTGGTTTATGGACAATGCCGGTCTCAATCTCTTTATTGCCGTAGTGGGCATAGCCGCCGGCCCCTCATTCATCACAGGCCTGCAGGAGGTGGGCGTCTCTATTTTCTTCTTAGGGATTCTTTGCACCTTTCTTCCTCTTTTTATCAGCATTTACATCGGCAACAAGCTCTTCCGCTTCCCGGCTGCCATCACTCTGGGATGCGTAGCCGGAAGCCGGAATGCGGTCGCGGCCCTCGGCGCCATTCAGGACAGCCTCGACAGCACTCTGCCGATGATGGGATATACAGTGACCTACGCTGTAGGGAGCGTCTCAATGATTATCGGAGGACTCATCACCACCCTACTTGTATAAAAGTAAACACACTCTAAAACTTCCCTATGATGAGAAAATTTTCCGACCTAAAGGCTCTTTTTGAGGCCTCCGCCTCGCCGGAACGCGCCCTGTCCATGTCGGCATATATGCGAAACAAATTCCCCTTCTACGGGATTCCTGCGCCGCAACGCCGGCTGCTTTGCAAGCCTCTTCTTCAGGCTGAGAAGAGAGCCGGGGTCATCGACGCCGATTTTCTTGCGCGATGCTGGGCAGATGAGCACCGCGAATTTCAATATCTCGTCATAGAATATCTCGTGGCCATGCGCCGTTTTCTCCGCCCTGAGCATCTTTCTATGCTTGAGACTTTTGCCCGCTCCAAGCAATGGTGGGACAGCATCGACGGGCTGCACGGCATTTTCGGCTATCTCGGCCTTAACTATCCCGAAGTTGCCTCTCTGATGCTCAAATGGTCGGAAGATGAAGACTTCTGGATAAGACGCATAGCCATTGACCACCAGATAGGCAGAAAAGAGCTCACCGACACCCGCCTGCTGGAAAGAATACTGATAGCCAATTTCGGCAGCCGGGAGTTTTTCATCAATAAAGCCATCGGCTGGAGTCTGCGCAACTATTCGCGCACCGATGCCGACTGGGTGCGGACTTTCATAGAGAAGCATGGCGAGAGGATGAGCCGTCTCAGCCTCCGCGAGGCTTCAAAATATCTCTGACTCGTAAAGCCGTCGCGCCGCATATCCACATTTACCGGCCATCGCTGTGGTCATCTCACTTTTTTTTATTATTTTTGCATCCTAAAAACTTTAATTAACCTCACACTTTTCGGTTAATTTTTATAACTTACTAAACATATATGTCGGAAGAAAAAAATACGCCTGACGCGCTCCTTGATGACAAGGAACTCGCCACTAAATATGAGCCCCACGCGGTAGAAAACCGCTGGTATGGCTACTGGATGGAGCATCGGTTATTCCATTCCGAGCCGGACGAACGCGAACCCTTCACCATCGTCATTCCGCCCCCTAACGTGACCGGAGTGCTCCACATGGGCCACATGCTCAATAATACCATTCAGGACATCCTCGTGCGCCGGGCGCGCATGATGGGCAAGAATGCTCTCTGGGTGCCGGGCACCGACCATGCCGCTATCTCCACTGAGGCCAAAGTGGTGGCCAAACTCGCTGCGGAGGGGATCAGCAAGACTGACCTCAGCCGTGAGAAATTTCTGGAGCACGCATGGGACTGGACTCACAAATATGGCGGCATCATTCTCGAACAGCTCAAGAAGCTCGGCGCCTCCTGCGACTGGGAACGCACGGCTTTCACGATGGATGAAATCCGCTCTAAGAGCGTGATTCGCGTCTTCGTAGACCTCTACCGCAAGGGGCTCGTCTATCGTGGCGTCCGCATGGTCAACTGGGATCCGCAGGCCCTCACTGCCCTCTCTGATGAAGAGGTGATCTACAAGGAGGAGCAGAGCAAGCTCTATCACCTGAGATATAAGGTGGAAGACGACCCCGAAGGCAGATATATCGTGGTGGCCACCACCCGCCCGGAGACTATTCTGGGCGACACCGCCGTCTGCGTCAATCCCAACGACGAGCGCTACTCCTGGCTCCGCGGCAAGAGGGTTATAGTGCCGATGGTAGGCCGTTCGGTGCCCATCATCATGGATGAGTATGTGGAAATGGACTTCGGCACAGGCTGCCTTAAAGTGACTCCGGCGCATGACGTCAATGACTACATGCTCGGCGACAAATATGGACTGGAGAGCATCGACATCTTTAATGACAACGGCACTATCTCGGAGCAGGGAGGCATGTATGTCGGCATGGATCGCTTTGATGTGCGCAAGCAGATAATGAAAGACCTTGCCGAGCGGGACCTCGTGGAGAAGACCGAAGACTACGTCAACAAAGTAGGGCACTCGGAGCGCACAGATGCCGTAATCGAGCCTAAGCTCTCCATGCAGTGGTTTGTAAAGATGGAAAGCCTCGCACGCCCTGCCCTGGCCGGCGTGGAGGAGGATGCTATCCGCTTCGTCCCCCCGAAATTCAAGAATCTCTACCGCCATTGGATGACCAATATCAAGGACTGGTGCATATCGCGTCAGCTCTGGTGGGGCCACCGCATACCGGCCTGGTATCTTCCCGAAGGGGGCTTCGTGGTGGCCGAGACTGAAGAGGAGGCTCTGCGTCTGGCCATCGAGAAGAGCGGAGATGACTCGCTCACTGCCGCCGACCTTCGTCAGGATTCCGACTGCCTCGACACATGGTTCTCTTCCTGGCTTTGGCCTATCTCGCTTTTCAACGGCATTCTGGAGCCTGACAATAAGGAAATCAACTATTACTACCCGACAGCCGACCTCGTGACGGCCCCCGACATCATCTTCTTCTGGGTGGCCCGCATGATAATGGCCGGATATGAGTTTACGGGCAAGAAGCCCTTCGGCAACGTATATTTCACCGGCATCGTGCGCGACAAGCTCGGCCGCAAGATGTCGAAGTCATTGGGCAACTCCCCCGACCCCCTTGACCTGATAGACAAATATGGAGCCGACGGCGTCCGCATGGGTCTGATGCTTGGAGCTCCGGCCGGTCATGACATTATGTATGACGACTCTCTCTGCGAGCAGGGTCGCAATTTCTGCAATAAGATATGGAATGCGTTCCGCCTGGTGAAGGGCTGGAAAGTAGACGACTCTCTTGAGCAGCCCACTACGGCCGCTCTGGGGATAAAATGGTTTGAGGCTCAGCTCAACCGCACGCTGGCTGAGGTGGAAGACCTTATGGGCAAGTTCCGCATCTCGGAGGCTCTGATGGCTATCTACCGTCTCTTCTGGGATGAGTTCTCATCATGGTATCTCGAAGTGGTGAAGCCTCCTTACGGCTCTCCTATCGATGCGGTGACCTACGGCCGGACACTCGGATTTTTCGACACCCTTCTGCGACTGCTTCATCCCTTCATGCCCTTCATCACCGAAGAGCTATGGCAGCATCTGGCTCCGCGCGAGGATGGCGAGAGCATCATGTATGCCCGCCTGCCCGAAGCCGGAGAGGTGGATGAGTGCCGCATAGCCGACTTCGAGCTTCTCAAGGAGATTGTGGCCGGAGTGCGCACGATACGCCTGAAGCGACAGATACCGAATAAGGTAGCTCTCCGACTCCAATTTACCGGAGAGCGCGATGGCTCCCTCGACTCCATTATCATAAAGATGGGCAATCTCGAAGGCATAGAGATGGTAGCGGAGAAGTCGCCCACCTCGGCCTCCTTCATCGCCGGCAGCAATGAGTATTCTGTTCCGCTGGAGGAGAATATAGACAAAGATGAGGAGCGCGCCAAGCTGCTTGCCGAGCAGAAGCGTTTCGAAGGCTTTCTGGCCGGAGTGCGCAAGAAGCTCGCCAATGAGCGTTTCGTGGCTAACGCCCCGGAGGCTGTAGTGGCTCTTGAGCGCAAGAAGGAGTCTGACGCCTTGGCCAAACTCGCAGCCATAGAGGCTTCACTGGCAGCCCTCGGCTGATTTCGACCTTAACAAACAGCGAGGAGACTGTGTCGTAATTAATATTTACGGCTCAGCCTCCTCTTTTTATGCACCCTTCTCCCCGCCTTTCTTCTTCCGCTGCCACTCAAGCGCTTTTTCTCTTGAGCGGGGGGACACAAAATCTTGCGCGGAGCGCATAGATGAGGGGCGCAACGGGAATGGTTGCGCCCCTCATGTATGCGAATCAGTGTCGTTAGACAGAGAGTTATTTCACTGCGGTAGGAAGGCGAATGTGGCTATCTGCGGATAATGGTCAGAGGAGCGGATGGAGCCTCTCTTGACGCTTAAAGCCTTGATGTCGCCACGATAGAGTATCTGGTCTATGTGAAAATAGAAGTGGTGGAGATTATATGTGGATATGGGGCCGAAGCGAGTCTCGGTGTATGCGTCCCTGAGATCTTCACCCCTTACCCTGTAATAGGCCCAGGAGGCCGGGACGTCGTTGAAGTCGCCGCAGATTATCAGTGGCCCGCGTATGTGCTCTATGACTTCCCGAATCTCACGCGCATGCTTATCCCGCTCTATGAATGATTTTTTCAATTTGTCATATATAGACCCCTTGAACTCTGTAAGCGAATTTTTAGCACCATTGACCGACTTCATGCGCTCCACAAAGTCGCGCTCTCCCTCGGTGAGCTGATAAGAGGCAAGATGCACATTCAGGACGGTAAGCTTTTTGTCGCCTATGTTGATACGATAGGCTTCATAGAAATATCCGGAGCCGTAGGGCTTGTCGGTCACTCTGAGTGTACGAGCAGGATACTTCGAAAGCAGACACAGATCATTGATGCCGTCTGTCACCCTATAAGGATATGTGGCGAAGATAGAGTCCTTGAGAGCGGCCGGGAGATGCTTAATCTCGTGAGAAGAGAAATTATGCAACTCCTGCAGGGCTACGATGTCGGCTCCGGAATGCAGGATATAGTCAAAGGTCCTGTTGATGGTACTGTCGGGATTCTCCACATCTTCTCCGTGCAGGATATTCCAGGTCAGGAGGGTAAAGCGAGGCTTTTCGTCGGCCTGAGGCTCACGCTCATGCCCCCAGGGAGCTACCAGCGACAGGGGCCCCCAACATATAATCAGAGTGAGCACCCCGATGGCTACCTGTATCCATCGACGCGTTATCGCCCAGCCGAGGATGCAGATGATGGTCAGAACCACAAGATATGGGAAGCCGAGGGTCAGAATGTGGGGAATAGTCATCAGGCGCGGAGATATGTGGCCTCCGTAAGCCCCCATAATGGTCAGAATATATATGATGGCGGAAGCTATCCGGGCTATCAGTCTTACTATAGGATTAATAGGAAACATGGTGCAATATGGTAAAGTTAGAGTGTGTTTACTTTTAAATTATTTTAGCACAAAAGAAGTAAACACTCTCTTCAAAATCACTTGTTTAGTTTTCGGGAGAGAAAGGAGAGTTCGTTTTTTTCCACTTGACTTAGAGAGTCAAAGCCGGAGAGCCGAATCTTGTCGAGCAGAGCGTCGAGTCTTCTGTAATCTTCAGGCGTAGGGCGTCCGAGCCTGCTGAGCCTTCGGGAATCGAATCGCGGAGCCATCTGCGGCGCTTCACTCTCCCGGTGCCTTGGGTTAGCGACTCGCCGGGACGCCCTGCGCCGGAGATAATAGCCGGCTCCGGCGCCAAAGACCACTCCGCCGAGATGAGCCGCAGCGCTTCCGGGGCCATACCCTCCGCCACCCGTGCCGAGAAAGGCGAGAAGAAGCCCCGCGAGGGCTATCCACTTGAGTTTGACGTTGCGCAGGGGGAAGATGTGAAATCTCTTGTCAGGAGAGAGCATCGCGGCAGCCGTCATCATTCCCAGCACAGACGCCGAGGCCCCCACAAGCATCCCTCCTCCACTCCATATAGCAGTGGAGATGACGTAGAAGAGAGCGCCGGAGAGTCCTGACCCCACATAAATGACGAGCATCTTCCTATTGCCAGCAGCGGCGGAAAGGACTTCACCAAAACACCACAGCCACAGCATATTGAAGAGAAGATGCAGAAAGTCGGTCTGCGTCACCATATAGGTGAGGGGCGTCCATAATCTGTCGGCCGGAAGCGGAAACGTGCCGGGCACTCCGAGCCATTGCGCCGGAGAGACTTCCCACCATCCTTGCGCCCTGCCCACCTCTGCGGCCAGACAGAAGAGAAAGACAAGGACATTTATGACTATGAGGGCGAGCACCACGCGCTGCGGAAGAACAGCGACACGATTGAGAATCTGTCGCCCCTCAAAAGCCATTCATCCTACCGTTAAGAGTGCCCTTCTTTTTCCACCACAGCAGCAGTGCGAGCGCGAATATCATGCCCCCCAAGTGAGCGTAATGAGCCACAGAGTCCATCCGTCCGCTTACGCCGAGGAAGAGCTCGATGACGGCATAGCCGGCCACCATATATTTGGCCTTTATGGGCACGGGGATAAACATGATATAAAGAGGGAGATTAGGGAAGACAAAGGCGAAGCCGAGGAGGAGACCGAAGACGGCTCCGGAGGCTCCTACGGTCAGGAGAGCCCTCTTGTAGGCGGCCAGGCCTTCGGCAAGCGAGGGGTCATGGTCGGCAATGCCTCTGAGCACTATTTCTTTGGCATGGTCGAAAGTGAGGCCGTTGACAGGGGCGATGGCCCGGATATAGTCGTCCTGCCAGGTGAAGGCCCATACGGCCTCTTGCACCAGAGCGGCCCCGATGGCGCAGACGAAGTAGAAGAAAAGAAAGCGCTTCGTGCCCCATACCATTTCCAGAGTGCGCCCGAACATCCAGAGGGTGAACATATTGAAGAGCACGTGAGTGATAGTATGAGAATCATGCACGAAGGCGTAGGTCACTATCTGGAGCGGATTGAACGCCGATGAGGCATAGAAGTGCAATCCGAGTGTGCGGAGAATAGTGTTTCCGAAGCCGGGGATGCAGACTTCGGCCAGCCAGACGATAACGTTGATTATGATAATATTTCTTGTAGCGGGGGGCATCCTGAACCCCTGTGCGTTTCCAATCATTTCGTGTAGGTGATATTATGTGAGCAGTCACAAAACCGACTGCAAATTTACAAATTATTCCTCACCCGACACTCATCCCTCTCCTTATAGTAGCTACCCCATCCTTTATATTAATTTATTTTAACATATCAGCGCCCGAATCATGCACACCCGCCATGCTAACTTTGCATCACAAAACAAAACAAAAACATCACGGCAAAAGAGAAAATCAATAGCCTGCCCGGGCTTCTGCTTTTACCGCGCCAAAACAAAATTATGAAAACTCAAGATTCCCGTCATGCTGAAAATTCAATTCTCACCGCTATGCCGGCATCGGCTTCCGGTCATAGCCGGCCGTCGACCCATCTGCGGCTTAACTGGGGCCTCACGGCCATTTACTCCCTGGGAAGTGCCCTGATTTTTCTCGCGCTGAGGTCACTGATGTGACGCCCCCTACTCTCCTTCCCGTATTTCTTTACGTGTCCCGACATCCGGAATGCAGTCTTCCGGCGGATTTATTACCTTGTCCTTTTCCTAATATCCTTTGCTTCATTATGATTAGCCTATCCCTGCGCCGGGGAGTAGAATATGAAAAGCGAGTATGCCGCTATCTCAAACGGCAACTTCGGCTCGGCCGGCTCCCTCTCCCCTATCTTTATACCACTATCCACCGCCAGAAAAACTATCCCACTATCTGCGGCACAAAAGTCAACGTAGACGTCGCGCTGGAGACATTCCGGCCCGATTCAGCCCAGCGCTCTCTGCTCACTATCGTGGAGTGCAAATGTCTTCGCCGCGGAGCCTCTACCCTTCACGTCAACGACCTGATAACCAAAATGAGACTTCTTAATGCCCATAAGGGTATCATGGCGGTGAATATGTATCCTATGGAGGGGGTGATGGCTCAGGCCAGATATTACGGCATAGGCGTAGTTCTGATTCCTGTAGACTCGGAAAACGTGAAATGGCTGGCTGAGTAGCATTAACCACGGCCACACACGTCGGCCGTCTCCCATCTTCTTGAGCATCAGCGCCTTGCATCCGTCCTATTCTTACAAACCTAAGGGGGTGTGCCAAAATTTTCATTTTGACACACCCCCTCTCTATTCAGGATCGATATTCTAATTTATCAGCGCACTACAAGCTTGCGGCCGTTGACCACATAGATGCCTGCGGGAAGAGTGCTGAGAGCGTCGGGAGCGGCATTGCGGAGCACGCAGATACCGGTCGGAGTGAAGACGGTGACAGTGTCGCTGTCGCCCTCAATGCTTACGAGGCCGAGGGTGCCGTCGATGCTATATACAACCTGCTCTTCGAGGCTTGCATACTTACCGTTGCAGGTGAAGAAGCCCTGGGGAAGCACGAGAGTATATTTACCCTTCTCCACGAGAGCGGGAGTGATGGAGAGCACAACTTTTGCGCCGGTATATTCCTCATCGCCCTCTGCACTGGGAGCCACGCCGCCGCCGGCCACTGCCACTTCCGCCTCTACGGGGAGTCCGGCCTCGTCAAGGATGGTGATGGCCTGAGCGCACTCGGGATTCTCCTCTACATACTGAGCGTTGGGATAACGAATTTCCACCTCTTCGAGCTTGGAGAGTTCGGTGTTGGATGCAGGCAGGATTTCAGTGATAGTGGGGTCCGCCACTACAGTATATCTGAAGGAATAGGGAGCCGCGAGAAGCGGAGCGGCGCCGGCCTGGAATTCGCTGAATGCGCCTTCGCCGAGCTGAAGCACATAGTTGCCGGGAGGTGGCACGAGCTTATAGTTCTGATCGATGGTGCCGTCAGCCTGCTTGGCATCGAAGAAGCTGAGGACGAGAGAACGCTGGTCGCCGGCTACTTCGTCTTCTGTGATAAAGGCAGTGACGCGAGCGTAGGGCGCGGTGTCCACTTCCCAGTCTTCAGAAGCGGGATAGAGATAGTTGCCCACTTTGTCGTTGGGGATGAGGGAGAAGTTGCCCTCCTCTTTTGCGGTGAGGACGAAGTTGGTGAAATAGGTGACCTCAGAGTCAGCTGCGGGCACGATGTCGGGGATGGCTACGTCGGGGATGATGAAGCGGAGCACCTGAGCATCGGAAGAGATGTCGCGCACGCCCTCGGTCTTGGAGTAGTCAGGGCCATACCATTTCTGCTTGAAAGCACCCTTATCCATCTGAAGCACATAGGTGTAAGGGTCTTTCACGGGCTCTGCAGGACGAATGATGAAGGTGTTCTGCTCCTCGCCTTCGATGGAGGGGGGCACTGTCTCGACAGTGACAGCTATGTTCTCATCGGTTCTCTCCTTATAGAAAGAGATTTTTGAGGTGTCTACCGTAGTCTCGAAAGAGCTGGGGAAGATAATCTCAAATTCGGTGATTTCATCCACTACGCCGGCAGCGGGCGAGATGAAATAGTCGTTTGTAATCTCGTAGTTGAGGGCGAAAGCGGGAGTCTCCTGGCCGTTTACGATCCAGACGCCTGCGGGGATTTCGATGTGGTATGTGCCTTTGGTGACATATTTGCGGGCGAAATGGAAGCCGCCGGCGGGCAGACCCATGTAGTCGACGTTAGCCTTCTCTACGGGAAGAAGCTCGGAGGGTTCAGACTCTCCGTCTACATACATTTTGATGTACTGACCCGGCTCGATGTCAATGTTCTTTTCGGGCGTTGAGGTGAAGGTGATGTTGATGTCGCCGGCACCGAGAGGCGAACCGGTAGTGGAGGAGCCGTCGAGATCGACGGTGCCCTGATTAGGACTCACTCTGCTCACAACGCTCGGAAGGGGCAGAATTTCTACGGGGAGCTGGATGCCGCCGCTTCTGGCGAGGGCCTGACCGCAGTCAAATGCTCCGGAGGTGGCCACCGTCAGGGCAACGGCTGCTAAAAGAGTAGATTTTTTCATATAAATCGGTTTTTAAATTGTGTATGTTTGATAATCACGAGACTGTTTAAGCCGGATGTGAAGACAATTCTCAATCATGAGAGCGAAGAGACATCCCTGAGCTTAACCTTCGCCCACAAAATTATAAAAACTTCTGCAATATCCAACTATTTTTTGCACTAAATCCACAAATTTTTATGTAGAATTAGAATTTTTATCTACGTAATTATCGTTTTACAGAAATTTTTTATCATCTACTCTTCACACTGCATCTCCGAGGGCCTCAAAAAATGATCAATATTGCTCCGTTGAGTTTGGAAAATCACCACTCTTGACGTCGGCAATATAGTTGCCTACGGCCTCTGTCATGACGTCGGCAAGGTTGGCATAGCGTCTCAGGAAGCGGGGTGAGAAGTCTTTGTTGATGCCGAGCATATCATGCATGACGAGTACCTGACCATCCGTGCCTCCGCCGGCCCCGATGCCGATAGTAGGGATGCTGACCTCACGCGAGACTCTGGCGGCCAGCTCGGCCGGTATTTTCTCCAGCACCATGCCGAAGCAGCCTATCTCTTCAAGCATCTTGGCGTCGGCAATCAGTTTTTCGGCTTCTGCCTCCTCGCGCGCACGCACGGCGTAGGTGCCAAACTTATTGATGCTCTGCGGGGTGAGTCCGAGATGTCCCATCACCGGGATTCCTGCCGTGAGTATGCGCTCTATGGATTCCCGGATTTCGGCTCCCCCCTCTATCTTGACGGCCTCCGCGTGGCTCTCTTTCATGATGCGCACCGCGGAGGCTAATGCCTCCTTGGAGTTGCCTTGATAGGTGCCGAAGGGGAGATCGACGATAACGAGCGCCCTGCGCACAGCCTTCATCACCGATTTGCCATGATATATCATCTGGTCAAGAGTGATGGGGAGGGTGGTGACGTTGCCGGCCATGACGTTTGATGCCGAGTCTCCGACGAGGATGCAGTCGATGCCGGCCTCATCGAGTATTTTGGCCGATGAAAAGTCGTAGGCGGTGAGCATGGAGATTTTCTCTCCGCGCTGTTTCATTTCCACAAGGCGGCGGGTGGTGACCTTGCGGGTGTTGTCTGTATTATATGTAGACATTTCTATGCGTATGTTTACTTTTAAATCTGTTTCTGCACTGCCTCTGCCGGGAGTTGTACTCCGGCCGTAAAGCGGCAGCTTATCGGGGGCAAAATTAATAAATTTTCATGAGCCCACCAAACATGGCGCCACGCCCTGCATTATTCTTCATTTCAGACGCGGGTCTTCATTTCAGACGCGGGTCTTCATTTTCAGCCACGGTCGACATCTTCATTTTCAGCCACGCATGGAGAGGAAACCGGCGCCACTTCCGGATGAAATAAGAAAGGCGCGCCCGAGGGCACGCCTTTCCATTTTTATCATTTGGTGAGGTTATTATCACTTGCGGATGATAACCTTCTTGCCGTTGATGATATAGAGACCTTCGGGGAGTGCGTTTACGTCAGCAGCCGCAGCGCCCTTGAGGATGACAACACCATTGATGCCGTATACGTCGAAGCTTTCAGCGTCAGCGAAGATGCTGCTTACAGCGTCGGGGTTAGTTACGGTGTAGACTACCTTGAATGCCTCGTTAGACTGGCCATTGATAGTCCAGGTGTTGGGATAGAGTTCGAGAGTCCACTCGCCGTTGCCGAGCTCGCCTGTGCCCTGAGTCTTGATGACGAGGACGTTATCCTTAGATGCTTCGTAGTCGATGAGGTAGCCGATAGAGAAGCCGTTGGCGGGATCTGCGGGAGTGAGAAGAATCATATACATATCCTCCTCGGCGGGTACGATTTCAGTTCCTTCGGAATAAGTGAAGGTGATAGTGCTGAGATCTTCCTGTTTTACGTTGCCGGCGGCAGGAGAGATTTCGGGAAGTTCCTGCTTGGGAAGAGCTACGGTGAAGCTCCAGGTGAGTTCCTGGTCGAAGGCAGCTCCGTCCACCTCGAATGAGCCTGCGGGAACGGTTACGGTCCATTCGCCGTCGCCGAGCATATCGAGAGTGAAGAGTGAAATGGTGTTAGCGCCCATGTTCATTGCGCCGAAGGCGTTCATGGTTTCGGGGCCTTCAAACTTCACGTTGGCAGCGGTGCCGACAAACTTAACGTCCTTGGCACCGGAGAAGGTGACGAGAACCTCTTCAAGCTCCTCGTCTACAGTTTCGCCATCGGCGGGAGTGAGCTCGTATGTGAAGTCAACCTCCTTCTCGCCCTCTACAATCCAAGTGTGGGTGTAGGCGGTGAGTGAAGAAGAGCCGATCTTGAAGAAGCCGGCGGGGATGTTCATGGTGTAGGTACCTGGAGCGAGGGTAGCGTCCTCATCTTCGGGATTGAATATCATCATGATCATCTTGGCTACGGCAGCCTCGTCTGCAGTGGCCTCAACGTCCTGAATCTGGATGTAGGGGCTATTTGCATCGATAGCTACGCCGAATGCCTCGCCATTGAGAGTCATGGTCACCTTGTCGGTGGAAGCGGTGTTGATTGCCACATCGCCGTTGACATTAAGACCTGCCATCACCTGACCGTTTTCGGCCCAGGTGTTCTTCACGCTGGTCTCTTCGTTTGCATCGTCGGGGATGATAGAGACGAGTACATCTTCGAATTTGGTCTCCTTGGAAGCGATGGTCCATTTGTGCTCGTAAGATGAGAGGTCCACACCGTCAAGAGTGAAGAAGCCCTTGGGAATAGAGAGCACATATTCGCCGGCTTCGGGTTCGCCCTCCTCTGTTTCGAGGAAGTTGATGATAATCATTTTTGAAGTGGCATCGTCGTCGCCTTCAGCCATGGGGTTGAAGCCACCGTCCTGGATGATGACGCCGTTAGCGGTGTAGTCATAGATACGCTTGCCTACCACTACGCCATCGCGCTTGAGGGTGATGGGATCCTCAGCTTCGCCGATGGCTACGTTGCCCTTCACGTTGAGCTGCACATAGTAGTTGCCAGTGCTCCAGACGTCGAAGGCGGTAGCGTCCTCGATTTCGTCATCGGGAAGAATCATGGTGATGACGTCTGCGAAGTCGGGAGCGCCAACGAAGTTGTAGGTAGCAGTGTAGGCTGCATTGTGCACGCCATCCTGAGTGAAGAAGCCTTCAGGGATAGTGATGACATATTCACCGGTCTTGGGCTCGGCCATTCCGTTGGGCACTACATTGAAGACATAGTCGCCGAAGTCGAGCTCCACTTCTGCATCAGCTGCAGAGATAGGCTGACCGAAGGGCTGACCGTTGCAGGTGACTACGATGCTCTCCTTGCAGTCTTTGTTGACCTCTGTGGCTCCGGTGAAGTAATACTCAAAGCGGCAGAAGCCTGACATTCCCCAATAGGCCTGAGCTGAATACGAACCCTCAGCCTGAGGAATAATCATTCCACACATGTCTTCGAAAGACTTGACATTAGCAGCGCCACCCTCTTTAGTGAATGTCACTTCGAGGTCAAGCCACTGAGCGTTTTTGCCCGAGGTGCCATCGGTCTTAATGATAACCTGAGACTGACCCTCAGCGTTTTCCCACTGAGTATAGGTGAAGTTTTCAATCTTGGGGAATGTTACTGTTCCGTTTGTAGAGGTATAGCCGGCATCGCGGTTCTGCTTGTCATTGATAAGCACTTTGGTGACGAGACAACCCTCTGGAGCTGTCATCACCACCTGGTTCTCATGCTGAGAGAAGAGACGCATTTGCCATACATCGGCATTTTTCCATAGTTTGGGAACAGAGCCGGAGGGGGTATCAGCTCCATAGGTGAACGTGAATGAGAAATCACCGATTTTGCAGGACTCCACGGGCACGTAGTTGCCATTATCCACGGTACCTTTAATGTCGGTAGCATCATTCACGACCAACTTGACAGTATCGGCGCTTGCTATGGAGGTAGCACCGAGCATTACTGCCAAACTGAGTAGAATTTTTTTCATGCTGTCTTTGGTTTTAGTTATTATTGATTTATAAGTATGTTCTAAGAGTGAAATGATTTGTGCAAGATGAAAACTGCTGTTTTATAAAACTTTTCCTTACGGGGAAATGTCTCAGTTGCCACTCAGACTGATATGGTTATATCCTCCCTCGCTTCGCCGTGAAATTATCCCGGGAATTACTTAGTTTTATATGTGCATCAATTTTTCTCACTTACTCAATCATAATATTTGGTATAGGTATGAAAATCTAAATTAAGCTGTCAGCTCCGAAAGGGGGCTTGCGGGCTGTAAGGCAAACATTTGGTTTTGCTTCTGAGTTTGTTTATGGCGCAAATCTACAAATTAATTTTAATATACGCAAAAAATTGATAGATTTTTAACATTTTAACGCAGCGCACGGTGGGGATTGGTAAGATAATCATCGTAGGCAAGGCGGATACCCTCCTGCAGTTCAGTGGAATAATTCCAACCGAGCGAGCGGGCCTTTCCCACGTCAAGGAGTTTGCGGGGGGTGCCGTTAGGGCGGGAAGTGTCCCAGAGTATTTCTCCCTCATATCCCACTATCCGGGCCACGAGGCGGGTAAGTTCGGCAATGGAAATTTCCTTTCCGGTGCCGGCATTCACCGTTTCTTCGCCGGAATAATTATTCATAAGGAAGAGACAGAGGTCTGCAAGGTCGTCTACGTAAAGGAACTCGCGGAGCGGAGAGCCATCTCCCCAGCAGGTGACGGAGGGGAGTCCCTCGGTCTTGGCACGATGAAAACGGTCGATAAGGGCCGGAAGCACATGGGAGTGCTCCGGATGATAATTGTCGTTGGGGCCGTAGAGATTGGTAGGCATCACTGAGATGAAGTCGGCACCATATTGCCGGCGCAGATAGGAGCAAAATTTCAGTCCGGAAATTTTGGCGAGGGCGTAGGCTTCATTCGTAGGCTCAAGGGCTGAAGTAAGCAGACAGTCTTCCGGCATGGGCTGGGGAGCGAGGCGCGGATAGATGCAGGAGGAGCCGAGGAAAAGGAGCTTGCGGCAGCCATTGCGCCATGCGGAGTTGATGACATTCATCTCAAGCATCATGTTGACATACATGAAGTCGGCCGGCGCATCGCGGTTGGCTATTATGCCTCCCACTTTAGCGGCTGCGAGAAACACATATTCCGGCTTCTCTTCGGCGAAGAATTTCTCCACCTCGGCCTGACGGGTGAGGTCAAGGTCGCTGTGGGAGCGGGTGATGATGTTGGAATATCCGGCCTTTTCGAGCGCCCTGACTATGGCCGAACCTACCATCCCTTTATGCCCGGCTACGAAAATTTTAGCATCTTTCTCCATGACGATATACACTGAGGGGGATTACTTCACTATTCCTTTTTCGAGATATTCTACGAGATTGAGTTTTATATGCTCGTCGGCACGTTCGAGAGCCACTTTCTTCATGTCGGACTCTACCATGATTCTGACGAGTTCCTCAAAGGGTGTCTTTTGGGGATTCCAGTTGAGTTCGCGCTTGGCCTTCGAGGGGTCACCCCATAGGTTGACGACGTCAGTGGGGCGATAGAAGTCGGGAGAGACCTCTACGAGCACTTTGCCTGTCTTGACATCGATGCCCTTCTCATTCTCACCCTCACCCTCCCAGCGGAGTTCTATACCGGCGAAGCGGAAAGCGAGGGTGGCAAATTCGCGCACGGAGTGCTGATCGCCTGTCGCGATGACGAAGTCTTCCGGCCGGTCGTTCTGCAAAATAAGCCACATGCATTCCACATAGTCGCGGGCGTATCCCCAATCGCGGAGTGAGGAGAGGTTGCCCAGATAGAGCTTCTCCTGCTTGCCTTGCGCTATTCGGGCAGCCGCCAGAGTGATTTTGCGGGTGACGAAGGTCTCACCGCGTCGCTCAGACTCATGATTGAAGAGGATGCCGGAGCAGCAGAACATATTGTAGGCCTCACGATATTCCTTGACTATCCAGAAGCCGTAAAGCTTGGCCACGGCGTATGGGGAATAGGGATGAAAAGGAGTCTCTTCATTCTGGGGCACCTGCTCCACTTTGCCGTAAAGCTCGGAGGTAGATGCCTGATAGATTCTTGTCTTCTCGGTGAGACCGAGCTGTCTCACGGCCTCAAGAATACGCAGCACGCCGGTAGCATCGACCTGCGCCGTATATTCGGGACAATCAAAGGAGACCTGGACGTGGCTCTGCGCAGCCAGGTTGTAGATTTCATCGGGGCGCACTTTTGAGATGACCTGCATTATAGACATGGAGTCCGAGAGGTCGGCATAATGGAGATGAAAATCGGGATTCCCCTCCAGATGAGCTATTCTCTCGCGGAAATCTACCGAAGAGCGGCGAATGGTGCCGTGCACTTCATATCCCTTTTCAAGAAGGAATTCTGCAAGGTAGGAGCCGTCCTGGCCGGTGACGCCTGTGATAAGCGCTATCTTTTTCTCTTGATTCATCAGATGGAGTTTTTGGCAATTTCGAGCATACGCTTTGCAGCGCCGGAAGTGATTTCAGATTCGGTGATGCCGTTGACATATTTAAGATTATGCGAGTCGGAGCCGAAGACATTGATGTAGCCCTTCTTGAGGAGCCATTCGGCTTTCTGCTTGGCGGCGTCGCCGTAGAAGCCTCCGAGCGAGCCATAGTTAATCTGAAACTTTATGCCCTCGGCGTGCAGGTCGTCATAGTCCTCCTTATCCATATATATATATCGTTCCGGATGGGCGAGGAGAGGCTGAAGCCCTTTGATCTTAATCTGACGAAGAAGACCGCGGAAGTTGTGAGGAGGGGTGAAATAAGAGGTCTCCACAAGAAGATGGTCGCCCTTCTCGCCTATCGGGAGAAGATTGCCCTTGCGCAGTCTCTCCTCAAAGAGTGGGTCGAGCATATTTTCGGCGGCGAGATTCAGCTGGATTTTACCTGTGTAGGCCTGACGCAGCTCTTCGAAAATCTCTCGGAGACGGGCAGGCTCGTTGGGAAATTCCTCCATGATGTGAGGAGTAAGCCAAAGCCGGCTGACTCCGTAAGACTCCATAATGGAGAGAGCCTCCAGTGAGTCTTCCATGGTGCGGAATCCGTCATCCACACCGGGAAGTATATGGGAATGATAATCGGTGGCGCCACTGAGGAAGCCGGCATCCTTGACTTTTTTATTGCGAGAGAATAGTCCCATTATAGTAAGCAGTTTTTTTATTTTGAGTAAGTGAGAGTAGCAAGTATTGAATACTTAGCCGGCGACATCCGGAACGGCATATAGAAAAAGGCAAAGAGGCTGCGCCGAAGAAATCTCGGTCACAGCCTCTTGGTCTATGTTCTTTATTCGGAGTCGTCCGAATCGTGATAATAATTGTAATAGCCGTAACCACCGTAATAGGAATGTTTCTTCCCGTAATATCCATAGTAGGATTTGCCGTAGTAGGAAGAATCTGATGGCACGGTGCCATTGAGGAGCAGACAGAGATGTTTGAAATGCTTGACTTCGGTAAGGTCAAGGAGGTCTCTAAGCAGATTTTTGGAGAAGAGGCCGGCTCTTACCACGAAGATCGTACGGTCGGCGTAGGGGGCGAAAATCATGGTATCCACGACTATATTGACCGGCGGACAGTCTATGAAAATATAGTCATATTCCTTCTTGGCCTCCGTCATGAGACGCTCCAGACGCGGACCCTCAAGCAGCTCGGCGGGGTTGGGCGGCAGCTTACCCACGGGGAGAATGTCAAGGTTGGGATGGTCGGGAACGTTGATGACATATTCGTTCCAGTTATCGGTGTCGCCACGCAGGAAGTTGGAGATACCGTGCGAGGGCTCGCCCACCATCATTGAAGTTGAGCCGTGGCGCATATCGCCGTCTATGATGAGCACACGCTTGTGCTTGAGAGCAAAGGAGGCACCGAGGTTGGCGGTAAGGAATGATTTTCCTGAGCCGGGATTGAAAGAGGTAGTGATGATGACGCTACCCTCACCATCATGCTTCTCGGTCATGAAGTCAAGGTTATTACGGGTGACGCGGAAGGCCTCGTTGATGACGCTTCGGTTACCCTCCCTGACGATGATAGGCACAGGCGACTCCTTCTCCTTATCCTTTCGGGACTCACGCTTTCTGAATCTCTTGAGAAATTTGAACTTCGGCAGCGGGGAAGTCTTGTGGTCGTAAGGAATCTCGCCGGCGTATGGGAGAGGAATCATGTCGAGGTCTTCTCTTGAGTGAACCTTGGTGTCAAGTCGCATCATGAGGAAGATATAGAGAGCCGGGATAGCGAGGCCGATGAGAAAACCACCGACAGTGATGACTCCCTTTCTGGGGGCGATGGGATAGTGAGAAGGGGTGGGAGGAGTGATCACGCGGGTGTTGTGAGCGGTGAAGGCCTGCGTAAGCTCATTCTCCTCAAGCTTCTGGAGAAGGAACATATAGAGCGACTCCTTTACCTTCTGCTGACGCTCGGCCGAGAGGAGATATTTGGCCTGACCGGGAGCTGAGGCCACGTGAGAGCGAGAATCGCTGAGCGACGTTTCGGTATTTGCCAGTGAGGTGTTGAGAGAGACAATACGCGAGTTGACGGCCTTGATGATTGACTCACGGATGCCGCGAAGCGCATTGTTATAATCCTGAACCACCGGATGAGACTCCGAAGAGTTGGCCAGATAGTTGTCGCGGTCAAGAAGCATATTGTTATACTTATTGATCTGCGTCTCAATGTCAAGGTCGCCGATGCCGGTATTGGCAGGAATCACGGAGTTGGCGTAAGAGGGGTTGGTGAGATAGTCTCTCACGTATTTGGCCATGGCGAGACGGTTGTTGAGCTCAAGGAGCTGCTGGTCGGTAGCCATCGATTTGCTGAAGTAGACGCTTGCAGTCTCGTCCACGTTGGGCACCATGTTGTCCTCCTTATAAGTAGATATGTCGGAGTCTACCGTGCCAAGTTCCTTTTCAATAACGATGAGGCGGTCGTGAATGAATCGTGAAGTGGCCACCGCCACCTGATTCTTATCAGCTACCCACTCTTCATTATACATTTCTATAATGCCATTGAGCACAGCCTTGGCGCGCTCTGTGTTGACGTCGGTGATGGAGAGGTCTATGACGTCGGCATATTTATTAGGCTGCGAGCCTGACATCCGCTTATAAAAATCGTCAGACGCGCTGCTGAACGGATTGTGAAATACCTGGATAGTAACGTTTTTGGTAAGCTTACCGGTAAACTTAGCGTTGGGGCGGATGATGACTCGGCCGATAGGCGACTTGTGAGCGTCGAAACCTGTGCGGGTGGAGAGGACGCTGTTATAGGTGACGAGATCCTCATTCTCCACCTTCTTTTCAAACTTGGAGAGAGTGCATTGACCGTCGGGTTTGAGGGTCACGATGAAAGAGGCATACTCTTCAGGCTTAATATCAGGCAGCTCCACGTCGATGGGGAGAGTGGTGCCGTAAAGAGTGGTAGGATGAAAGCTGCCGGGCTCCTGATAGTCCATCTGGAGATTGAGTCTGCGCACCACACGCTCCATAAGGGCCGGAGAGGTGAAGGCGAAGAGCTCATTATCCACATCAGTGCTTGAGGCCACAAGGCCCATTGAGGAGAATGCATTGGAGATGTCGGAAGAGGCTCCGGACTGTTGATTCTTAATCAGGACGCTGGCAGAGCAAGAATAGACGGGCTCCTGGCGCAGGGCGTAGAAGACGGCTATGCCGGTGCAAATCACAACGGACAGCACGAACCATGGCCAGCGGCGCATACACTTGTAGAAGAAGTCCATAAAATGGAACAAATCCATTTTGGCCTCGCTGGTAGTGGCCTGCTGCTGAGGAGCAGGGGTGCTATTCAACGTCTGCTCGACGTTCTGATTCTGGAGTTCTTGAGAATCCATATAGAGTAAGTTGTCTTTTCGTTTACGGTGAAATGGATTATTTTACTATAAGAACGGCTATTGAAGTCAAAAGAGAAGCCACCGATACCCAGAAACTTGCTGAAAGCACGTTGTTGCCGTTTACAGTTGTCTGACGTTTTCTCACTGAGTTAGGCTCTACATAGACTACGTCATTCTGCTGGAGGTAATATGCCGGGGAGTTCATCACCTGCTGGGCGTTGGTGAGGTCAAGGCGATACGTGGAGCGCTTGCCATTCTCTTCACGGATGACGAGGACATTTTCACGCTGACCCTGAATGGTAAGGTCGCCTGCGAGTGCAAGCGCGTCAAGGATGGTGAGCCGGTCTCTGTTAATAGTATAGCGGCCGGGGCTTGACACCTCTCCGAGAATGTTGACACCCGTATTGACAAACTCTATGGTGACCACTGCGTCTTTGAGAAGACCGCGGCCGGCGAGCTCGCCCTTAATATAGCCGGCAAGTTCGGAGCGCGTCATTCCGGCCACGTGGAGGCTGCCGAGTACGGGAAATTCGATATTTCCTGCCTCATTGACCGTGTAGTAGCCCATATTATCAGATGTGGAGTTGGTGGAAAGGGAGGCTCCGTCACGCTTGTAAGTGTGGGTGACCTGGCCCAATCGGGAGGAGGCAACCGACAGGTTAAATATCGAACTCATCTCAGGGTCTTTTGAGGTCACGAGAATCATTAACTTATCTTCGGGCTGCACCTTGATTGAGGCAGCCTTGGTCTGCGCTTCTGTCACTATGGTGTCTATGTCCTGAAAATAGGTCACACTCTTAGGCGTGGAACATGAAGAGAGGACAGCCGCCAGGAAAAGTGCCCATACCGCTGTCAGTTTTATCAATTTCCTTGTGATCAGCATATTCGCTTTAATTTGCAAAGTATTATATCCTCCGGAATATCGCTCCGAAGATTGTAGGTCAGTTCTTTTCTGCCAAGGCCTCGCTAATTTTTCTCGCGTGCTTGATTCAGCTATCGCTTAAAAAATCTTTGCAGTGACTTCACATCACTTGATTTTCTGCTTCTGCAGCTTAAAAAGGCTGCTTTACAGAAATTCCGAGCCCGCTTCGCGCCCCGATCTGCACTCCTGAATTATTATAGCCTTCACGATACGCCACAATAATTACAAGCCACAGACCATAAGCTATCACACTGCATATCAAAATTTTAATATGCAGTCCCACCATCCCGGGCGCACACTACAACAGGTATCTTGAGCCGTGCGCACACAATGGGACTGCAAATTTACGAAATTTTCCTGACATACACAACCCTTACCACTGCACAGCTCCCCTCTCACCGACCTTGCCACAGCAGTCAAGACCGCGATTGACGATGCTCACAAACGAAAAAAGCAGACCCGTATCCCTACGTCTCTGCTATTTCCGATATTATCCGACAGTCCAACGGATAATTACCGATTGTCCTAATCCTAATAATTAATTATTCCTTTGCGGGCTTTTCAGCCCTCTGTTCCATTCGAACGCAAAATTAATCCTCAGGATAATTTTTTCCAAATTTTGCAAGTTTTATATAACATTCCTTACTTGACATAGCCTATTTACCCCCCCCCATAATGGTTCTTTTGGGATGTTTTATAGTCCAGATGGCACACATATTGATCCATTTTAGTTCATTTTCGGGAAGGAAAGTTGTGGTATCTTATTGTGCGCGCCGCAGCCTTCATCTCAGGGATTTTCGCAAGCCCTCTATCCACACCGCATCAAGCGGTGCCGACCGGTCAAGAAGTTCGGGAGTCACTGAGACTATCCCGTGAGAAAGGCACCATTCATCGGTATCTTCTGCTTCCGGTTCTTCATTTACAAAGTGCCCTTTGAGCCAATAGAAGGGGCGTCCGAAGGGGTCGAGATATTTCTCATATTCATCTGTCCACTTGCCTCTGGCTGCTCTTGTGACGCGCATTTCCGTCGGGTTGCCCTTATCGTGAGGCACGTTGACATTAAGACAGATGCCCTCGGGCAATCCGTTTTTCAGCACCTCTTCAATGATTTTGGGCACAAAGGGGCGAACGGGCGAAAAGTCAGCGGCAGGATCATGGTCGGTCAGTGAGAAACCGACGGAGGGGAAGCCGAATGCACACCCCTCGAAGGCTGCTCCCATTGTGCCTGAATAAATGACATTTACAGCCGCATTCGAACCGTGATTGATGCCTGAGACCACCATGTCGGGCGTTCGGTCGAGCACAGTGTGCATGGCGAGTTTTACGCAATCCACCGGAGTGCCGTTCACTTTATAAAGCCTTCCGGGGCCATCATAATCCTTCACTTCATCTATTCGCATCGCCTGATTGACGGTGATGGCCATTGACTGCGCCGAACGAGGGCCGTCGGGGCAGACGCCTACCACTTCGCCAAAGGGCTCAAGCCATTTCATGAGCGTGCGAACCCCAAGAGCAGTATAGCCGTCATCATTGGTCACGAGTATCAGTTTTCTATCTTTTTCCATAATTAGCTGTTTTTTAATTAAATGATGAGTAAAATTAATTGTCGATACTGACTTACGTGAGAAGTCAAAGGTGACGATATGTGCGGATGTAATGGTCTCTCACTCGCTCTTCATTCATGAGCAGAGCCTTCCGAGGAATCACCGGAGCGGCCACTCCCCCACCGAGTATCACCGGAGCGGTCTCTACGCGAAGTGAGTCCCAAAGCCCGGAGTCCAGGAAAGAGTTGAGCAGGGCGGCGCCCCCCTCTACAATGAGCGACGTAATCCCGCGCTCCTTGTATAGTAACTCCACACTCTCAGCAAGGGTTCGCCCGGCGGGGACTACAAGGACATTCCCGTCAGCAAAGAGTTTCAGGTCTCGCCGTAGCCTGCCGTGCTCATCAAAAGTCACTCTCAGAGGGTCTCTCCCCGGCCAATGGCGCAGGGTAAGCGAGGGATTGTCTGACAATGCCGTCCCAGTGCCTACCATAACGGCGTCGGCCATACTGCGGTCGGCGTGCATGAGCACTTGGGTGAGAGAGTCGCTTACTTTTACCGGACGGGGATTCCCCTCGGCATCACGGCTCCCTATGAAGCCATCGGCTGTTTCGGCCCATTTGAGTTCGATGTATGGCCTATGACGTCTGTGGGCGGTCATGAATCTCACGTTGATAGACTGACACTCCTCATCAAGCACTCCTGTGATGACCTCTCTTCCGGCCTCGCGGAGCATCCTTACTCCACGGCCCGATACTTTTTCAAAGGGATCAAGAGCCCCGATGACTATGCGAGGGATGCCCTCTTTTATGAGGAGTTCAGCGCAGGGGGGCGTTTTGCCATAATGTGAACATGGCTCAAGAGTGACGTAGATCGACGATTCAGTGAGCAGAGGCCGCTCAGTCTCTGAGACTGAGCGGATAGCATTCACTTCTGCGTGAGGACAGCCGAAGCGGCGGTGAAAACCCTCTCCTATTATTCTGCCTCGCGCCACAATGACAGCACCAACCATCGGATTGGGAGAGACGCGACCCCGCCCGCAGGCAGCCAACTGCAGTGCCCGGCGCATATATATCTTATCCTCTTCGGTGACCACCGGATTTTTGTCAGCTGTTAAGCCACAAGTCGTTTCATTCATATCGGGACAGCACTTCGTTTTATCTGTACATTAACTTTTCTC
Source organism: Bacteroidales bacterium (assembly GCA_014800685.1). Classification (GTDB taxonomy): domain Bacteria; phylum Bacteroidota; class Bacteroidia; order Bacteroidales; family Muribaculaceae; genus Lepagella. The sequence continues at coordinate 27,105 of JAAVFQ010000024.1, forward strand.
ACTTACTTAACAAATCTGAGGGGCATATTAGCCACGAGGAGGTCAAAATTCTTGTTTCAAGCAGGTCTAATCATGCAGGAAAGAGCGTATACGAAGGTCAAAAAGACCTGACGCATACGCTCTTTTCATATATGTGTTATGCAATTACCAGGGTCGCCAGCCACCCCCGCTCCCTTTGAGCCGGGCAGTGACGGATGACTCTGACGAGCCATTGACAAGCGTGTATGTAGTCCCGTCCTCCATATTCGGAGACGAGATGAGTATAGAGGAGCCGCGACCGCCTCCGCCGGGTCCCCATCCCAATCCTCCTCCGGTGGAAGATGATGATGAATATTCGTCAGGCACGGTGAAAGTGGCCAGCACTTCATCGCCAAGGCGCAGACTGACTGTGGAGCCGGCAGTCACCGATCCGCTGCCGCTGACGTAGGGCTGCGTGGAGTCATCTTTAGAGGGCACGGAGTTGCTTCCTCCTACCGCAAGAAGAGTGCCCCCGGAGAAGAATACAGTATATCCCTCTTCCTCATTGGCATCTATGCCACACTCCGGAGAGCCTGACCCGAAGGCGCGTATAAAGCCTCCTTGGATGTAGAGATTACCGTTGGCATCCAGGCCGTCATTATTAGTGGAAATAACCGTCACCTCACCTCCGGAAATGGTGAGATGAGATGAGGCATTGATAGCATCGTCGTAAGCCTTGACGTAGACATCGCCACCGGTGATATCGAGAGTGGATTTGCTCTCCACCCCCTCACCTCCGTGGCCTAAGGTGCGCACGCTGAGCTCGCCGGCCGAGATGGTGACTATGCCATCGGCTTTCACTCCTTTTGGTGAAGACTTGTAGTTGCTGTTGAGGCGGTCGGTATTTCCAGTGTAATTGTCATTCACCGAGCCATTGACGTAGGCAAAGACACCTCCGGAAGTGGTGATATCCGTTTGTCCACCCATAAAAGTCACTTCTCCGTCACAGTTAATACCCTTGCCACCGCCTCCTGAGGCAGTAAGCTTCAGGCTTCCGCCAGAGATGACCACTTCGCCATCAGCCCCTATGCAGGCGGCCGCCTTAGTCTTGCTCTTCTCAGAGTCCCAGATACCTCCTCCGGAGACACTGAGGGTCAGGTGGCCCCCTCTGACGAATACATTTCCGTCGGCCTTAAGGCATTTGGAAGCTTTTGCGTCGGTCGAAGCCACGATGGTGCCTCCGTCTATGAATATGCTGCCGGTATCTTCAAGTTCGCGGTCGGCGTCGTCCTTGTACGAGCACTGAATGGCATCGTCACCAACGCCGCTGATAGCCACTTCTCCGCTCTCGAGCAGGAAATACTGGTTGCAGTTGATGCCATCCTTGACGGCCGACATCACCTTTATGCTACAGTTCTTTATCTCCACATACTCCTTGGCCTGAATGGCGTGAGCCGCATTACCATATACAGAGAGCTCACCTTTGCCTTTAAATTCGAGGTGTCCCTTGCAGACGAGGCATCCTTTCTGGTCGCCGTCGCCGTCGCGGAGAAGATTGGAGGTCTCATCCTGCACTCTGACGGCTATACGCTTTCCATTCTGAATGTTCACAGCTGCCCCGGAGGGATTTGTAAGCTCTATGCCGGCCAGTGTAAGAGTGCTTTTATAGTTGCCTTCAAGAGTTAGCGAGCCGTTCTCAGAGGAGCCCGAGATTATATATTCCACCTCAGCGCCAAGCTCATCGGCGAGGGCATCGGACTGTAAGAGTCTGACGTGGGCACCATCCACTTCCGCTTCTATATATGAGGAGATGTCGCCGGCGATCATCACCTCAGCTTTCCCGCCGGAATATTTCACTACTACGCTCCGGGCGGCCACCTCTTCATCGGAAACGGATATCTCCATGCCGTCGGAAAGAACAAATTTTTTCCCGAGCAGCGTGAGCTCGTCAGTGCCGGAGAAAGCCACCCTTCCCACCTCAGCAGCGGGAAACAGTCTTGAGACATCTTTGTCTTTTATCACAAGCGACTTGGCGGAAGAGGATAGACCTGCAGCCACGCAGAGAGTTCCTATAATCAATCTTTTCATTTCACACGCACCTTTCTGACTTCTTCACGCATTTTAAATAAATACAGCCCGGAGGAGAGATTCTTTCTCGCCTCTTCCTCTGACGCAAAAACACCTCTCGGCTCTCCGGACAATCCATAGACCGTCACCGCAGTCTCCTCTTCCCATTGAGCCGTCTCTATGCCCAGAGGAGTGTTATCGCTGAAATACATTTCCTGAAGCGAGGCCACCTCATAGCGGAGGTTACCGGCAGCCTCCCCGCAGACGAGCGCTCCGTCGGCGAAGGTCAGCGTCAGGTTTTCAGCTGATAGATTGATTTCCTTTCCGTCGCGCGTCAGCAGAGTGAGCGACGTGAAATTCTCGGACGCCGCAGTGAAGGCGACAAGCGCTACAAGAGAAAAGATATATAATTTTTTCACAATCTGGTTTGCAATTATAAGTAAATGATGAAACGCTTAAAGCTATGAATTGCAAATATAATCAAAAAATTTCACCTCAAAACCCAATCGCCACTTAACCGGAAGTTTTTATCGGCGTTCGGCAGATTTTTAACAACTTTTAACTCCACACTCCTCTCTTCTTATCTAAAGAAAGGTATAATCATATTTATGCTCGCCGAGCCAGCGGAGCGTCAGTTCGAGGTTTCTTCTGTTAAGAGCACTGCATTGCAGCCGCCGGTTATAAATCAGGGTTGCTGCCACCCTCTTCATCGGTTGAGGCGTAAGAGCCCACTCGTGAGTGAATATCACAAGCGTGTCGGGATGACCGAGAGCTCTGAGCCTGTGGCGCATATTAAGGTGTCCCTCTATCCTCATATCGGTCTTCACATATCGGCGTGAGCCTGACTGTATACTCCCTGAGCGATTAAGCCTTTCGCGCAGACTCGGACTGAGATCATAACTGGGCCGATGCTCATCATCGGCCGTGAGCAGCACGGGCCATTTCTCCACACTGCGAAGCAGCGAATCGGGACCATAGAAGTAATGTAGCCTTAGGGCCGGAGCAAGGAGTGTTGAGTCGGCCATATCGCAAATCGCTTCGTTCACGTTCTCGTAGGAGCGACGGAAACTTTCCGCGCTTATCCCCTCCTTAAATTCAGGATGAGGCCAGTGGAAACCTATTTTAAGCCAGCCGGCATTATCTCTCAACTCCTTTCGGTATCGGGAGGGCACAGAGCGGAGACTATCCGTTCCCAGCGTCTCGTAGGTGTAGAGTGTCACTTTCATCCCATTCTTTTCATGAAGCTTCTTCAGATAGCCGAAAAAGGGATGGTCAAACAATGACGGGAACTGCTCTTCATGCCTGATAAGGTCAAAGAAGGCCTCGACGTCATCTACGCTCAGATGCACGACTCTTCTTTCCTCCGCAACTTCAGCATCCGCCGCTATCTCCTTCATCTGAAAATAGCAGAGAGCCGAATAGCAGAGGCATATAACAGTTAGAAAAATCCTCATGCCGAAATCCTCCTTTTTATTAAATTGCAGATAAGAGTACGCTCCATGCTATTAAGTCCTATAGTATATGAGACGAGCCCCCCTATCGCTAAGGCAACCGGAGTTCCGGGGACAATCCGATGCATGAAGCAAAGGGCAGGGAGGGAGCCCGAGGCTATGAAGATGGCGCCATAGATGCTCATAATTGCAAATGCCGGTAGGAAAACCCTCCATATAATTTCCCCTGTCGAAAATTCGGGTATCAGGCTCTTCATTATTGCGATTCGCTCCGGAATCGTGGCCAGCGACACGCCGATGCTTATTACAAACACTACCGTAGGTCCACAGCCTGCCAGAAGGCAGAGAAGGGCGATGGGAAGATTGAGAAGCCGTGTCCCTCCGATGACCAGCTGGTATCTCTTTATCCTGCCTGTCGCCTGGATAGCCGCCGACATGCAGGGGGCAAGCGACTCTATGACGGAATCGATGATGACAAGCCGGGTAAACCCCACGGCATAGTCCGGCACATCCACCAGCCAGAAATGAATAAGAGGGTCGGCCACCATTATAAGAGGGAAAGAGAGCAGCGACATCAGCAGAAAAGAGAATTTCGACCCCTCGAGCATCAGACGCCTCATCTCCTCGTAGTCACCGCTCGAATAGTTCTTGACTATCTGCGGCCGGACGGCTGTAGTAAAGTTCTGCACAAAACCATTGACAGCGCCATTCACCTGCACGGAAATGCCATACGCCGCGTTAACCGCCGGGCCGAAGAAAATATTGAGCAAGACATTGCATCCCTGCCATTTAAGCACATCGGTCAGACTTCCCACCAAACTCCACACGGCAAATCCCGATATATCTTTAAAGAGAATTCTATCCGAGGGACGCCCCCAACGACATTCCGGATAGCTCCTGCGACTATGCGCCACATAAATAACGGTGACTCCGAGCGAGACGGTCAACATCAGCAGCGCGTATGCTTTCAGTTTGCCTTCGGGCACAAGCGTCAGAGAGAGGGCTGCAAGCAGTTTTAACCCCACGTCTATCACTCCGAGCATCGCGTAGGTGCGCATACGTTCCCGGGCTATCATAGCCGAGACAAATGGCACGCGGACTATGCTCAATACGTAGGAAATGACTGCACACTGAAACACCCAGTTGGCCGCCTCCATCTTCTGCCGGGGTATATTCATCTCAACATTCAGAAACCACAATCCAATCGTCTCAGCCAAAATTAAGACTATCAGTCCTATACAGAGATGAATGAAAAGGGCATTCCTGAATGTCTTGCTCAGACGCTCCGGATCTTTCCGCCCCAGGTCGTAGGCCATAAACCTCTGGGTAGCCTGAACCATGGAGGCATTGACGAAAGAGAGCATAGACACCACGGCTCCTACAACGTTGAAAATACCGTAGTCTTCCACCCCAAGCTCAGCCAGAACGATTCTCGACGTATAGAGCGAGACAAGCATCACCAGCAGCATGCGCCCGTAAAGCATAAGGGTGTTGCCGGCTATTCGTTTATGATTGCTGCTTCTATTCATCCGGGAGGCCGATAATGGAAATCCTCATGCAAAGATAGATAATTTATTTTTCCTTGCCAAACATACTCCCGCGAAACTGAGAATTGTGTAACATTCCATCGCTCATCCTCACAGCCACAGGCTATTTTCAATGATATTTTTGCTATTTTTCCAGTTTTCTAAAATTGCATATATCATAATATTTTAGTAATTTTGCGGTCGCCTTTTGTGCGATTTTGCGTGAGAGCGCCCTCCGGCCATCACTGAGAGCGCCCTCACCGCTCCTATGAAAATTTACCTGAGATGCTAAATAAAATTCGTTCCAATGATTACCTGAAGGCATCGATTGTGCTGACTATCGACGTCATCACATCGCTCGTTGCTTCCGGTCTTGTCCTTATCCTGTGCACACTTCTCGGGGCTACTTTATCTCCACTTCTCATTATCTTTCCGTGGCTCGTAGGGGCATTCATCGCCTCTATCATCGCCTTCTATGCCACGCGAATCTACCGCTCCATCATCCGCTACTCCACTCTCCACGAGTTTGTGCAAATGTGCTTCGCGGTGGCATGCAAGGAGCTGATAATGTCTATCGTGGCCGGATGGATGATAGCCGCACGCTACATTTCTTCTCCAGCCCTCGCAGTAGTCCTCATTGCGCTTGACTTCTTTATCACCGTGGCTGCCATGCTCCTCATCAGAGTGCTGATGCTCATGGTATATCGCTTCCTTATCGGAAAAGTCAATAAAGACATAGGAGGCAATCGCGTGCTCATCTACGGCACCGACGAGAAAGCAGCCTCCACATTTACCCGGCTCAGACATTCCCCTCACTATCAAGTGGTAGGATTTCTTGCCCCGGGCAAGCCTTCCGACAACAAACTGCTCCTCGGACTCCCCGTGCTTCACTTCCACGACCCGGAGGAAATTATCCGCATGAAAGAGAAAATGGGACTCTCCGGCCTCCTCTTCGCTCATCATGCCGACCTTCAGCATGAGAAAGACCGTCTCCTCACTCTCTCCCAGAAGACCGCGCTGAAGGTCTTCGTCGCTCCGGAGATAGATGAGGTCACCAACTCCTCTCAGCTCTCCCGCACCATCCGAAAAATAAAAATTGAAGATCTACTGGGACGCCCGGAGATTAAGATTCCCATGGAGGAGGTGAAACGGGGTCTCGCAGGCAAAGTGGTCATGGTCACCGGCGCGGCCGGCTCCATCGGCTCTGAATTATGCCGTCAGCTCGCCGGTCTTGGCGTGAGCCGTCTCATAATGCTCGACAATGCCGAAACACCTCTGCACAACGTCCGGCTTGAGTTTGAAGACAAATATCCCTGGCTGAACTTCGTCCCCGTAATCGGCGATGTCAGAAGCCGCCAGAGACTTGACTATATCTTCCGCCACTATCATCCCCAGGTGGTCTTTCATGCCGCTGCCTACAAGCATGTCCCCCTTATGGAGGAGAATCCTTGCGAAGCTGTCCTCGTCAACGTTGACGGCTCGAGAAACGTGGCCGATAAGTGCGTGGAGTATGATGTGGAGAAAATGGTCATGGTCTCCACCGATAAGGCTGTCAATCCTACCAATATCATGGGATGCACGAAACGCCTTGCCGAGATTTACGTGCAGTCGCTTGGCCTCGCTCTTGAAAAGGGTCTGGTGAAGGGGAAGACCACTTTCGTCACCACCCGCTTCGGCAATGTGTTAGGCTCCAACGGCTCGGTCATACCTCGCTTCACTGAGCAGATAGAGCGCGGAGGCCCGGTCACTGTCACTGACCCTGAGATAAGACGTTTCTTCATGACCATCCCGGAGGCTTGCCGTCTGGTGATGGATGCCGCCACTATTGCTACCGGCACGCATATCTACGTCTTCGATATGGGCACTTCCATCAAGATTGCCGACCTTGCCAAACGTATGATTCATCTTGCCGGCTATCGTCCCGATATCGACATCAATATCGAATATACCGGTCTGCGCCCCGGAGAAAAGCTCTATGAAGAGGTGCTCGCCACTAAGGAAAACACTCTCCCCACCTCTCACAAACGAATTTTTGTGGCCAAAGTGCGCGAATATGAATATGAGACTGCCCGCAAGACCATGCTTCGCCTCAAGGAGCTTAGCGAGGCCGTGGATGTTCAGGAAATGGTGATCACTATGAAGCGCACGGTTCCTGAGTTCAAATCCAAGCACAGTGTCTTCGAGAAGTATGATGTGGACTGACCTTTCAAAAAAGACAGCTTAAAAATCTCTCACCAATTCTTACGGGTCTAAAAAAGCAGGGTGTGTCTTGACACATCCTGCTTAGTTTTATGGCCGCTTATTTCTCTTGCAGCAGGCCGGCGTGAAAAGGAATTGCAGCGGTATGTGCACTCGGCTTCGCCAGGCATCCTCATTGTGTGTGGCTCCTTCGGCCACTACGGTCATGAAGTTGACACCCTCTTCATACCCCCTCTTCTTGGCTATGGAGTCGGCTACCGGCTGCCAGGGAGCATAATTTTCATCGTAGGCTCCGGTGCCATAATCGAAATAGAGTCGGTGGCCTGAGGGTGAGGGCAGACGTTCCCGCATATATTCCATCATTGCCTCCGGGAAGCATCCCTTATCTTCATTGCTTCCTACCCAGTGGGTGGATAGACAACCGGCTCCTCCAAACACCTCCGGATACTCGCTCAGAAGATAGAGCGACATCAAGCCGCCCATGCTGGAGCCCATGACGTAGGTCTCTTCCGGCGCCGGGCTGACGTTATAGTTGGCGTCGATAAATGGTTTCAGCGTCTCTACGATAAAGGCTGCATAACGGGCGCCACGAAGCTCGCCAGCAGTGATTTTACCCATTGAGTCAAGCTCACAGGCTGCATAATCCAAAGCTCTTTGCGGACAGAGATCACCTATTCTCGTCCCGGCCACGCTATGGATTCCGACTATCAGGGGCGCATAAATCCTTTTGGCATTTTCAAGCGAATCGGCCACTACGTCCATTTCCCAGCTCTGGCCGTTCCATGTAGTGTTTTTATCAAAGAGATTCTGGCCGTCGTGCATATAGAGCACACTGCGCGGCTCCTCGCCATAGCGATATGAAGCCGGCATCCATACGTCTATTGTCAGCGTATCGCCCATCTGCGGCGAAAAGATGCGATGACGCTCTATTGCTCCGCTGTCGGCGGTTTGCAGAGGGGTGGTCGCTCCCGTATGAAGCGTAAGGGCTGCTACTGCAAGGAGGCATGCCGGAATAACTTTACTTTTCATGAGCATATATGAAATTTTAAGGACGTGGAGTTTTGGGGCGGAATGCCGTGTATATAGTGACAGCTCCCGGAAAGAGCGAACGGAAGGAGGCGGAAGCGAAGCCTACTTGCTCCATAAGTCCCGTCATTCGCTCACGCTGGGGGCAGGCAGCGATGCTCTCAGGCAGATAGGTATATGCGCGCGAATCGCCGCTCACCAGCCTCCCCACAAGTGGAATAAGACCGCGCGAATATATGCGGTAGCCAAGATGCATAAGGGGGTTTTCAGGTTCGGAAAGCTCTATGACGCATATCATCCCCCCCGGCTTCAGCACACGAAGCATTTCGCCATATCCCTTAGCCAGTTCCTGAAAATTTCTCACTCCATAAGCCACAGTCACCACATCGAATGTCTCCGCCTCAAAGGGGAGTGCGAGGCAGTCGGCTTTGCTGAAGCTCACCTTTTCGGCCACGCCGGGACGCGCGGCAGCCTTTTCGCGCGCAACCTTGAGCATCCCTTCGGAAAGGTCAATTCCGGTGATTGCGGCATCAGGAAATATCTCATGCATCCTGAGCGCCACATCCCCCGTGCCTGTGGCCACATCGAGTATCCTTTCGTGAGGGTGGTCGGCGAGCATTTTCAGCGCCTTGTCCCGCCATGCCCTGTGCATTCCGAAGGTCATGGCCGTATTCATAAAGTCATAGGCCGGCGCGATAGAGTCAAACATTTCCTCCACCTGTTCCCCCTTGGCACGAGTGTCTGTGTACGGGTCGACCGATTCCACCCGAGGGGAACCGGTCGACACACATTTTTTATTATCTTTCATTTTTCAGATGCAGACGCAATAATGTCTATGGCTCAGAGCTGCGCCAGACATTTCTCTGTATTGTCATAAATGCGGGCGGCCAGATCAGCCTCATCCGCCGGCACGAATTTCTCGCCGGTGATGCTTTCGTAGAGCTCTATATATCTCTGCGACACCTCCTTGCAATATTCAGGAGTCATCTCAGGCACTTTCTGGCCGGGCTTGCCCATAAATCCATTTGCTATCAGCCATTTACGCACAAACTCTTTGGAGAGCTGACGCTGCTCCTCTCCCTTTTCGAAGCGTTTGGCATACTCATCGGCATAGAAATAGCGCGAGGAGTCGGGGGTGTGTATCTCATCGATAAGAATCACCTTGCCGTCATGAAGTCCGAATTCATATTTGGTGTCCACGAGAATAAGACCGCGGTCGGCGGCCATCTCGCTGCCACGGGCGAAGAGGGCGAGCGCATATTTCTCCACCTGCTCATAGACATCTTCGGGCACTATACCCTGAGCGATTATCTCCTCGCGGGAAATATTCTCATCATGACCGGCATCGGCCTTAGTAGTAGGAGTAAGGATGGGATGAGGGAGACGCTCATTCTCACGGAGGCCTTCAGGAAGAGCCACGCCACATATCTCACGCTTGCCGGCTGCATATTCCCTCCAGGCCGAGCCTGCGAGATAGCCGCGCACTATCATCTCTATCTTCAGAGGCTCGCACTTGAGGCCGACGGTCACCATCGGGTCGGGCACGGCGATTTTCCAGTTAGGCACGATGTCGGCCGTAGCGTCAAGAAATTTCGCAGCTATCTGATTGAGCACCTGCCCCTTGTAGGGTATCCCTTCGGGGAGGATTACGTCAAAGGCGGAGATGCGGTCGGTAGCCACCATTACGAGATATTTGTCATCTATGTCATAGACATCACGCACTTTTCCGTGATAGAGAGATTTCTGTCCCTTGAAGGAGTAATCAGTGTTGGTAAGGGTATTCATCGGGTTAAATTAATCTAATGTTTAATTCGGTAAGTAAGTGAGAAAAATTAATGTACATATAAAACGAAGGTATTTTGGAGATAATTTCGAGGCGAAACGAAGGAAGATATAAGCATATCTGACTGAGAGACAACGTGAAATTAGCCCAAAAGGGCAAGTTTTATGGTACAAGAGTCTTCATCTCACATATATCGTTTAATTTTTCGAAATTACTTAAAAAAATAAACTCAATCTTATTTAAGATTTTTTGCAAAGGAGCGGCGTCGGCGGTGCTGTCTGTTCTCAAAGAGTTCCCACTGGCTCTGCACCTTGTTGTTAGTCTCCATTTCCGGGTTTGATTCAGCATATTTATATCCCAGTCTCTGATAGTGGGGTATAAGGTCAGTGAATAGTAGTGCATTGACGCCTTTGCTCTGAAATTCGGGCTTTACAGCCACGAGCAGCAAGTCTACCCGGTCGTTCTTCCCCTTAAGCCCTTTGAGCAGATGATACCATCCGAAGGGGAACAGGCGACCGCCCGACTTCTGAAGCGCACGGCTCATGGAGGGCATGGAGATGCCGACTCCCACGAGGCGTTTCTCGCGGTCTACTATCAGAGTGACCAGATCGAGATTCAGCAGTCCGAGGTATATGTCTATGTAATATTGTATCTGCCGGTCAGACAGTTTTGAATACTCATATAGGCCTGCGTAGGCATCATTGATTAAGTGGAAGAGGGCCTCGCCATAGTCAGCTTTCAGCTGCTTGCGGTTCTTATATTTCAGCACCTCGAAGCCGAATTTTTTCCTCACTATCTCGGCCACGCGGGCATAGCGCTCGGGAATGGCTTCAGGGACGGTCATCAGAAATTCCACCCAGTCTGACTCCTTCTCATATCCGAGTTTCTCAAGATGCTGCGGATAGTATGGATAATTGTAGATGGTGGCCATCGTGGAGAGCTCGTCAAATCCCTCCACGAGCATACCCTCATGGTCAAGGTCGGTGAAGCCGAGCGGCCCTATGAGTTTATCTTTCCCTTTTGAGCGGGCCCAGTCCTCCACAGCCTTCATCAGAGCTGCCGAGACCTCCTCATCATCTATGAAGTCTATGAAGCCGAAGCGGGCATTATTGTGGCCATGGTCTTTATTGACCTGATTATTGATGATTCCGGCAATGCGTCCCACGGGCTTTCCGTCACGATAAGCCATGAAATAGGCCGCCTCGCAGAAGTCGAAGGCGGGATTTTCCGAGGGGAGAAGCGTGTTGACATCATCACTAATCAGTGGGGGCACGTAGTAAGGGTTGCCTTTATAGAGATCTATCTGAAACTGAGTGAATCGCTTCAGACTGCTCTTTGTGGGCTCTATTCGTTTGATTTCTACCATGCTTGGGAGTCTTTATTACATCGACACTGTAAGCCAGATTATCAGAGCGGCCATTATGGCGATGAAGATGCAGAGGATGACGTAAATCTGATTGGCCGAACGCTTTTCTATGGCGAGCTCCACTTGAGGAATGGAGTGGAAAGGATGAGCGGGGTCCACGCATTTGTCGGCCACCTTGCGCAGACGGGGAAGCTTGGCGGGGAGATGGTCGAGCACTTCAAGAAGCACGCGGCCATAGCTCTCTATATCCTCTTGCGTGTCCTGCTCGGAGAGGGAATCTGTCTGGTCATAACCCACGTTGATAAGCTTCAGATTCTCATTATATTCGGTGAAGATAATGTTGTCCGGGGAAATAGGCTCGTGGATTATGTGATTCTCCTGAATATACTCCATGGCGTCGAGGAGCTGAGTCTCAAGCCTGCGGATAATCTTAGGCGTGAGGCGCTTTTCATCTATAAGCCTGCGGAGGGAATATCCATAGACGTCGTCGGTGATGATGGCCATTCCCACGCCGGGCACATCCTCGAGGTCATTGACCATCACGATGTTGGGATGAGCCAGGTTATATCTGGTGTCAAACTCATGTTCGAGGCGCTTGCGATATTCGGGATTATCCCTGTATTCCTTCTTGAGTGCCTTGAGCATGACCCATTTGCCATGTTTCTTCACGGTGTAGACGTCATAATATTTCTCTTCCCATTCGGGGAGGAGCGTCAGGTCGCTCCAACGTCCTGAGGGGTCGTTGATGGGAATTTTCTTCTCCTCTTTGCTTACGTATCCTTCTGCCATAATTCGGAGTATATAGGGGGGGGTAGTTAATATTTTTGAAACTTGCTTTTGCCGTCTGCCGGGGACTCCTGTCAGTCTATAATGTCGAAGCCCGTATATTTGCGCAGACACTCAGGGATGATTATCCCCTCCGGGGTCTGATTATTCTCAAGCAGAGCGGCGACGATTCTGGGGAGGGCCAGAGCCGAGCCGTTGAGGGTGTGGCAGAGGCGGATTTTCTTCTCCTCGTCACGATAGCGGCATTTCAGACGATTGGCCTGATAAGTCTCGAAGTTGGAGACTGAAGAGACCTCCAGCCAGCGGCCCTGCGCGGCGCTGTAGACCTCGAAGTCAAAGGTGATGGCCGAGGTGAAAGAGAGGTCGCCGCCGCAGAGTCTGAGTATATGCCAGGGGAGGCCGAGCTTTTCGAGAAGTCCCTGCACGTGGTCTTTCATCTCCTCAAGGGCGGCGTAGGAGTTCTCCGGCTTCTCTATTCGCACTATCTCCACCTTATCAAACTGGTGCAGACGATTGAGGCCTCTCACATCCTTTCCGTAGCTTCCTGCTTCGCGGCGCCAGCAGGGGGAGTAGGCGCAATTTTTGCGGGGCAGGGAGTCGCCGGGTAGTATCTCGTCACGATAGATATTGGTGACGGGCACTTCGGCCGTGGGGATGAGGTAGAGGTTATCCTGAGTGACGTGATACATCTGACCCTCTTTGTCGGGGAGCTGGCCGGTGCCATATCCGCTCGCCTCGTTAACCACGAAGGGGGGCTCTACTTCCACATATCCGGCCTTCCAGGCTTCATCGAGGAAGAACTGGATGAGGGCTCGCTGCAGGCGGGCGCCTTTACCCACATAAAAGGGGAAGCCGGCTCCGGTCACCTTCACTCCCGTCTCGAAGTCTATGAGATTATATTTCTTTGCGAGGTCCCAGTGAGGGAGAGCGTCGGGGCCGAGTTCGGGTATTTCACCGCCGGTCTTCTCCACTACATTGTCGGCCTCTGACTTTCCTTCCGGCACATTCTCATTGGGAAGATTAGGCACTCCGAGCAGCAGATTGGTCATCTCGGCGGCAGCCTCATCCAGGCGGCTCTGCATCTCTTTCTGCGCCTCTTTTATACGGGCCACTTCGGCCTTAACCTTTTCAGCCTCTTCGCGGTTGCCCTCCTTCATCAGGGCTCCGATAGAGGCGGCAAGCTTCTTCAGGCGAGAGGCATCGGCCTCTGTAGATGCCTGAAGGGAGCGGCGCTCGGTGTCGGCCTTCAGTATTCTCTCTATCACTTCACGTCCGTCAAATCCCTTGACGGCAAGGCGGCTAATCACATATTCCGGATCAGCCTTTATAGTGGCAAGTGTCAGCATAAGTATATCGGATATTTTTCAGAGAGAATTAGAGAGTGTTCAAGATATTCTTCACTGCCTCGGAGACTGCGCGCCCCTCTGCGCGCCCGGCAAGACGCTTGGTGGCCACGCCCATCACTTTACCCATATCACGAGGCCCGGCGGCTCCCGTCTCGGCGATTATGGCGCGTATCTCGGCCTCAAGCTCCTCTCCGCTGAGCTGCTTGGGGAGATACTCTTCGAGAACGGCTGCCTCTGCAAGCTCACCCTCTGCAAGCTCCGGACGATTATTCTCGGTATATATTTTTGCGCTCTCCTTGCGCTGCTTCACCATCTTCACCAAAATGCGGGTAGCAGTCTCATCGGAAAGCTCTCCATTGGCTCCCTTGGCTGTCTTTGCTTCCAGAAATTCTTTTTTGGCACCGCGAAGTGCTTCCAGGCGTACTTTGTCGCGAGCGAGCATCGCTTTCTTGATGTCTTCGCTTATTTTATCGAATAAATCCATTTCAAGTAAACTCTGATATTTTCATTTACCGGCCGCACGAACGCCAATATGCCTCCGGCGGTCTTTTACAAGATACAAAAGTAAGAAAAAATCGCATTCCTTGCAACTTTAAGGCTTATTTTATTTTTAACCGCATGAATCTCAGACATTTATTTATACCACCCATTTCCTCTTCTTCTCCCGGATTTTACCACATGGCGTTGACTCGGATTTGCATTTGTCAAATAAAGATTGTATCTTTACTCCCAGAAATTGCCTTACCAATGAAAATAGCATTTTGTCTCCCCAATACATATATTCTGGATGGTTTGAGGCGTATCATAACCTACAAGGCCAATCTTATGGCTTCACACGGTCATGAAGTTTTCTTTATCACCACTGACCAGGATGGCAGACCGGATGCATTCACATTACACCACAATGTGAAAAGAATAGATTTGGATCTACTATACCCCGACACCTTATCCCTCAGCCTGCTCAAGAGATATTTTTCACGTCGCAAACTTCAAAAGAGACATAAGCGACTCCTCACAAGACTCCTGAAATCCCTTAGTCCTGACATTACCACATCCACTTTTCACCAAGAATTGAGGTTTCTGCCCCACATTAAAGACGGAAGCAAAAAAATTGTGGAACATCATGGTTGTCATGACAATCGGATGCTGCAATCTCGCCCGGGAGTCTGGAAACTGATAGACCGATATCTTTCATTTGTAGAATATCGCGCCGTGAAGGGATATGATTGCCTCGTTTGCCTGACTCGCAAAGACAAACTTGCCTGGAAAGGGATTGAGAATATTGCAGTAATTCCGGGCTTCATAAAAAACCTTCCGGACCAATCAGCTCCTCTCACTTCAAAATCAATGATTGCCGCCGGACGATTCTCGCGTGAAAAAGGGTTCGACATGATGATAGCGGCATGGAGCATCGTCGCAAAAAAGCACCCCGACTGGAAGCTCCACATCTTCGGGGATGGCATTCTGAAAAAGGACCTCCAAAAGCAAATTTCCGACCTTCAGCTGGCAGACGTCATCACTTTGCATAAGCCCGTAGAAGATATTGAAAATGAATATCTCCGCCACTCCGCTCTGATATCCTCCTCTCGCGTGGAAGGATTTGGACTGACGATTATCGAGGCAATGAGATGTGGATTACCGCCCGTTTCATTCGACAGCCCCAACGGTCCGCAATCCATCATTACCCACGGGCACGACGGCCTCCTTGTCCCGCTTAATGACACTCATGCCCTCGCAGACCAGATAATACGCCTTATAGAGCATCCCGACCTACGAAAGACCTTGGGCAGAAACGCCATCAGCACGGCCGCCAATTACGAGGCAGAAAAAGTTATTCCCAAATGGGAGCAACTCTATGCCTCAATTCTTCCACACTGATAAGTCCTCCGCCACCGAAGAAATGTTATCACCCCGGCGCCCTTAACATTTTTTGTGGTAAACGGTCTAATAATCGGCTGATTCTGCCGTTTATTATCATAAAAGATGCCCGACATCAAAGAATTAACTTTTTTTGGGTAAAAAAATCATTCCTCGCTATTGCTTTTCGCATGGAAAAACATTAATTTTGCATTCCGAAGACTGCCGTAATCGCAAGACGGCAGCTCAGACGCCTCTGTAGTTCAACGGATAGAATAGAAGTTTCCTAAACTTTAGATAGGAGTTCGATTCTCCTCGGAGGTACACGACAAGCCTTTCCCCCACGCGGGGAAAAGGCTACCTGACATCTGAATCAGACACGTAAGGCAAGATTTTGGGAAGTGTTAATTCGGGAAGTTTTACTGACATTTAATGCTTGCATCCGCGTGCTGCACACTAATTGCACAGGCCACACCTTTTCACACTCATCCCACTCCGCACTTACACAAATTAATTATTCAACCCTCATCACCTCGCTTCCCGGCCCCTCGCCGGAAAGCTACCGAAACGATTAAATTCTTTATACGTATGAAGGCAAGACATATCCTATCTTTAGCGGCTATTGCGGCTCCGGCGCTCCTTTTCGGACGTCCGGCAAACCCCAATTCCGTAATCAAGATGACAAACCCCGACGGCTCTGTCGTCAATGTCATCAACAACGGCGACGAGCGCTTCAACTTCTACACCCTCGCCGACGACAAAGAAACTATCGTCGAGCGCGCCCAGAACGGCTATTGGGTCCCCGCTGTCCGTGGCGGCGTCAAGATGAAGTCAAGCTCTATCGCCAATCTCAACCAGCTCCGCGCCGAAGTGAAACCTTTCAACTTCGAACCCATAAAGAAAAATACCCGTATGGCCCCTATCGATGACGTAGAAGGCCGTACCACTTTCCCCACTATCGGCGACAACGTGCACAGCCTCGTGGTGCTCATTGAATTTGCCGACACCCCCTTCACCGTACCAAACCCTCAGGAGGCCATCTCAAAGATGCTCAACGAAGAGGGATACTCCGACTACGGTTCCTGCGGCTCTGCCCGTGACTACTACATCTCATCATCCAACGGCCTCTTCAAGCCTATCTTCGACGTCACAAGAGTAGTCAAGGTAGACAAGCCTTCCGAGTGGTATGTGGGCGCCAACACCTCTTTCTCCGGTGCAGGCAAGACCGCTCGCTTCGGCGCCGCCATCGAGCAGGCTCTCAAAGAGCTCGACGAAGAGGGCATGGACTTCTCCAAGTATGACTACGACGGGGATGGAGACATCGACACCGTCTTCTTCTTCTACTCCGGCTATGGACAGGCTGACAGCCACAGGGCTACTACAATCTGGCCCCATCAGGCCGACTTCGACCGTTATACCAACAAATATAGCGGCACACTCGGCCTCGAACCCCTCTACCTCGACGGAAAGAGAATGGGCCCATACGCTTGCTCCAATGAGCTGAACTACAAAATACCCGCAGGCGCAGAGCAGCCCTATCTCGACGGTATCGGCGCTTTTGTGCATGAATTCGGCCATGTGCTCGGGCTCCCCGACCTCTATGACACCAACGGCGGCAATACTTCCTCTCCCGGTGAGCGCTCTGTCATGGACCATGCATCCTACAATGACTACTCCACCTGCCCCGTACAGTTCAGCGCCTATGAGAAATGGGTGTGCCACTGGCTCGAATTTGACGACTACGATGATCAGGGTCACGAAATCACCGTCCCCTCGCTGAGCAAAGCCAACAAGGCTGCCAGAATCCAGATCCGTCCTCCCCGTCCCGTCAACTTCTTCTATGACAATGAATTCTATATCATAGAAAGCCGTACTCAGGAGGGCTGGGACCGCACTATGCCCGAAGAGGGTATGCTCATCTGGCATATCAACTACGACTGGAAAACCTGGACTAACAATCAGGTGAACTGCAACGGAGTCTCAAGAGTAAACGTAATGCCCTCGCGCACTTCGTCTCCCACTTCTTACGTGTGGGGCACAGAGCCTTCCAACTCTTACCTTGAGCCCTCAATGCCCACCGCTCTCCATCCGAGCAACCCTGTATGGACCACCGGCCCCTACAAATATGGCACTTATCTCAGCGATATCAACTTCGACAAGAAAACCGGCGAAGTCTATCTGAAATATAACATCGACAAGGAGATACCCGAAGTTGCCCCCACAGGCCTCAAGGCTAACCTCCTCACGGACGGCCCCTCAGACCACGCTTTCGAGATTTTCTGGGATCGCGTGCCCGGCGCCGAAGGCTACTTCCTCACTGTCTACACAGAATCTCCCTCGCTTAAGAAAAGCTACCTTCAGGATCTTAACGAGTATTACGTAGGAGACACCAACTGCTACACCGTATGGAACTACTTCGCATCTACGGCTTCATCTCAGGTGAAGGCATACGTTCGCGCCAAGATGAAATATCCCAGCAGCACCACGTCTGACATTTTCACTTTCGTGCCTAACAGCCTCGACAAAAGCGCAAGCGTAGAGGGCATCACTGACGCAGACTTCGCCGTTTACGGCGGAGAGGGCGAGATCTTCGCTCCCGAAGGCGCACGCGTCTTCAGCATCAGCGGCATTGAGACCGGAAAAACCGGACTCCAGCCCGGCATCTACATCGTTCGCTTCAACGACAAAACTTCTAAAGTCGTAGTGAAATAACACCACTGCGACCCGACAGATACCAATTTTAGGGCCTTTCTGACCCGGAATTGCAAAAAAGTGCCCGAAGGATTTGTAAGATTGCAAAAATCTCACTACCTTTGTGGCGCTTTTTTACTGACCACATAAAAGCGTGTGATGATTCCGGGTCTGCCTCCCTCTCAAGAGGCCGACGCTGAAGCATCACTCAACTATACTAAACACTTCTGAAGTGAAAGACAAACGGTTTAATATCCCCATCGCCACTCTGAGCGAAGGCGGACATCACTATGACTTCCATCTCGACCGCTCATTTTTTGAGGAGCTGGAGAGAGAGGAGATTTTAAACTCCGATATCGACGCGACAGTTGACATCAACCGCCGTGGCGACCACTACGAAATCCTCTTCCGCACAGAAGGCGAAATCACCGTAGAGTGTCATAGATGCCTTGACCCGCTAAAGCTCCCCGTGGAGGCGGAATATGACATTAAGGTGACCTATGGTGAAGATTATGACGATTCCAAAGACGGTCTGCTCATAATCCCCGACGAAAGCCGTGACCTCGACGTCGCGCCTATTCTCGCCGACACCGTGCAGCTCACCATCCCCATGAGAGCTGTCCACCCGGAGGGTGAATGCAACCCTGAAATGGAAGCCCGCATATCGGAATAAAACTTACGTCTCGCCCACACGCGGCTAAGACAAAACGATAATAAACTTACATAAGTAAATAATTAAAACTAAAATAGAAAATGGCACATCCTAAACGCAGACAATCTCACACGAGAACAGCAAAACGTCGCACACACGACAAGGCTCTTATCCCTACTCTCGCCATCTGCCCTAACTGTGGTGCTTGGCACGTATATCACTACGTATGCGGAGAGTGTGGCTACTATCGTGGCAAAATCGCCATTGAGAAAGCAGCCATCTGATTAGGGATGCTGACGGCCGGAGGCACCACGACTCAGTGGGCCCCCGCCGCTCACTTCTGATGACCTTAAAAGCCGAGTGCATCAACTGCGCCCCGGCTATCTCGCTTTTATCCCCCTCCCTCAGCACATACGCAGAGACTCTCGGTGATGCCCTGCCGCCCTCCGACAGGCTCTCTGCAGAAAATAAATATTACAAAGCGAGCCTCCCTACGCAAGAGCGTCAAGATAATTGCTTCTCACTCCGGAATCTTGTGATTCTCACTCCGGCTATCAAGCTACTGACGACCTCTGCGGGGAACGACTCCAAAGCATAACGAAATGTTAAACGCCAAGATAAGCGGAATCGCATCATACGTGCCTGAATACGTGCTCGACAATGATGAGCTCTCACGAATGGTAGATACCAACGATGAGTGGATCACCACTCGCGTGGGCATCAAAGAAAGACGTATTCTCAAGGACCCCGAAAAGGGTTCCTCTTTCATGGGTGTAAAGGCTGTGAATAAGCTCCTCTCCGAGACCGGCACAGCCCCCGGAGAGATCGAACTCCTTATTTGCGCTACGTCTAACCCTGACTATCGCTTCCCCTCTACGGCATCCGTAATCGCTCATGAGAGCGGTCTTGAAAACGCTTACGCCTACGACATTCAGGCTGCCTGCGCTGGCTTTATCGTCACCATGCAGGCCGCCAGAGCCTATATCCAGTCGGGCCTTTACAAGAAAATCATTGTGGTCTGCGCCGAAAAAATGTCCTCGATGACTGACTATGAAGACCGCGCCACATGCCCCCTCTTCGGAGACGCTGCTGCCGCTGTGCTCGTGGAGCCTACTGAGGAGCCTGTGGGCATTGTAGACGGTGAATTTCACATTGACGGCAATGGCCTGCCTAACCTTCTCATGAAGGCCGGTGGCTCAGCCAAACCGGCTTCTCACGAGACTGTGGAGAATCGCGAACATTACATCCATCAGGATGGTCGCGTAGTCTACAAAAACGCTGTCCGCGATATGCTCTCATCCACACTCTCCGTGATGAAACGCAATAACCTCTCCGTGGAGGAAGTGGACTGGCTCGTGCCTCATCAGGCTAATCTCCGCATCATAGAAGCCGTCAGCGGACGCACGGGCATTTCAGACGAAAAGGTGCTCGTAAATATCCAGCACTACGGCAACACTTCGGCCGCCTCAATACCCTTATGTCTCGATGAATATAAGGGACGCCTCAAGAAGGGCGATAAGATTCTGATGACAGCCTTCGGCGCCGGATTCACATGGGGCGCCATGTATCTCATCTGGGCCATCTGAGACTCGGATGAGCCTCCTCAATGACTTTAAACTTCTTAGAGAGGGTGAACCGGCAAAAAATCGGTTCACCCTCTTTTGGATAGCATAAGGTCAATCATTTTATAGAGTGTTTGAATTTAACACTCTCATAGAATAGGACGGCTCTCGGAGACGAGCGACGGATTAGTAATCATTCAAGACCAATAAGTAAGTATTCAAATTAAAAGATAATATGAGTTTAGAATTCTTTTATACTGTCTTCGGCTTCTTTTTTGTCGCTTCCGGCTTGTCGCTCAGTCGAGAATATGCTTATATTCTTCTTCGCCCCGCGCCGAAATCAACTAAATAATTGGCGCGAATATAGTATAAATTAATTTTCAATACTTACTTACCGGATGAACCATCAGGATAATAACTTAGTAGTGGGAATGGGCGAACTCCTCTGGGACTTACTTCCTGAAGAGAGGAAAATAGGGGGAGCGCCTGCCAATTTCGCTTATCACATATCGCAGTTCGGACTGGCGGGATGCGTGGTGAGCGCCATAGGTGATGACGCGCTCGGACGGGAAATCCTTGAAGACTTCAACGCCAAAGGGCTTGAACATGTTATTGAAACCGTCGATTTTCCCACCGGGACCGTCCGCGTAGCACTCGACAGTAATGGCATCCCCCGCTATGAGATAATGGAGTGCGTAGCCTGGGATCACATCCCTTTCACTTCCCGCATAGAAGCTCTTGCCAAAAGGACCCGCGCCGTCTGCTTCGGCTCACTTGCTCAGCGCAATCCCGTCTCCGGAAGTACGATTCGCAGTTTTCTTGACGCAATGCCCGCCGAAAATAACACCCTCATCGTCTTTGACGCCAACCTGCGCCTGAACTTCTACTCAAGAGAGACGCTTTGCGAGTCGATGGAGCGCTGCAATATTCTTAAAATCAACGACGAAGAGCTCGAAGTCATCAGCAATATGCTTGACATGACCGGTCCCGACATTAAGAAAAAATGCCGGGAGCTGGCAGAAAGCTATGACCTTGAAATACTTATCCTCACCTGTGGCGTGGAGGGGAGCTACGTCTTCACACGCGAGAGCACTTCTTTCCAGCCTACGCCAATCGTGGAGGTAGCCGACACCGTAGGGGCAGGCGATTCATTCACAGCAGCTTTCATTGCCGCCCTTCTCAAAGGGAAATCCACTCTTGAAGCCCACGCCCTGGCAGTAAAGACCTCAGCCTTTGTCTGCACACAGAAAGGGGCTACCCCTAAGCTTCCCGAAGAAATCACCGGAACGGGGGCCTGAATCGCAGGCGCCCCGGAGTGCAAAATTTCTAAATGGAAGGTTTGGTGCGTGTCAGAAAATTTGGCTAACTTTGCGACTTGATTATAAAGGTAAAAGTAAGCAGGCATCATCACTCGACTTAAATGTAAGTAAGTGAGAAATTTGATGAGCGCGTCTCAACTGATTTCAAACCCGCTTATCACCTCATTTTTAAGAATGAATTTTTAATCTACGGGATATCAGATGAAGTCATTCCTTCACCCATGCCTCAGAGCCCTCTGCGCTCTGCTGCTCACACTTGGCGCCCTTCATGCCCGTGGGGCCGACTTTTTTGACACTTCAGCGCCGGAAGTGCCGTTCAGAATAGGCGCGCGTATAGGAGTGAATACCTCCAACCTCACCCTTGACAAGAACATTTTCGACCGCTGGAACGAAAACTCCTGGGGCACTGGCTTCGACATCGGCGCCGTAGCAGACATCGCGCTCCGCGATTATCTCGTGATTCAGCCGGGCTTCTTCTTCCAATCAAGAAGCGGCAATCACACCTATGTCAATATGGTGACCACTCCGGAGGGGACAGCCGAGATGATACAATATGGCCACCGACGCAGCTATGCCTTCAATATCCCGGTGGTCTGCTCCATCCGCTTCAATCTCAGCGACGACGTAAGATGGAGTGTAGATGCAGGCCCATATATCTCCCTCATTCTCAAAAACTCCCTCTCATCAACGCTCTACGTGCCTGCCGGCACGGAAGCCGGAGTGACGGGCATAGAGCCACGCAAGTTTGACGCAGGACTGAAATTCGGCACCGGCCTCAACATTCTCGGCCACTATTATCTCGGAGTGCACTACTGGGCCGGAGCCACCCATCCCTGGAAGGACTCCGCAGCCGGGGGCGCCTCAAAAGCCTGGAGCTTCACTCTGGGCTATGATTTCTAAAACTGACAACAGCTTTAATCCACGCTAACATCATTCACACGCAATAACCATTTATAGCTAATGACAACGATAAAGTATGACAGCCTGATGACCCAGGCCAAAGACTATGCCGCAATCCTTTTCGGCCTTCTGCTTTATGCCATCGGCTTCGTAGCCTTCATTCTGCCTCATGAGGTGGTCATCGGAGGCGTGGCTGGTATAAGTACGCTGGTCTATTTTGCCAGCGGAAAGGTGATTCCGGTAGCCATCACACAGTATGCCACTAACCTTATACTTCTCGCCATGGCCTTCAAGGTGGTAGGCAAGACCTTCGTGATGCGCACCATTTTCGGAGCTACATTCATCTCGATTTTCATCGGTATTCTGGAGGGTATATTCAGAAACCTCGACCATCCGCTGATGCAGGAGACCTCCATAAGCGTAATCCTCGGGGGCATACTCTGCGGCACAGGTGTAGGCCTCATCTTCATCCACAACGGCTCCTCCGGCGGCACTGACATCGTGGCCGCCATGGTCTCCAAAGTCAGCAACGTCAGCATCGGACGCACCATAATCTTCGTGGACATGTCTATCGTGGCCTGCTCCATTTTCCTCCCCTTCGAGGGCACCTTCACAGAGCGTCTGGAGGCCCGCGTGCCCCTTATGGTCTACGGCTTCGTGGTTACATTCATCATAGCCTATATGTGTGACCTTATCATCAATACCAACCGCCAGGCCACCCAGTTTGTCATCTTCTCTCACAAATGGCAGGAGATAGCATCGCGCATCAACGCCGAGGCTCATCGCGGTGTCACCGTAATGGACGGCATGGGATGGTATAGCAAGCAGGATGTGAAGGTGCTGATGTGCTGGTGCCGCAAGATAGAATCTGTCACCATCTTCCGCATCGTCAAGTCAATAGACGACAACGCCTTCATCACTCAGTCAAACGTCAATGGCGTCTACGGCAAAGGATTTGACACCATGCGCGTCAAAATGAAGAAACAAAAGAAGCAGGAGGAGGCTCTCCCCTCCCCCTCCGAGACTGCAGCTCAATAACCCAGCTCTCCCCTCGCTATCCACTTCGACAATTAATTTATTATAATAGAGCTAACTAATGATAAGAAAGTATCTGACGGCAGCCGCTGTCGCTTTATCACTGGCTGCCACAACAATTCCCGCTATGGCTCAGGAATCAAATCCCTTCTTGTCTGACTACACCACGGAATATCAGATTCCGCCGTTCGACAAGATCAAGACCTCCGACTTCATCCCTGCCATCAAGGCCGGCATCGCGGAGCAGGAGCAGAACATTAATAACATCATCCGCAATCGCGCTGTGCCCGATTTCGACAACACCATCCTCCCGCTCGAAAACCTCAGCCCGATTCTCGACCGCGTCTCCGCCGTTTTCTATCTCTATGACGGAGCGCTCAGCACCGACGAGTTCGCTCAGATGTCGGAAGAGGCAATCCCCCTGCTGAATCAGGCTTCCAACCAGATGATTCTCAACGACCTCCTCTTCCAGCGCATCAAGCAGGTATATGACAACCGCACCAAGCTCGGCATGAACAAAGTGCAGCAGCGTGTCACTGAGAAGTATTACCGCCAGTTTGCCGAAATGGGCGCTGCCCTCTCCCCCGAAAAGAAGGCTGAGCTCGTCAAGGTCAACGATGAGCTTTCTCGCCTTTTCATCCAGTTTAACAAGAATCTCCTCAAGGCCACCAATGATTTCAAGATTGTGGTCTACGACAAAGAAGACCTCGCCGGCCTCCCCGCTTCTTCCATAGCTCAGGCTGCTGAAGAGGCTAAGGCTCGCGGTCTTGACGGCCTCTGGGTATTCACCCTTCACGCCCCCAGCCGTCTTCCCGTGCTTCAGGCTGCCGACAATCGTGGCCTCCGCGAAGCTATGTATCGCGGATATACCACTCTCGCCACATACGGCGACACCAATAACTATCCCGTAATAGAGCAGATCATCAAGCTCCGCGCAGAAAAGGCTCATATCATGGGCTTCGACAATTTCGCGCAGATGATGACTTCCCGCGTGATGGCAAAGACTCCCGAAGCTGCCGAAAATCTTCTCATGCAGGTCTTTGAGCCCGCCGTGAAGCGTAGCGCTGAGGAGGTTAAGGAGATGCAGGCTTACGTAGACGCCAACGGTGGCAACTTCAAGATTGCTCCCTGGGACTATTACTACTATGCCGACAAGGTGAAGCAGAGCAAATATAACTTCGACGAGAGCGAAATCCGCCCCTATCTCGCAGTAGACAACGTGCTCAAAGGCCTCTTCAACACCGCTGAGCGCCTCTATGGCATCAAGATGGTGGAGATGCCCAATGCTCCCAAATACATGGATCAGGTGACCGTCTATGACGTGCAGGACGCCAAGACCGGCGAGCACGTGGCTGTCTTCATGACCGACTATTTCCCCCGCGCAAGCAAGCGTCAGGGCGCTTGGATGGAGCAGATGCAGTCTTGCGGCCTCTATGCCGATGGCAAGACCCGTCGCCCCATTGTCTATAACGTGGGCAACTTCACTCCCCCCTCCGGCGACACCCCCGCCCTCCTCACTCTCGACGAGCTGGAAACAACCTTCCACGAGTTCGGCCACGCCCTTCAGGCTATCCTCTCTCAGGCGCCCTACCGCTCTCTGGCCGGCACCAACGTTGACCGCGACTACGTGGAAATGTGCTCTCAGATAAATGAGCATTGGGGCACTTCTCCCGAAGTCATGAAGGGTTTTGCCAAGCACTACAAGACCGGCGAGGTTATCCCCGATGAGCTTATAGAGCGCATGCAGGCGGCCGGCGCTTTCAATCAGGGCTTCACTGCCACTGAGCTCGCAGGCGCAGCGCTCCTCGACCTCAACTGGGGTAAGCATAACGGCGAGAACGTCAACGTCCCCGAGTTTGAAAAACAGGTGGCCGAGAAAATCGGTATGCCCGAGGAGATCACTTATCGCTACCGCTCTCCCTACTTCAAACATATCTTCGGCGATGATGGCTACGCTTCAGGATATTACACCTACCTCTGGTCGCAGGTGCTTGAGGCTGACGGCTGGGAGCTCTTCGAAGAAAAGGGCATCTTCGACCCCAAAACCGCTGCTTCTTTCAAGAAGAACATCCTCGAAAGCGGCGACACTGAAGACGCTATGGTTCTCTTCAAGAGATTCCGCGGACACGAGCCTGACGTGCACGCCCTTCTCCGCCTTCGCGGCTTTGAGCCCAAAAAGGCCGCTAAAAAGGGTAAAAAATAATCCGATTTAGACCAATACTCGCGAGGGTGCGCCGAAATGAAAAATTTTGGCGCACCCTCTTCGGTTTTTAAGAATTGCTCTGAGGCAAGACGTTGAGCCGTAGACCGAGGGGAGTCTATCCGCGCCCCTAATCGGCCATTGAGTCACAGCCGCTTATTCATTAAATAGAGTGCAGAAAAAATTTTTTCTGCCGGGAATAGGATTTTTAATGATTTTTTTTTAACTTTACGGCCGGAATATCAGAAGCCCTCTCCGCTCCGGGTGCTCCACCCAAGTTAAACCTTATTTAATACTCTACCGAAATGATAATCGGAATCCCTAAAGAAATTAAAAACAACGAAAACCGCGTGGGCTGCACACCCGCCGGAGTCAAAGAGCTCGTAAAAGCGGGCCATGAGGTATATGTTCAGGCCACTGCCGGCCTCGGCTCCGGATTCAGCGATGAGGAATACGTCAAGGCCGGTGCTTCCATCCTCCCTACCATTGAGGACACCTACGCCAAGGCTGAAATGATTATAAAGGTAAAAGAACCCATCGAACCCGAATATGCACTCGTCCGCAAAGGCCAGGTGCTCTTCACATATTTCCACTTCGCCTGTGACCGCGCCCTTCTCGACGCAATGCTCAAGAGCGGAGCCATCTGCATAGCCTACGAGACTGTTCGTGGCCGTGACGGTCGCCTCCCCCTCCTCATCCCCATGAGTGAGGTTGCAGGACGCATGTCTGTGCAGGAGGGTGCAAGATTTCTTGAGAAGCCTCAGGGAGGCAAAGGCATCCTTCTCGGTGGCGTGCCGGGAGTGAAACCCGCAAAAGTTCTCGTGCTCGGTGCCGGCGTCGTAGGACGCAACGCCGCGCTCATGGCTGCCGGACTCGGTGCCGACGTCACCATCTGCGACATCTCGCTCGAAACGCTCCGCCACTGTGCTGAATTCATGCCCAAGAATGTCCGCACTCTCTATTCTTCCACTCACAACATCGAGGAGGAACTTCCTCACACCGACCTCGTCATCGGCTCTGTGCTCATCCCCGGCGCCAAGGCTCCTCATCTCATCACCAAAGACATGGTGAAACTCCTCAAGCCCGGTTCTGTTATGGTAGACGTGGCCATCGACCAGGGTGGATGCTTCGAGACTTCTCACCCCACTACCCACTCCGAGCCCACATATCTTGTAGACGACGTGATCCAGTATGCTGTGGCCAACATACCCGGCGCTGTCCCCTTCACCTCTACTCTCGCTCTTACCAATGCCACTATGCCTTACGCTCTGCGTCTCGCAAATATGGGATGGAAAGAGGCTTGCAAGGCCGACGCCGGTCTGGCTGAGGGTGTTAACGTCGTTGACGGCAAAATCACTTACAAGGCAGTGGCTGAGGCGTTCGACATGCCTTACACTCCCCTTGACATCTGATGAATCGCTGATTTAAGTAAACTAACGAGAGGGTGCGTCAAAAAATTTTTCATTTTGACGCACCCCCTTAGGTTTGTAAGAATAGGACAGATACAAGGCGCTGAGTCTGAGGCTGAAGGAAGCATACACAGGTATGTGACCGAAGCCGAATGGCGTAAGCAACGCCGCAGATGGCCTATTATGACACACCGACCACTAAGAGTATTAAGCTTCCGATGAAACTTTCCATTTCCCTTCATGCCTTCTCCGACGCTCTCGGGCATTATCGCTTAGGCTTCGATGCAATGAGCCGATGCGTATGGTCGGTATATGCCCCCGACGAGTATCAGGTAGACGACAATTCACGGCGACTGTTACCCGATGTGGCAGCGACCCTTGAGACCGAAATCCGAGACATTCTTAATACTGAAACTGCCACTGCATCCAGCCCCTCTGACCTGACTCTGCAGGCAAGCGTCAGAGGCGATGAGGCGCCGGAATGGATAGATGAGACGATAGCACCGGCAGTTTTCCGCCGGATAGGTGAGCGCATAGACGCTCTGCTGCGCGATGGAATAGCGCAGCAGATACTTGACATTATCGGCTGAAAAGAGTCTCAGAGTGTCTCAAAGAGACTCGCGCATACGCTTGTAGACAAACGTCTTGCCCCTCTGCATCTGGCGCTCTGCAGTCGTCGGCTTCACCAGCCCGGGAAAGTTAAGGTCTGTATTGGCCGGTATCCATTCTATCACCTGATCCATCCATTTGATGATACCGTCCCGCGTCGGGTGAGGATTAGTCTTGCTCTGACGCGGAAGCGTGAGGTCGAAACTTCTGTAAAACTTATTGCCCAGCGTCTGAGCCAACCACTTATTGAAAGGCTCTCCGAGATTCTTTCCGGGCCAGGAGGGGGGGCCTATCCAAAGAAGATCGGCATCTCCCACTGCATTCTTTATTTTCTGCACATAACTCCCCAGAGCAGCCTGCGGTTGCGTCTGGAACATATCGTTCATACCGAGACTCACAAACACAGCGTCCGGTTTCTGCTCCTTGATAATCTGACTCAGACGCGGCGAGG
Source organism: Bacteroidales bacterium (assembly GCA_014800685.1). Lineage (GTDB taxonomy): Bacteria > Bacteroidota > Bacteroidia > Bacteroidales > Muribaculaceae > Lepagella. The sequence goes on from JAAVFQ010000024.1 coordinate 55,298, forward strand.
AAGCCCATTTCTTAATAGTGGAGCCATCCCACGTATAGGTAGCCACTTCAAAGCCATTTTTCTGCCCGTAGGCATTAAGCCTCTCGGCCATCCAGCCGGTCATGGAGTCGCCGATGAATAGAACTTTCCTTATGGGCTCACCACCCATTGCAAGCAGCGGCATCAGCAATGCAAACAGCATAACAGCCAGCCTTCCCTTAATCATATTTTTCATGATTTTCTCAATTTCTTAATCTCAAGTAAGTATTTAGATTAACAGAATAGGAGCGAAAATGGACACGCCCGAGGGCTATTTTTTGTCGGTTAGCCGCTTTTTTATTACCTTTGTATTCTCAAACCATACGTGTGCAAGACACCCCTATTGTTTTATTTTATTGAAAACCCAACCTGCTCTGAGAGAAAACCTCCTCTCAGCAAGTGAGATGACTATGGCTAACGAAACCACTCCGAATACTGCCACCGCGCAGGATGATAAGAAAAAAATAGTACTTAGCGGCATACGCGCCACCGGCAATCTGCATTTGGGCAACTACTATGGCGCCCTCCAGAAGTTTGTAAGAATGCAGGATGATTATGACTGCCGATTCTTCATCGCTGACCTTCATGCGCTGACCACTCATCCCGACCCGGCTGCCCTGCATGAGAACGTCAAGCAGATTCTCGCCGAGTATCTCGCAGCCGGCCTTGACCCGGAGAAAAATACTATCTACGTGCAGAGCGACGTCCCGGAGATTTCCGAGATGTATCTGCTCATGAATATGCACGTTGGCATCGGCGAACTTATGCGCACTGCCTCTTTCAAGGATAAGGCGCGGAAAGCCCTTGGCATCTCCACCGCTGATGACTCTGAAGACATTGAGCACCAAATCATAGGAAACCAGACAAATCAGCGCGTTAATGCCGGTCTGCTCACCTATCCCACTCTCATGGCGGTAGACATCCTCATCCATCATGCCGACCTCGTCCCCGTGGGTAAAGACCAGGAGCAGCATCTGGAGCTTACCCGCCGTTTCGCCCGCCGTTTCAACTCCTTCTATAAGACCGACTATTTCTCCGAGCCGGTCAACTTCAACTTCGGCTCCGAGGCCGTAAAGGTGCCCGGACTCGACGGCTCCGGCAAAATGGGTAAGAGCGAGGGAAACTGCATTTACCTTATCGACGACGAAAAGACTCTGCGCAAGAAGGTGATGCGCGCTGTCACCGACGAAGGCCCCAAGGAGCCTAATCAGACGCCCCCCATACCGATTCAGAATCTCTTCACCCTCATGGAGCTCGTCAGCGAGCCCTCCACTCTGCAGTTCTATAAGGAGGCCTACGCCAACTGCAATATCCGCTACGGCGACATGAAGAAGCAGCTTGCAGAAGACATCCTGAAGGTTACCCTCCCCATCAGACAGCGCATTCTTGACATCCGCGATAATGATGAGTATCTTTCACGCGTAGTGCGTCAGGGCGCTGAAAGGGCAAGAGAATATGCCGCCGCCACTCTGGCTGACGTCCGCGGCATTATGGGGATTAGAAAGTTCTGAGACCTCTTTGGACTCTGAGTGTGTGTGCTTAATGCGGATGGCAAGACGTCTGTTTCCTCTTTTCTGTCTGAGCTGCCTGCTGCTTCTCATCGTCTCATCATGCGGCGAGAGCGGAGGCCGCGGGCCGGTGAAGCCATCGCTTTGCGTCAGCGTAGCCCCGCAGAAATATCTTCTGGATGCTATCGTCGGAGACCTCTATGACGTCCACGTCCTCATCCCGGAAAATGCCGACCCGGAGAGCTATGACCCCTCTATGCGGGCCATGAAAGACCTTTATGACAGCAGTATTTTTTTCTCCCTCGGCAATGAGGGCTTCGAAAAGGCGCTGATCGCAAAGATTAAGGCAAATTTCCCGGAGCTCAGGATAGTATCCGCTACCGCCGGCCTCCCTCTCATTACAGACACTCACGGGGAGGAAAGCACTGACCCTCACGTATGGGGCTCGGTGAAGACCGTTGCCGGGATAGCACGCAACATGACTGAGGCTCTCTGCCTGGCCGACCCCGGTCACGCCGAGACATTCCGCCGCAACAATATGAAGCTGCAAGCTTCCCTCGACTCGCTTGACAGGGAAGTGCGCGCCAAATTAAGCCATGCAGACGGCGCTTTTGCCATCTGGCATCCCTCTCTCTCCTATTTCGCCCGCGACTATTCGCTCAGGCAGCTCCCGCTCGAAGTGGAGGGAAAGGAGGCCGCCCCGGGACAATTCAGTCGCCGCCTTGATGACATCCGGGCCTCCGGCGCCAAGGTGATGTTTATTGAGCCTCTCCACGGAGCTGAAAGAGCTGAAGCTATGGCGGAAGAATTAAACCTTAAATGCGTGAAAATAAATCTCGGTGCCCTCGACTGGCCCGCACAGATTAGACTGATAGCATCATCCCTGCAGAATGACTGAGCAGACACCCTTGATAACCCTTGAAGATGTCTCGGTGAGACTCGACCGCCGGACGATTCTTGACAATGTGGATCTATCCATCCGCAAAGGTGACTTCGTGGCTATCACAGGCCCCAACGGCGGCGGCAAGACCACTCTGCTGCGAGTCATCCTCGGCCTGCTCAAACCATCCTCCGGATGCGTGAGATATTTCGACAACGGCTCTGCCGTCAGGCATCTTCACATCGGATATCTCCCGCAAAAAAACAATATTGACACCCGATTTCCCATCACGGCCGGCGAGGCTATTCGCTCAGGCCTCCTCACAGGATTTTTCTCACGGTTTTCCGATGCTGACAAGAACAGATATCAGGAGGTATGCCGCCTCACGGAGACTGAAGATTTCCTGGACCGCCCCATCGGAGTCCTCTCGGGCGGCCAGCTCCAACGCACCCTGCTGGCCCGCGCCATAATCTCCGACCCTTCGGTGCTTATCCTTGACGAGCCTCTCTCCTACGTAGATAAGCATTTCGAGCATCGCATCTACTCCATAATGGAGCAGCTTGCCTCCCGATGCACTATCATTCTCGTAAGCCATGAGATGTCGGTGATTTCAGAAATGGCCAATCGCCACGTCATCGTTGACCATACCCTGCACGAATGTCGGGCCGCCTCTCATTTCCGACGCTCGGAATGCGACTGAAAATGCTCCCCGAACTCTTAATCACCACTCATCAGACTCTGACTATGGTTCTCAACTGGATATGGATAGCCTTCTTCGGCATTGCCTTTATCGCCTGCCTGGCACGCTCGGTCTTTGCCTCAGACCTTGAGGTGTGGACCGCGGTGATGAATGCCTCTTTCGAACAGGCTGCTTTCGCCTTTGAAATATCTCTGGGACTGACGGGGGTGCTCACACTCTGGCTCGGAATTATGAAAATCGGTGAGAAAGCCGGTATCATAGAGTTTTTCAGCCGACTCATCTCTCCGCTATTCTCGCGCCTCTTTCCGGGAATACCCAAAGGGCACCCGGCGCTTGGAGCGATCTTCATGAACATCTCGGCCAATATGCTCGGACTTGACAATGCCGCTACCCCTATGGGACTTCGCGCCATGCAGGAGATGCAGAAACTCAATCCTGAAAAAGACACGGCCACTGACGCCATGATTATGTTTCTGGTGCTTAATGCTTCGGGGCTATGCCTCATTCCCATAAGCATAATGATGTATCGCGCTCAAGGGGGAGCCGCTAATCCCACCGACGTCTTCATACCAATACTTCTGGCCACAGCCATCGCGACCCTCGTCTCGCTCACCATCCTATGTTTCAAGCAGCACATACGCATAGATAAGGTGCTCGTGTCGTGGCTTCTCGGCATCGCAGCCGCCGTGGCGCTCATCACCTGGTTTTTCGCCTCGCTGCCCCCAGAAAAGGTTCAGACCTTCAGCAGTTTCGGCGCCAACTTCATCCTCTTCTCCGTAATTCTGCTATTTATATGCGCCGGGATACGCCGCCGCATAAACGTCTATGACACCTTCATTGAAGGCGCCAAGGAGGGATTTAAGACGGCTGTCACTATTATCCCCTATCTCGTCGCAATCCTGGTAGCCATCGGGATGTTTCGTGCCTCCGGCGCCCTCGACATTTTCACCGGTGGCGTGGAGATGATGGTGGCTATGCTTGGCGGCGACACCAAGTGGGTGGGAGCCCTCCCGACTATGCTGATGAAGCCCCTCAGCGGCTCCGGCTCTTGCGCTATGATGCTCGACGTCATGAAGGCTAACGGCCCTGACGCTTTCGTAAGCCGTCTGGCTGCCTGCGTCAGAGGCTCCACAGACACCACTTTCTATATCCTCGCAGTATATTTCGGCTCCGTGGGAGTCTTTAAAACCAGATATGCCGCCGGCTATGCCCTCATAGCTGATATCGTGGGTGCCGTGGCCGCTGTCTTTATCTCTTACTTCTTTTTCTCTTAGCATATTTTTCCGTTAAAATTTATTTAGAACGTACTTATAGTATGAAGCTACCATTTATATCGACCCACCGACTGCTAATCGCATCACTCTCTTCGCTGGCAATTTCACTCCCGGCCTTCGCTCACAAGCAGGATGGCCACGGCATACATCACACAGAGATGGCTGACCACGAAGAGATCGGCGAAGCTCTCGCCCACAACGCTCCGGCAGAGTTTGCTAATCCTCCGCATTTCATTTTCAAATCACATAATCAGAAATTCGTTATCGGATTAGGAGGCTTCCTCAAGGCTACGGCCTCTTTCGACTTCGGAAGCCCCACTGACAATCCTACCGACTTCCTTGTATCCGACATACCCGTCGGTCAGGCTAAGGGCAACGGGGCCAAAATGCAATTCTCTGCCCAGAGCAGCGCACTCTTCGCCAATGCCATATTCAACCCCGGCAAGAATCAGGTGGGCGCTTTCATAGGCTTTGACTTCCGCGGAGGCAACTATGTGCCTGTGCTCCAGTATGGATTTGTAAAATACAGAGGATTTCAATCCGGATATGACATCACTCTATTCGCTGACGACGCCGTAGCGCCCCCCTCGATTGATGCGCAAGGCCCCAACTCTTATCTCGGAATCACCACGCCGGGCGTAAGATTCACTACCTCATTCGGAAAGCAGAAACAATGGTCGGCCGGTGTGGGCCTCGAGATGCCGCAGGCCGCCTACCCCGCTGACGATGCGGTGGCAGTGGTAAATCAGAGAATACCTGACATCCCGGCCTTCATACGTTACTCATGGAATGAGAGCAGCTCTTGGCTACGTTTGGCCGCGATACTCCGCAATATGACTTATCGCGACCTTGTCAAGGAAACTAACCGCACATCCACAGGATGGGGACTCGCACTCAGCGGTAACGTCGGCATTATTTCCGATAAACTCTCTTTCATATTTCAGGGGGCCTACGGCCACGGTATTTCCTCATATTTCCAGGATCTTAACGGAGCCGTAGAGGAAGACCTCTTCGCCTCCACCGATCATCCCGGAAAAATGAAGGCAGCCCCGGCATGGGGAGGCTTTGCAGGTTTTCAATATAACTTCTCCTCCAAATGCTACGCATCGGCCTCTTACAGTCATCTAAGAATTTATGACAACAAAACGATGGCGGCCGCAGATGACTACCGCTATGGACAATACATTCTCGCAAACTTCTTCTATGACATCAACTCATATCTCACTTGGGGCGTAGAGTATATCTACGGCCGAAAAATGAATATGAACGGAGCTAATGCGCATGACAACAGACTCCAGACCATGCTCCAGTTCTCATTCTAAAAATTAACAGAGTAGTCAAATTCTTTATAGCCTTTCATCCCACTTCTTATGCTGAAGCTTAATCCTTTTCCTTCCATCGCCGGACATCTGGTCCGAATGGCGCTGATAGCGCTCTCTCTCATCTCCCTCTCCATCCACTCCCTGGCCACGACTCCACCGAAAAGAGAATTTCGCGGTGCATGGCTCCACGTCATCGGACAGGGACAATGGAAAGCAAAAAACACCGAACAGCAAAAAGCCTACATACGCCAGCAGCTCGACTTGCTCAAAGATGCCGGATGCAACGCCGCTATCTTTCAGGTGAGACCTCACGCAGACGCTCTGTATCAGTCTGAGATAGAGCCCTGGTCGTCCTGGCTCACCGGAAAACGAGGAAAAGCCCCCTCCCCACTCTGGGACCCGCTCCAATATGCCATTGAGCAGGCCCACGAACGCGGTATGGAGCTTCACGCATGGCTGAACCCCTATCGCGTCACTCCGGGCGCTGAGACCCTCCCCGCCGACCATATCTCGAAAAAACACCCCGAGAGGTTTTTCCACTTTGACAATAAACTGTTTTTTGACCCCGCATATCAGGAAAACCGTGACTACATCTGCAACGTAGTGGAAGACATTGTCTCCCGATACGATGTCGACGCGATTCATATAGATGACTACTTCTATCCTTACCCCGCCGCCAACGGACAGAAGTTCAACAACGACGATGCCTCCTACCGCAAATTCGGCAACGGAATGCCACGCAATGACTGGAGAAGACATAACGTTGACCTCCTCATAGAGCAGATGCACAACACCATAAAAGACACCAAACCCTGGGTGAGATTCGGAGTCAGCCCCTTCGGCATCTGGAGAAATAAGAAAAACGACCCCAGAGGCTCGGAATCCGCCGGCCTCCAAAACTATGATGACCTCTACGCCGACGTCCTCCTATGGGCTAAGAAGGGCTGGATAGACTATCTTTCCCCTCAGCTTTACTGGAGCCTCGACACTAAAGCCGCCCCTACACGTAAGCTCCTGAAATGGTGGAACGATAATGCCAATGGCGTAGACATCTACGTAGGATATGACGTGCAGCGCACTATGAACTCTGCCGACACTCAGGCCGGACGCCCTAATGAGCTGCAGACAAAAGTGGAAATGGCTCGGCAGCTCCCCGCCATCAACGGTATGGTGTGGTGGCATGGATATTGGGTCACCGACAACTACAAAGGGGTCGCCCATGAACTCACTAATCGTCACCAATCCACCATCGCGCTCCCCCCCGCATACGGCGACACATCCAAAAAGCCCGCGGCCCCAACAGGTGTAAGACTCGAAAAAAAGGATGGCAAAATATTCATCGCTTGGGATAACCCCGTTTTTGGAGCTAAAGAGAAAGAGACCGACCCTGTGAAGTTCGTAGTTTATCAGTTCTTCGCCGGCGAGAAAACCGACATCGAAAACCCCGAAACTATTATTGCCGTCACTCCCTTCGAAAGAGTTGATCTCGGCACCCCGGCCAAAGGTGAGCGCTTCGTCGTAACTTCCCTCGACAGAATGAACCGCGAAAGCCGTCCGTCAGCAGAAGTCACTGTAAAATAATGAGTAAGTGAGGAAAATTAATGTGCGCATAAAACGAGTTTTTACCTCACATATATCGTTTAATTTTTAGAACTTACTTACTTCACAAATATCCACATCATGAATAATAAGCGCATATACGTCATCGCCGTCACCATAGCCATCATTCTCGCAGTGGCTCTCATAGAACGCTGCAACGGCGCCCGAAACGATAACGAACACTCCGCAATAGCTAAAACGCAGAATCATCCATACGGCGACCTGCTCAAAGTGAGACACCCGGCACAAAAAAACTCCATCTTCCGTGAATATAACGGCTTTGAACTCCTCTTCAACCCGGAAAATCATACCCCCGACTACGTAGCCTGGGAGCTGCTCGAATCTGAAACAGATGGCCCCGGCAAACGCTCCAATGCTTTCTGGAAGGATGAAACACTCAAAGGATGCCCGGCATCCTCCGACTACTCTCGATCAGGCTACGACCGAGGTCACCTGTGTCCGGCTGCCGATATGAAATGGGATAATGACGCCATGAGAGAATGCTTCGTTATGAGCAACATGGCCCCCCAAGACCATTCCCTAAACGCATACGCATGGGCATCTCTCGAAAACAAATGCCGCCAATGGGCCGGAAGAGACTCCGCTCTCATTATCGTTGCCGGCCCCGTATATGAAGCCTCAGACACCAAACGGATAGGAAACGAAGGCGTACGCGTGCCCTCTGCTTTCTTTAAAGTAATACTCGCTCCATACCTCACATCACCTCGCGCCATCGGATTTATTTATCCCAACACTCCGGCTCCCGGCAAAATGGAAAACTACGCCATGAGCGTCCGCGACGTTGAAAATATCACCGGCCTCGACTTCTTCTATAACCTCCCGGACTCATTGGAAAACAGCATCGAGACCTCTCTCCCTCTCAAAGAATGGTTTCACGCCATATCATCCAGACCATGACATCACACACCGATACAATAGTTTCAATCTCCTCTCCCCCCGGTCAAGGAGCAATAGCCCTTATCCGCATGTCTGGTCCCGATGCCTTCTCCATTCTCTCTAAAAGATGGAAAGGACGAGACCTCACTTCCTTAAAATCTCACACCGCTCACCTCGGCACAATAACCGACAGCGACGGAAAACCTCTCGACCAGGCACTCGTAACTATCTTCCGCGCGCCCGCCTCTTTCACCGGCGAAAACATAGCTGAAATAGCCATACACGGCTCCCGCTGGATACAAAAAACCGTAGTGGAAACGCTCGTAGAAGCCGGAGCCCGCCCCGCACTCCCCGGTGAATTCTCCCAACGCGCCTTCCTCAATCACAAAATAGACCTCGCTCAAGCCGAAGGAATCGCCGACCTCATTGCATCAGACTCCCGAGCAGCTCACACAATAGCACTCACACAAGCATCAGGCAAATTCTCACACGAAATCAACACCCTCCGCGACCAACTCATTCACCTCGCCTCCCTTCTCGAACTCGAACTCGACTTCTCAGAAGAAGACGTCACATTTGCCGACCGACAAAACCTCCTGAACCTCACGCAGACACTGCAAGCCACCATCCGGCGGCTCACCGACTCATTCCGCCAAGGTAAAGCCTTCAAAGAAGGAATACCGGTAGCCATAATCGGAGCTCCCAACGCCGGAAAATCCACACTCCTCAACGCCCTGCTCCGCGAAGACAAAGCCATCGTCACCGACATCCCCGGCACCACTCGAGACATAATCGAAGAGACTCTTGAAATCCAAGGAATACGATTCCGACTCATCGACACAGCCGGACTGCGCGAAACCGAAGACACCATAGAACGCATTGGCATCAGCCGAGCCAAAGACGCCGCAGCCAGAGCAGCCATCATCCTTCGCCTCACTCCCGTCGATCACCAAGGACAAGTTCCCACCGACATCGTCCACTCGCCACACACCACAATAATCGACGTGCGCACCAAGACCGACTTGTGCCCGCTGCTCACCCATTCCTTACTGGACAACGGGTGTGCACACATCTCCGCCAAGACCGGCCAAGGAATAGACGAACTGCGGCAACTCCTTGCCAGCACTGCCCGCAGCAAATACAATCCCGACACCGACCTCATCATCACCAACGCGCGTCATCACAGCACATTAGAGAAAGCCGGCGAGAGTTTAGGGCGAGTTGAGGAAGGGTTAAGAGAGGGCATCCCGACAGACTTGATAGCGGAAGACCTTCGTCATAGCATCCACTATCTCAGCGAATTAACCGGCGAGATCCCCCCCGACCTCCTTCTGGAAAACATCTTCCGCTCCTTCTGCATCGGCAAGTAATTAGTTGATTATCAATGATTTATATTGATAGCAATTGACTATTACTGAGCGATAAAGCTTAATACATTCAAGAACGCCTAATGCTGATAACTGTCAGTGTTAGGCGTTTTTATGCACCATTTTGTACGGATTCTGTACGACAGCGACTCATTTCACCCCTCGCGTCAGCAATGTGGTGGAGAAAGTTGACAATAGTTGTCAATGGTTTACGAACATTTACAAACAACGGAGAAATCTCCACAAAAAGAAATGAGTAGCAATATTAGAATTGAGAAAATTTGCGAGTGGTGCGGAAAACAATTTACCGCTCAGACCACTGTTACACGCTTCTGTTCAAAGCGATGTTCTGAACACGCTTATAAGGAAAGACTGAGACAACAGAAGATTCAAATGGCTAAGGCTATACCCACTCCTAAGAACTCAGAACTTAAAGAGAAAGATTATCTGACCGTAGCCGAAGCCGGGCAGATTCTCGGCATGACAAGACAAGGTGTGTACAAGTTGATACACCGAGGTTCCTTAACGGCGTCAAAACTTAGTTCCCGTCTTACTTTGATAAAACGGACAAGCATAGAGGCGATGCTTGACGGTTCCCCATATACAAAGAGACAATCGAAAGAGCATAGTGTAATCACCGAACTTTATACCCGAGCTGACATCCGGGAAAAATACGGCGTGAAGGATTCGTGGATTTACAAGGTGGTCGCTGAGAACAATGTGCCGAAGACCATCATCAGAGGAAAGGCATATTTCAGTAAGTCGCATATAGACCGCCTTTTCTCAGCGAGAAAAGAAAATCCGGAGATTACAGAGTGGTATTCAGTGGAGGATATTCAGTCCCAATATGGAATGACACTATCTGCCATATACTGCCTTGTGTCCAAAGTCGGTATCCCCAAACGTAAAGAGGGGTCAAAAGTCTATTACTCCAAATATCACTTTGACGTGGCGAAAGGTACCAAATCTGCCGAAAACATTGAGTTTATTTCAGTGGCGGAAGCTATGGATAAATACTCGCTCACACGCGACCAGTTGTATCACTACGTAAAGACATACAAAATAACCAAGCTGAAAAGCGGAAAGTATGTCAAACTGAATAGCAAAGAGTTAGAGGTGTTATTTAACCCCAAGATAGAGTTATAATCCGGTGATTTTGCTCACTAAGCAACCACCTTTTACCTTAGAACATTATAAATCAAAAACAAAGAAGTATGGAATCAGCAACTATCGTAAA
>JAAVFQ010000025.1 GCA_014800685.1 Bacteroidales bacterium
ACGGACGGCTTTTAAGATAATATCCCTCAGGGCACCAGGCTACGCGGCTTTCTACCGGGAAGTCCGGAGGAAGGGGGAAGGTCTTTTGGGGATTGAGACGTATAGAGACTTCAGGGGCTTCATCAAGCGCCTCAATCAGCGCGACACTCTCCTCTTCTCCGAGAAGGCCGCGCATCTCTTCCTTAAACCCCTCTTGCAGTTCTTGTGTCATCGCTTAATTTTTCTCACTTACTTCGACCATACGTATCGTTAAAACCGGAATACTTCCGTGTCTTAGAGTGTGTTTACTTTTATTGATCTATTTACTGGTTGATAATTCGGTTGGATGTAAACGCACTCTCAGATTCATGTGCGGAACACGAATAGCGGAGTGCCCTCAAACCTTGGGAGCGCGCAAATGTGTATGTCGGAGTTTCTGTCGGTTACGGAATTGGAGGCATCGCCCACAGTCACCCCCCTCTTCTCCAGCGCCGAGCGCACGCACGAGAGGGCGATTTCAGGGCGGTTATTGTCTTTAGAGAGATGGCATAGGAAAACATTTCTTAGTGCCGGAGTGTATATGCGGCTGAGGAAAGCGGCCGTGACCTCATTGTCCAGATGCCCCCTTTCTGTCTGTATTCTCGCTTTCAGGTGTTCGGGATAGGAGCCGTTGAGGAGCATGCGGAGGTCATAATTGGCCTCTATGACGAGATAGTTGGCTCTTGACATATAATATTCAGCTCTGGCGGGAATGGCTCCCAGGTCGGTGGCCAGCACGAAGTTGACTCCGTTATAGGATATGGAATAGCCTACATTGTCGGAGCCGTCATGAGGCACCTCGAAAGCCGTAATCTCAAAGTCGAGCACCCGGAAAGGTATCTCTTTGAATATGGGATTGTGAAACTCTTTGATTCTTTTCGAGATGGAATGGCGGCGCAGTATACCGAGGAGAACACGGTTTGTGCAGTAAAGGCGTAGATTTTTATTGGTGCGAAGGAGCTTGTAGACGTATTTTATATGGTCAGTATGATCGTGAGTGAGCAGAATGGCCTTAACATTTGACATCGGGATGCTGTTTTCAGCCAATATGCGCTCTACATCAGCGTCATTGACCCCGGCATCAATAATCACTCCGCCACGCCGGGTGCCTATATAGCAGCTGTTGCCACTGGAACCTGAGCCGAAGGAGAGATAGTAGAGTCTATTGTCATCAGACAATTCCTCGGCGGGAGGAGTGGAGCCTCCGGTGTTCTCGAAATCTATGGCAAACTGGCCGGGAAGATCGCGAAGTGTACGTTTTGCCATATTAGTGTCAAGGTTTGCTGATTAGGAATATTGCAGGGGTTTTATCCATGGCGAGGCTTCTGGAGCGCCAGCGTGCCACGGGAAGCGTAACGGCAGATTCAAGTTGCGGATCGGTGAGTCCGGAAGCCACGCTAAGCAGCGTAGAGGGACGCAGAGTGGCCACAAGAAATTCCAGAAAACGGGCATTTCTATATGGGGTCTCTATGAAAATCTGGGTCATGTCATGCTTATAGGCGCGCGCCTCCAGCTCCTTGATGACCTTCACACGCCGGTCATTCTCTATGGGGAGATAGCCGTTGAAGGCGAATCCCTGCCCGTTAAATCCGGAAGCCATAAGCGACATCAGTATCGAGCTTGGGCCTGCCAGCGGAATCACCCGCAGACCCTCTGCCTGAGCTATCCGGGCCACTTCTGCTCCCGGGTCGGCCACTCCGGGACAGCCGGCTTCGCTCATCATCCCCATAGGCTCTCCCTTGCGCAGAGGCTCAAGGAGCGTGGGGAGGATATTTCGGTCGGTATGTCCGTTCAGCTCATAGAAGGTGATGGCGTCAATGTCTATCTCGCGGTCACACTTTTTAAGAAATCTGCGTGCGGTGCGCACATTCTCTACTATAAAGTGCCGCAGTCCGCGCATGACTTCTATGTTGCCGTGGGGAATGAAATCCTCCACGGGAGCATCGCTGATAGCCACGGGAATCATGTAAAGAGCCGAATGTAATTCCATACCACAAAGTTACAAAAAAAATCGGCCGTATGCAAATATCCCATATACGCCACTGAGGACGATGCAAAAATTATTTTCTTGCTCGCCCTCAGTAGTACTCTTTTGTGAGTTGATGAGTTGATGTATGATTACATCAATTTACATAAGTAAGTTTTCGAAATCAAACGATAATATGAGTTTAGAAATAACGGAAGAGAGCGTCTTCAGGGAGTCCGAAAAAATGAAATTCTATAAACCCACTCAGAGCATAGAGCAACATATTCCAGTTGATTAAGTTCTCCCAGGGAGTATTCATCTTGCCGGTATCCTTCACTGCGTGCACTCCCAGCCAGAAGTTATATATCGTGCATATCAGTGGCACTACCATTGCCCAATATACGTTGTGGAAGTGATAGGTGATGCAGATGTAGAGCGAAATAAAAAATATTACTGCCGAATTGCAGAAGAATACGAAAGCAGTATTCCTCTTCCCGAAGACCACGCAGAATGTGCGCTTGTCATTGTTTACATTCTCCTCGTAGGTGCGATAGTCATGAAATATCAGACTGTTGACCGCAAAGCATCCCATACAGATGCCGGCAAAGAACGCCGGAGCGAGGTCAACTATCATTCCGGGAGGGGTGCCTGTGCCATGCACAGCCTGCACGTAGGAGGTGGCTATGACGCCTAATGGCCCGAAGAAGAGGAATGTGATGACTATATTCCAAGGGCTGCGGCAGAGGGGATAGGGGCCGGCGCTGTTGAGATAAATGGCCAGAAGAAGCAACGTGCCGAATATGCATCCCATGATGGGCGCAAAAAGGATAATGGTGAGTCCGAGGGTGAGTGTCAGGATGCCGAAGGCGCGATAAGCCTCACGCAATAGCTGCTCAAGCGAGATGTCACCATACTTCATATCGGCGATGCCACGGTCGATATTCTCACCATAACGGCATTTTTGATCGCGATAGACGTGATAGAGATTAGCCGTTATCTGGGCCACGGGAGCGAAAAGAAGACAAAGAATTGCACTTGTGGGATCCAGATTGCCTGCAAGGGTGGCACACGCACATCCCATCAGGACAGTTGCGATACTCATGGGAAGAGACCTGAGCATCATGCAGCGGATGATTGTCTTTACCATAAGAAGATAATTGGGTGGATATTTGAACGCAAATTTAATAATTTTTTCCGTCTTTTCCAACACTCATCTTCACATTTCTCCTTTCTATCCTTATTTTCAGCTTTTTATTGGCGAATTAAGCCCTCCGGCACTCTCTTATCTATACGTTATCCGGCGCGTTTCGGTGTACGTTTCGGTGCCTGATTTCGAGGGGTCGCTGTCGGTGACTGTCTCACTCACGCGGCGTTCTGTCCAGTTGCCGTGAGCATCGCGTTTCTCATCGGAATATGTCCACACGGTCTCTCGGGTGCCTACCGGGCTGCTCAGGCGGCGTGAAGCGAGCCGGTCGCCCTCATATACATTCTCTATCCGCATGATGGCTCCATCCACACTCATGGTGATGACCGAAGGGCGCTCCGAAGCATCATATTCCACTTTGAGCGTCCTGACTTTTCCTCCGAGATTCATGCCGTAACCTATTGGAAGCCCGGCGTCATTATACGTCATGTAGTCATTGATGCGCTGGCCGTTATCGGCAAACTTCAATTTCTTTGCGTAGCGGGCGAGCGGATTTTTGCTCTTCACTTTCATCTCTTTCACGTCTCCTTTCACGTCATAGAGCAGGCTTCCTTTATATTCCTGCGCCAGTGCGGAAGCGGAAACAACAGTTGCAAGAAGGAGGGCTGATAATATCTTTTTCATAAGGGGGATGCTGTTAAATTAAACATACGCTAAGCTTTTCTCGCTCACTTATCTTCAATGCTCCGCATCGAAGTATTCTATCTTACGGGTCTCTGTATATGAGCGAGTGGCTGATTTCGAAGGGTCGCGGTCCTTGACTGTCTCGCTCACGCGGCGTTCTGTCCAGTTGCCGTGGGCATCGCGCTTCTCATCGGAGTAGAGGCACCTTATTTCTGTCTTGCCATCTACGACATACGTGGTCTCAGCCACTCTGTCGCCCTCATAGAGATTCTTCACCGCGAGGGAGTCGCCCCCTTTCATAGGAGCGGTGAGGTCAAGCTGCTCCGGACGCTTGTCGGCATCATATTTTACGCTTAAAGAATGATTCTTGCCACGCATATTTATGCCAAACCCTATGGGATAGCCTTCGTCATCGTAGGTCATCACTTCATTCTTCCCCTGACCATTCTCCAGAAATGAAGCCGAATCATAAAGGCGAACTACGGGATTGCTTGTACTGATCTTCACTTTTGCCACCGGCCCGTGCAGATCGTAGAGAAGCGTACCGTGGTATTTTTCTGCCCACGCGCCGCCCCAAATCAGCAATCCGGCTAACGTCAATGCCACTCTGTTTTTCATATTTTTCCTGTTTTTTAATTGTGAATACGCGGTGAAATTTTTGTGCATATAAAGATTGCCCGAAACAACAACCTTTCCTATTTCAACTTTCGCAAAGTTAATAAAATCGCCCCAATTTGCAAAATTACAATTTGTAAAATTCAAAAATTTAGTTTTTTTAACATTTGAACCTTTATGCAAACCCATGTGCTTGTAAAAGGAGAGTTATTTTGGGGGAAATTTCGCAGAGGGAGAAGAATCAGGCTCACCGCCTTGCATCCGATATCTCCTTAAAGACTTAAAGAGGGTGTGTTCAAAATGCAAAATTTTGACACACCCTCCCGCTTTTAATTATGATTTAAGTACGTTCTAAAAATTAACCGATATATATAAGATGAAAACTCTTTTCATTAATTATTCTCACTTACTTATCACATAGTATACATGATTACGAAAAGGCTTCCTGCCCCTACGAGCATCCACAGGGTAAGGGCCTGAATCATGGGCTTGATGCCTACCTGACGTATCACTTTCAGACTCAGACTCGCGCCAATGGCAAAAAGAACTACTACAAGCGCTTGCTTGGCTATCGCCACGCATCCGTGATAGATAGGGCCCATGACGCTCATTGCGCTCTCTGGAGTATAGGTGTTGATGACCATAGCCAAGACGAAGAGGAGTATGAACCAAGGTATGCTCACCTTCCCCTTCCCCTCGCCACCTTTCTGATTGCGGAAGTACCAGATGGTGAAGAAGGCTAACGGAATAATCCATAGAGCACGCGTACATTTAATGAGAGTGGCGAGCTCGCAGGCACGAGGCCCGTAGGCATCGCCGGCTCCTACCACCGAGCTTGTGTCGTGGATGGCTATCGCGGCCCATGTGCCGAATTGCTCTTGACTGAGGCCGAAGAGATGTCCGAGCGGGGGGAAAATAAAGAGGGCTATGGCATTAAGAATAAAGATGACACCCAGAGAGACAGCCATTTCGTTCTCTTTGGCTTTCAAGACGCCTCCTACGGCCGCTATGGCGCTCCCTCCGCAGATGGCTGTGCCGGACGAGATGAGATAGCTCGTCTTGCTGTCGATACGCATATAGCGTCCGAGCAGAACGCCGGCCACCATGACCCCGACTACTGAAACGACGGTGAATACCATGCCCTCAGCGCCCGATTTCAGCGACTCCACAAGGTTCATGCCGAAACCCAGACCCACAACGGAGGCCTGAAGAAGATATTTGCTCAGCTTCTTATTGAATTTCGGACAGGGGATGCCGAAGATGAAAGCAAAAATCAGTCCGGTGAATAGCGCTATGGGAGGCTCGATGACGGGCTTATCTTTTCCAAGAAGGAGATGGAAGGGAAAACACATGACTACGAGAAGCACCCAGTAAAGTGGGCGGGCCATGCTCTGTAAGGAGTTCTTTTTGGGATCTGCCATATTTTTATTTTTTAAGTACTTGAGAGTCTTGCTACAGCTATATTTATAATTAAGTAAGTGTTACAATCTGCCATCCACCGGAGATTTCTTCTTCAGGCCTGCTCTTTATCCTGCCACGGGAATCTCTATTCGGAAGGTAGTGCCTTTGCCGAGTTCGGATTCTTTGACAAATATACGGCCGCCGTGATAGTCATCTATAATCCTCTTAACGAGAGTAAGCCCAAGACCCCAGCCACGTTTTTTCGTGGTGAATCCGGGCGAAAATACCGTCTTGAAGTTTTTTCGGGGTATCCCCTTTCCGGTGTCGCGTATCTCCACAAAGACGTTGTCTTTCTCTCGTCCGGTGGTAATATCGATGCGTCCGCGACCTTCCATAGCGTCCACGGCATTCTTGGTGATGTTTTCCATCACCCACTCGAAAAGCGGAGTGGAGAGCATCACGCCGTTGTCTTCATCCGAAAAGTGCATTTCTATGTCTACTTTGCCGGAAATGCGGCTGCGCAGATATTGAAGCGAGTTTTGCACAGTCTCGTTAAGGCACTCCAGTTGCATTTCGGGGCGCGAGCCTATTTTGGAGAATCTGTCGGCTATCGTGGAGAGGCGCTTCACGTCTTTATCTATCTCGGCGACGACCTCAGCGTCCGTGCCGCAGGCCTCAAGATATTGTGACCAGGCCATCAGGGAGGATATCGGGGTGCCGAGCTGATGGGCTGTCTCTTTCGAGAGTCCGACCCATACGCGATTTTGCTCCGCACGCTTACTATAAAGGAGCGTGAGATATATTATAAGCACCAGAAGGAGCATGACGCCAAGTTGGATATAAGGATACCAGCTGAGACGTTTCAGAAGGATGGAGTCTTCGTAGTAGATATATTGGAAATTATTGTCGAGCAGAGCCACGGGGATAACGTGACCGTTTGACTCGGCGGCCTGAGCGGGCTTCATTCCGTTGAGTCCGCGATCGAGTCTGGACTGAAGGAACTGCCGGTTTTTTTCCGAGAGTCCGGCGACACCCACATTCCCTTCAGGCACTTTGTCGGGCAGACGGAAATTCCTGAATTCCATCACTGTGCCTCCGGAGTCGGCTATCATCACCGGGATAGTATTATTTTGGGAAATGATTTTCAGAAGAAATTCAAAATCGCTGTTTACTTCGGCCTGGGCAAGCCTCTCGGTGGCCGAGGCCCATACGTCCATACGCTCACGCTCCTGCCGGGCAAGCTCCTTCACCAGATTGTTAGATATCAGAAGAAAGGCCACTACCACGCAGATAGAGACGATCAGAAAGACAAGCTTCCAGATAGTTTTACTTTCATAGATAGAGAGTGGCGGTTTCATTCAGTAAGTAAGTTCTATAAATCAAACGATATATGTGAGGTTAAAACTCTTGCACTATAAAAGCTTGTCCTTTTATATGCACATTAATTTTCCTCACTTACTTAATTTTTCAGTTGAGACCGGGCGGCCGTTGTTGCGTCTGAAGTCTTCAAGGATAAATTTCGCCACGGCGTCATCTGTATTTTTCCCGATGATGACGTTGGCTTCGCTCTTCACCTCCTCCACTGCATTTCCTACCGCGACGGCCACGTCGGCTATGCGGAGCATGGGAAGGTCATTCAGATTGTCGCCGAAGGCTACTATGCGTTCGGCGCCGGCTATCTCGGCGAGTTCGAGCACTGCTCTCGCTTTGCTGCTCCCCTCGGCAAACATCTCAAGGAGCGATACCCAGGGGCCGTATGAGTCATGATAGCACATCACTGTGCTTCTCAGCTTTTCTCTCAGCACCGCGGCCACCTGCTCTGCACGCAGCGAGGACTGGATGGCGAAGAAGAGTATCACGTGGTCAAGGCTCTCCGGAAGCCTGTCGGGAGAGCTGAGGCTGACGTGAGCCATCTTGAAGGGGGTGTGAAGTCGCTCTTCGAGGAACTTATATTCCTCCAGATTAAGAGTGCCGGTGTGATATATATGTATCATCCCCTCCTCAAGCGTATAGATAAACGTAGGGAGACCGGCCGCCTTATATATCTCAATGGCCTTCTCCACTTCATTGCGGGCTATGTATTTTACGTTGGAATATTTGCCCGTAGCGGGATTCCAGAGCGCCGAACCTGTCATTACGGCTGTCGGAAGCTTTATATCTATCCCTTCGAGGAGGCCGGCGACAGTGGCCGGAGTGCGCGCGGTGGCTACCGTGAAGAGCGCCCCTTCGCGGATAGCCTCATTTAGCATGGATCGGGAATCAGCTGATACGCGGGAATCAGCACCGAGCAGCGTGCCGTCCATATCTGAGACGTAGAGCGTGCGGATTTTCATTTCTTTATCTCCTCCCACTCCACATCAGACACCTGGCTCTCGTGATATTCCTCTACCCGAACGTGCTTGCCATTCTTGTCGGTGCCTATTTCGGTCTGTTTGAATTCCTTTATCTCCACATACTCCACATCTACGGCATATTCGCGCGGGATTATAGGCTCGTCAGCCGAATGGGATTGTGGCTTGCGGCGTCCCTGTCGGAAAGCCGACGTTCGCTCAGTGCGCTGCTTGGCCGAGGAGCCGGAAGCGCGTTGTTTCTTATCCTCTCGCGGCGGAAACCCGAAGGCTCTGCGCATCATGTCTTCCGCCTTACGGTTGAGATAGCGCATCAGCAGATTTTTTCCTATGGCATTCCATAGAATCCATACCGCCAGGATTATGAATATTATAGCAAGTAGTGTCTGCATAGTTTAAGAATGAAGGTGTCCTGCTCTCACTCTCCTCTTTCGGGAATGAGCGAGAGACACACATAGAAGAGTATAAGCCACATCAGTCCTGACACTCCCATAGAGCATATAAAGACGATTGCAGCGATTATCAGCAGCCATTGCTTCCAATGTTCTTTCCAGCCTATATTCTTCATTTTCAGGGAGAACATATTCAGGGGAGAGACCATCAGCCAGCTCTCTATTATCACGACGGGCAGAAAGATGCCGGGAGTGGCAAGGAGCTCGGACTGCTGCATGAGAGCCATGTAGCCTATCCAGAAAATTGCATTGGCAGGAATGGGGAGACCGCGAAAGTGCGTGGTCTGGCTCTCATCTATATTGAACTTGGCGAGCCTGAGGGCTCCGCATATCGGTATGATAAGAGCTGCCCAGGCCACCGCTGATGAGGGAGAAATGCCTCTGAGGGCAAAATACAGGCTGACGGCAGGCGCCACTCCGAAGCTCACGTTGTCGCAGAGGGAGTCGAGCTCCTTCCCTAATGAGGAATATGCGCCGAGCAGTCTGGCTGCAAAGCCGTCGCAGAAATCTGCCACCGCAGCGCCGGCTATGAATATCCATGCGAGCTGAGTGCCTGTCAGTCCCCCTGCCACTGGAGAATCGGCGTGCACGCCACTGATGATGGCAAGCACTCCACAGAGCAGATTGAGGCATGTGAGACTATTGGGAATATTGCGCCTGATTACGTTCATTCTCTATTTCTGATTTACGGAGGAAGGCTCCTCACCTGCCGTTTCGGGCAAGATAGCCACCGGGGTGACTCCCCCGCGGGTAGTCTGATTATATTTTACGAGCATCTCCGTGCCCAAGGGGAGAAAGATGTCTACCCTCGACCCGAATTTTATAAAACCGAGATGCTCGTCTATGGAGGCTTCTTCGCCTTCACGGGCGTAGGTCACTATCCTTCTGGCCATCGCTCCGGCTATCTGGCGCACAGTGATTCTATGACCTTCGGGAGTGACGATGCCTATTGTGCTTCGTTCGTTTTCAGTGCTCGATTTCGGGAGATAGGCTGAAAGGAAACGCCCTTTATGATGACGCACATAGACCACTTCTCCATCCACGGGAAACCAGTTGGCATGAACGTTAAGCGGCGACATAAAGACCGAAAACTGTATGGCGGGGCCCTTGATAAATTCCGGCTCCTCCACCTGCTCTATGACTACCACGCGGCCATCTACCGAACTGACCACGTGCCCTTTTCTTTCTCCTCTATAATGCCTCACCGGGCAACGGAAGAAATTAAACACAAATATATAGACCATCGCGCTCACCGCCGTAAAGATTGAGGGGAGCACGCGAGTGGGCAGGAAGAGCCACGCCGGCACGTTAAGCACCAGAAGCACAATAAAGAGAAGGATGAGAATGCTCGTCCCCTCGTGATGGATCTTTACTCGATGAATTTTCACTTTCCGGCCGGCCCGATGGCCGTTATGGCTGTTTTCATTTAACAAGTTTACACACCGGACTGAGCAGCCGGACACCGCCGGGGGATGTCCGGGCACTCCTTCCGTGTGCAAAATTACAGATTTTTCCTTTAATCTGCAAATTTAAGTTTATGTTAATTTTCCAGTGAGCCATTTATAGCCTTTTTGCATCTGACCGGCCACTGATTTTGAGCGAAATTGTAAAGTTTCTCTTAGCCGTTGGCCACGTCCTGCACTTTGCTCAAAAGCACCTGACCGTCTATCTCTCCTGTATGTTTCCATACCGGCTCGCCATCCTTATAGATGATAAAGGTAGGAATAGAGGTAATGCCGGCTTCATCTGCAAATGCCTGATCCTCCTCTATTTCATACTGATAGACGGGCACCTGCCCCTCAAGCAATTCTGCCACTTCCGCCACGATAGGCATCATCTTCTGGCAATGAGGACACCATGATGCATAAAACTCTACGAGCACTACGGGAGCGCTGCTGATTACTTCCTTGTATTCCATAATTTCGTGTGTTTTAAGTATTAGTATTACGTTTCAGTCTTCACCCATATAACGCCTATCATTACTTAATGGTTTGAAGTTGGCTCAAATCAGGATGAAATCTCACGACAAGAAAAAACTACGCGCCTGCCACCTTGGAGCGACGGGCGCGTAGTTTTTTCTGTTATCTGCAAGTGCGGACTCCGCACTCAATATCTGCGTTTTCTCAGAGTATAAGTATATTTACTCTCAACGACCCTTCTTGGCCTGCTGCTTCTGCTGCTCTTTGAGCATCTGCTGCTGCTGACGCTGCATTTCTTCAAGTCGAGCCATGAAGCCGGATTTCTTTTTGGGCTTCTTGGCATTCTCTTTCATCTGCTTGCGCACATCCTCCTCTTTGATGACATAGCGGAAAGCGTATGTCTGAATGATGGTAATGAGCAGCGAGAGGAAGTAATAATAGCTCAAACCCGCAGCATAGTTATTGAAGAAAACCATGAAGAAGACGGGCATCAAATACATCATCCACTTCATGCCGGGCATCTGTCCGGGTTGATTCTGCATGTTCAGATAGGTGTAGAGGATGTTGGTGACGGTCATCAAGAGACAGAAGAGCGATATGTGATTACCGAAATATTCTGTCACGAGAGGTATATTGCCGCTCCATGAGATTATGGCGTCCGGAGCAGCGAGGTCATGAGCCCAGAGGAAACTCTGGCCGCGCAGCTCTATTGCCGAGGGGAAGAAGCTGAACATGGCGAAGAGTATCGGCATCTGGAGAAGCATCGGCAGACAGCCGGAGAAGGGAGAGGCACCGGCCTTGTTGTATAGCTCCATGGTCTTCTGCTGACGAAGCATGGCATTGTCCTGACCGGGATACTTGTCGTTGATTGCCTTGATGTCGGGAGCGAGGATACGCATCTTCGCCTGACTCTTATAAGACTTGAAGGTGAGCGGGAAAAGCACCAGCTTGATGAAGATGGTCAGGATGAGGATGATTATGCCGTAGTTGCTTATAAAGCTGCCGAGGAAATTGAATATCGGGATGATAATGAGCGTATTTATCCAACGGAAAATCGACCATCCAAGCGGGATAAGGCGAGTGAAGTTCATATCCTCACCCTCGTCTATCTTATCATCCAGTGAGGAGAAGAGCGGATAGAGATTGGGGCCGAGGAAGAAATCAAACTCCGCGGGGACCGATGCGCGCCAGTCGTAGTCATTGACTACGGCGGAGGCGGTCATTGACTTCAGATAGTCATCACCCTTGATTACCTCAGAATTGAAGTCGGCGGTCTGGAAAGGGCGCTTTGAGACGAGGATGCTGGAGAAGAACTGATTCTTGAAGGCTATCCATTTCACTTTGGCTTCACGCTCCTCGCTATCGTTTTTCGACTCGGAGAGGTGCTCTACGCTTCCGCCGGCATACTTGTAATAGAGGGCGGAATTGCGCTCCTCAAACATTCTGCCCTGCTCCTGACGCTTGACGTCCTGATGCCAGTCTATACCCAGATTGCGGTTATTGCTCTGCACCACGTCGGCCATATTCTGCTGCACAATGCGGATTTTCACCAGATAGCTTGAGCCTTTGGGGAGCACATATTCTATACCCCAGAAGGCGTTGGGGGCTACGTCAAGGGTCATGCGAACTGTGGAGTCGTTGACCTGACGAGGAGTGAAATAGAGGTCGGAAGTGGAAATCTCCTGCGGGAGTGGCATGCGGAAGGCGAAGCTGTTTTTGTCTCCTTCGAAGAGGACTACTTTGCCAAACTGCTTCTTTGACTCGTCAGGGCTGTATTCTGTATCATACTTTTTCAGCTCTGCGCGGGTGATGCTTCCGGAATGAGAATTGAGAGTCAGACTCAGCACGTCGTTCTCCAGCTTGAGTTCGCTCTCTTTTCCGTTGAGAAAAGAGGCGAAGCGGCCATACTGGCCCATAGAAGTGCTGGCCTGACGTATGCGTTCGATAGCTTTTGAGCGTACGGCGGCGGGAGCAGCGCCCGACATCACGTCGGCTAAAGGCATCGTGGTGCCATCCACGGACACAGAGCCACTGAGAGAGTCGCCCGTCAGTGTCAGCGCAATCCCTTCGGCCGACCATGTATAGGTGGAGCCGGTAGTGTCGGCTGAGGCTTTAGCGCCATTCTGCCTGACATTCTGTTTCAGCCAGTCAAGTTCGGTAGCGGAGAGGGGGGCGCCTGCAAGGGTATTCTCCGCCGAGGCTTCCGTATGGGTCTCTTCTGCATCGGCAGGTTTGGGATTGGGGCGTAGCCACATATATCCGCAGAATACCAGAGCCATCAGCAGAAGTCCGTATACTGTGTTCTTATCCATTCGGGTGTTTGATAAAGGGTAATTTGTGGGTATTCTCTATTGTCAATACTTCTATCAGTTTCTTCTTTCGGGACCGGAGGGTGTTTTCCGGGCTTATTCAGCGGATGCCTTCTCCTTGCCGTAGGCTACGGCTGCTTTCAGGAAGTCTATGAAAAGAGGGTTGGGGTGAAGCACCGTCGACTGATATTCGGGATGATACTGCGTGCCGATATACCAGCGTTTTTCGGGAATTTCCACCACTTCCACGAGATGAGTCTTGGGATTTTCACCCACACACATCATCCCCGCTTCCTCAAAGCGGCCACGATATTCCTCATTGAATTCAAAGCGGTGTCTGTGACGCTCACTGATTTCCGTGGTGCCGTATGCTTCAGCCACCTTTGAGCCCTCGCGCAGCACGCAGTCGTATGCTCCGAGACGCATGGTGCCGCCCATATTGGAGATGCTCTTCTGCTCCTCCATGAGGTCGATGACGTTAGCGGGAGTCTGCGGGTCAAGCTCTGTGGAGTTGGCATCTTTGAGACCGAGCACGTTGCGGGCAAACTCTATGACCATGCACTGCATGCCGAGGCAGATGCCGAAGGTGGGCACGTCATTCTCACGACACCATTTGAGGGCCACGAATTTACCCTCCGTGCCGCGCTGTCCGAATCCCGGCGCTATGATGACGCCATCGAGGTCGCCGAGATGTTCAGCCACATTCTCATCGGTCAGCTTTTCGGAATGAATATATCTCAGGTCAAGCTTACGGTCGCAATATGTGGCAGCCTGGAAGAGGGATTCATTGATAGACTTATAGGCATCCTGAAGCTCCACGTATTTCCCCACCAGACCGATTTTCACGCTTTCCGTGGCCGATTCTATCTTCTCAAGGAAGTGATTCCACGCTCTGAGGTCAGGCTCTCCCTCTGCGGCGAGCCCCATCTTTTCGAGCACAATTTCATCAAGATGCTGCTCGTGCATCTTCAGAGGCACGCGATATATGGTGTTCACGTCGATGCTCTGGATTACGGCCTCCGGAGCCACATTGCAGAACTGACCTATCTTTCTGCGCATCTGAGCCGGGACATCCTTCTCGGTGCGGAGCACGAGGACGTCAGGCTGTATGCCCACCTGCTGAAGCATTTTCACGCTGTGCTGCGTGGGCTTGGTCTTAAGCTCCTTGGCTGCGCGGAGATAGGGGACGTAGGTGAGATGAATGCAGAGCGCATCCTTACCAAGCTCCCAGCGCAACTGGCGCACGGCTTCAAGATATGGAGTGGACTCTATGTCGCCCACCGTACCTCCTATTTCCGTTATCACGAAATCGAAATTGCCGGTATTGCCGAGCATCTTGACGTTGCGTTTTATCTCGTCTGTGATATGTGGAATTATCTGGACAGTCTTGCCGAGATAGTCGCCGTGGCGCTCTTTGTCTATGACTGACTGATATATTCGGCCGGTAGTGACATTGTTGGCTCTTGTGGTGGGAGTGTTTGTAAATCTCTCATAGTGGCCGAGGTCAAGGTCAGCTTCGTGTCCGTCTACAGTCACGTAGCATTCGCCATGCTCGTAGGGATTGAGAGTGCCGGGGTCGATGTTAATATAGGGGTCAAACTTCTGGATGGTCACCCTATAGCCACGCGAAAGCAGCAGGCGAGCCAGTGATGAGGATATGATACCTTTGCCTAATGACGACACTACGCCGCCGGTTACGAATATATACTTTGTCTCCACGTCTGAAAATCGTTGGTTAAGTAGGTTCTTTAAAGCAAACTGCAGCTGGCATGGCCACCGGCAGAGGGTGCTTGACGGCGATGTCTTCGTGCTGCATGACGGTCGCAAGGGTGGCGACACATTGTTTCAAGTTGCAAATTTACAATTTTTTTTCGGGCCGACAAAATAATAAGTCCCGATGTCTTGCATGAAAACACCGGGACCGTAATTCCTATTACATCTCTCTGAAAAAATCTCTTCTCTTTTGAGTCTGTTTACTTTGGTTTAAAAGAAAACATGCTTAGAGCCCATAAACTTTACTGCGTATCTCAGAAGCCAGGACTGTGGGACTTTTCCCCTCGGCCCGGAGCTCCTCAGAAGAAATGGGAGTGCCGAATACAACTTCAAACTTCGCCCCCTTTGCCGCGCATAATTCCGCCGGAAGCATTGCCTGCTCCACATTGACCTTGATTCCGAGCTTTTTCCGCCACTTGGCGAGCTTGTAGAATCGCATCCTGTTAAGGGCTTTGAAATGAACGGGCACCACGCTCCTGTCTGTTTCCATCGCTTTTGCCACAAAAGCCTTATGCCACTCAAGGTCTCTCACTCCTTCCGGTCCAAGCCTGGATACGAGCCCGGCCGGAAAAATAAGAATCTGGGCATCCGACCGATAGGCCTCCCCGAGAGCAAGGGCGGCTCCGCGCCCCTGACTCCCATATTTATTTACGGGGAGAAACACGGGGCTGAGCGGCTCTACATTCATCAGCAAATCATTGACCGGAAACCGTATCTTATCATCTCCATATATAGAGCCGAGCAGCGATATCAGCGTTATGCCGTCCAGCCCTCCCAGCGGATGATTAGAGGCAAAGACGTAGCGACCTTCGGGAGAGAGTTTTTCAAGACCTTTCACATCTACCGTTATGTCAAGTATTCGGAGTATCCCGGATGAAAAGGCCGAACCTCGCGCCGGATAAGCCTCGCGCAGAAGGTGATTAAGCTCATCCTGGCGTATCAGCTTTTCAAGAGCGCGGGTGGCAAATCGCGGCAGCAGCCCTCTTTTCCTTTCAGGCATTCGGCTACGGAGTATGGAGTCAAGATCAAGTTGAAGGAGTTCCGGCATATTTTTTTATGATATGATTGCTCTAAACGCGTAAATTAAAACAGAAGGATTCAAAAAGAAGGGTTCAAAAAAGCGGGTCGGCCATACGCCGACCCGCTAATAGGTTATCGTGATTCTGTCAGTGATTATTTCACTACGAATTTCTTGCCTTTATAGATGTAAAGACCCTTAGCAAGACCGTTGAGGTCAGCGGGAACCACATCGCGTGCAATTACCATACCGGCAGCGTTATAGAGGTCGGCGGGAGCGTTGTCTGCCTCTACACCCTCTACAGACTCTGAACCGTCTACCTGATAGTAGAAAGTCTCACCCAGGTTAGCAAAGCCGATTCCGTCTTCACCACCTATCCAAAGAGTGTTGGGAGCGATGGTAAGAGCATAGTTGCCTGCTGCTACGATAGGAGTTTCGAGGTCAAGGATGAAGGTAGTGCCTTCATCAGAAGGATACTTCACGGGAATTGCAATCTCCTCACCTGCTTCGTTGGTGAGAGAAATCTTGCCACCCTCCTGACCGATGGGGAAGGTAGGTTCGCCGGGGAAGGTGATGTTGAATACCTGGAGGCTTGACACCTTACCGGGAGCGGGAGAAATAGCCATAGTAGTGTCGAAGATGCGACCCTCCTTAACAGTGTAAGTAGCGCTGAGGGTAACGACCATGCCGTTTACGGTGAAGCCGCTGGGAGGAGTGGTAAATGTCCAGGTGCCCTCTTCCTTCATGGGGATGGGGAGAGCGAAGTCTACTACGTTGGAGAGCTCCTCATTGAGGATAGGAGTCATGGCATAAATAGCCACGCCATTAGTGAGGTGAGCGAATGCACGGCTGGTAGCCTCAACTACAACGCCCTCATCGAAGGTCACTGTGAAGTACTGGAGGTCGTTAGTGACATAGCCGTCTGTAGGCTTGATGTTAGCGGGGAAGTTGGGGTTGACGCCTACAGTGAAGTTCACCTGGAACTCGGCGTTCTGGCTCAGCTTGCCATCGCTTGTCACAGCGTAGGTGCCTGCGGGGAATACGAGTGCATAGTTGCCGGGGCCGGGGAGGAAGTTACCCAGGTCGGGGTCAGCATCGGGGCCGTCAGCAAACTCCTCTGAGATCACATAGAAAGAGTGACCGTCGAAGTATTTCTGATCAGGGTCGATATCTGCGGGGTTAGAGGGAGTGCGGGGGTCGGTAGCGGTAGCGAACTTAGCCACAGGGTCGCCGGTGATGTTGCCATCCTCATCAAGAGCATAGAAAGCGGGACGACCTTTGAGAAGAGTAGAGAGTGTAGACTCCATCTTCACCTCCCAAAGCACATACTTGTAGCCGGTGACGTTGCCTGCCTGCACATTCTGCACAGTAGCGGGGAAGTAAGCGATAGCCTCCTCGTTAGAGGGCTCGATGGTTACTCCCTTGGGGAACTCACGCACATAGAATTTAGCCTGCTCGGCAGCGCTTGCCTGCCACTCGGGAGCCTCTTCCGTGCCCTGATTCACCATGTAGAATCCGGAGGGGATGTTAAGGAAGTAAGTAGACTTTCTGGTGATGGGAGCATCAGTAGTGACTGTGGCTACATTGCCCTCTATCGACACAGCGCACTCAAGAGCGGCGGCGGGATGGTCTTCGTCGATGCTTTCTCCATAGATATCTTCAAGAGTTACAGCTGTAGAGGTGCTTCCCCATCTGAATTTAGGGCTATCGGGAAGAGTAAGGGTGAAAGTCTGAAGAGACTCGTAAGACTTGTCAGCCTCGGGAGAGATTATGAGATAATTGGCAAGACCGCCGCAAGTGATATTGAATGTCCACTCGGGGTTAGTCTCGGTTTTTGCCTCATTGGTGTAGACGATGCCGGCCGGGAATACGATTTTATACTCACCGGGGATTGAGCCGATGCCCATACCGCTTCTATCAAAGATGAGCTGAATCTGATTGTTGTCAGCATAGACATCCTTGAGGCCTTCTGTGTAGAAAGTGTAGAAGCTTTCGGTGTTGGAAGCGGGGAGCTGACGCACGAGAACGTCATCGCGATACATGGAAACACAACCGTCGAAGTTGCGGTCAATAGTGTACTTACCCATCACGACTACGCCATTGACACCTTCGCCGTAATCCTTGAGGTTAACGAATCCGGAAGGCGACGTTTCGGGTTCGCCCTCTGCCCATGCGGTAGCGAATGAGCCGACTGCCATCAGGGCTACGCCAAGCACTTTCGCTGCATTAGAAGTAAATTTTATCATAGATTATTTGTTATGTCCTCGCTCTGACCGAGCCCGGACGGTTAAAAATACTTTCAATGTTCGGTCGAAACATCTAAGAGAATGTTTACGGATGCAAAGCTAATAAAAATAAATTAATCCGCAATAAATTTCTACTCTTTTTTTCATAAATATCACATAAAAATTCCACCATTTATTGAATATCAATAAATAATCACTCTTACCTACCCGCAACGAGCATTAAAATTCCTTAACGGGAGCAAAAAAGAGCCGATATCATTTGCATTATCCGCGAAATTGAATTAACTTTGCAGTCGCAAACGAATCCGGACAGTAGTTTTTCATGTCGTATTTTTCCAGTCCGGACTCGTCGGCACTCGGGGTTTAGCGCAGTTGGTAGCGCGCTACGTTCGGGACGTAGAGGTCGGGCGTTCGAGTCGCCTAACCCCGACAAGAAAAGCGATGAGTCTTTCCGGCCCATCGCTTTTCTTTTTGTCGTTACTCATTGTCTATTCTAATCTCCCCGTTCGCTTTATCCTCTGTAAGAGTATATCCCTTGCTTTTGCAGTAGGTCTTGGCTGCCTGAAGATAATTATTATAGAGGTCGGCCGGTACGATTCCTATCGTAATAGTTGACACCCAGCGGCCACCATCGAAGCGGAAATAAGCCACCATCTCCTTTTCCCAAGTATAATCGCTATATGCGTACCCCTTGGATTTCAGAGCCTTCTCCATCTGAGCGGTCCCTTTGCCATCGAAGTAATATTCGCACAAAGCTTTAGGAGAGGGTATCTCGCCATCTATCCATTGAATAGTGGCAGAAGTCGCAGAGCTGCTTTTTCTCGCTGTGGTTGTGGTTCTTGCTTTCGCTTTCTTTTTAGGAGCAGCGGCGTCTGCCGTGGTGGGAAGGGCCAGCAGCGCTATGGCCGCTACCATGAAAATCGAAATAATTCTTTTCATTATCAAGTTCTTTAAAGACGATAAAAAAAGACAGAAGAGCCATACGACAGCAAGCTCATCTGTCTTTTTTTTGCGCGTAAATATTATGTAAATATTACTTACTTTCTGATAATCTCTTTGCTAACCTTGTCGCCTCTCTTGACGATGACGATTCCACTTTCGGGCTTCTCTATGCGTACGCCCTCGAGATTGAAGTATTCGGCTGCTGCCTCGTCAGTATCGATGCCATTCACAGAATCGCTCTTAGAGATGATGCGCACATACATCTTGAAATCTGTGTCGGGAATCTGCTCAAAATCCATATCGCCCTGAGCGGAAACCACCTCACCGGTGTAAGCTCCCATCCAGAGCTCGTAAGTCTGGTCGAAGGCGGTATCTTTAGGCACTTCATTCAGGTGAATGAGATATTTGAAATCTTCATCTGCATAGTATCCGAAATCCGGGTTGCAGTCCATGTAGCCGATGTTACCGGTAATACCGCTATTGGGAGGGAAGCAGTTAGCATCGTTGCAGAAGGAGGGATTGCCGATGCAGTCGGCCTGTGCAGGCTTGTTGTAGTTGAAAGTTGCTGAGAAGTAAGTGGGAGTCTCATCGTCACCCTTCAGCACCTTAACGGGGATTTCGATGTCGTAATTGTCGCCCTTGTCGTTGGAATATTCAGGCTGATTAATGGTGATGGTAGCACCATTTTCGACGGGCTTACCATCAAAGGAGAGCTCGAAATACTCCTTGTAGTCTGCGCTTGCAGTGGCGGCCACAAGGCCGAGCGCTGCGATGAGTAAAGTTTTCTTCATATAAGTGTTTTTATTAGTAAGCGTGTGAAACAACAGCGCAAATTTAGCCAATTTTTTAGAAGTAGCAAAGTGTTCTACACTTTTTAATAATTATTATACTAAAAAAAGAAGTCTCTCTCCCGACTTTCCTTCTCACGTCCGCCGCCCAAATCGTCCCATATAATCCTACCTCTCAATACCTTACACACTCCCTCAATCATCTTTCGAGAGAAATTAAAGAAATTTTTCGTTAATTTTTTAGCTCATCTGATTTTTTTTAACTATCTTTGCTGTCCGAAATCCATTTGGATTTGTTTATATGATGAGGCTGCAAAGAGCCTCGCACTAACATTATCAGATTATTAATTACAGGTAAAATAATTTAAACCCAGAACTATGGCAGATTTAGATTTAACTCGCTATGGAATCAAGGATGTGAAGAAAATCATTCACAATCCCTCTTACGATCAACTTTTCAAGGACGAGACAGACCCCTCTCTTCAGGGCTACGAGAAGGGTATCCTCACCGACCTCGGAGCTGTAGACGTAATGACCGGCGTCTACACCGGACGCTCGCCTAAAGATAAATATCTCGTTAAGGATGAAGTCACGGAAGACACCGTTTGGTGGACATCTGACGAATACAAGAACGACAACAAGCCTATCACTACCGAAGTGTGGGATCACCTCCGTGAAAAAGCCGTCAAGGAGCTTTCTGACAAGACTCTCTACGTAGTCGACGTATTCTGCGGAGCTAACCCTGCCACCCGCCTTTCAGTGCGCTTCATTATGGAAGTGGCATGGCAGGCTCACTTCGTCACCAATATGTTCATCCGCCCCTCTGAAGAGGAGCTCAAAGACTTCAAGCCCGACTTCGTTGTCTTCAATGCTTCCAAGGCTAAGGTGGAAGACTATAAAGAGCTCGGCCTCCACTCTGAGACCGTAGTGGCTTTCAACATCAAGCAGCGCGAACAGGTCATCATCAACACCTGGTATGGCGGCGAAATGAAGAAGGGTATGTTCTCTATGATGAACTATTTCAACCCTCTGCGTGGCATCGCCTCTATGCACTGCTCCGCCAACACCAATATGGATGAGACTGAAACCGCTATCTTCTTCGGCCTTTCAGGCACCGGTAAGACCACCCTCTCCACCGACCCGAAGCGTAAACTCATCGGCGACGACGAGCACGGATGGGATGATGAAGGCGTCTTCAACTATGAGGGCGGTTGCTATGCTAAGGTCATCAACCTCGATAAGGAGTCTGAGCCCGATATCTATAACGCTATCACCCGCGACGCTCTTCTGGAGAACGTTACCGTCGGCGCCGATGGCAAGCCCGACTTCGCAGACAAGTCTGTGACTGAAAACACTCGCGTCTCCTATCCTATCTTCCACATTCAGAACATCGTGAAGCCCGTCTCCAAAGGCCCTCACGCAAAGCAGGTTATCTTCCTCTCTGCCGATGCCTTCGGAGTGCTCCCTCCCGTAGCTATCCTTAACGACGAGCAGGCTAAGTATTACTTCCTCTCAGGCTTCACCGCAAAGCTGGCCGGCACTGAGCGTGGCATCACTGAGCCTACCCCCACTTTCTCCGCTTGCTTCGGTCAGGCGTTCCTCTCTCTGCATCCTACCAAATATGCAGAGGAGCTCGTGAAGAAAATGAATCTCTCAGGCGCTCACGCTTATCTCGTCAACACCGGATGGAACGGCACCGGAAAGCGTATTTCTATCCGCGACACCCGTGGCATCATCGACGACATCCTCAATGGCGACATCGACAAGGCGCCCACTAAGATTCTCCCCTACTTCGACTTCACCATCCCCACCGAACTCCCCGGTGTAGATCCCAAGATTCTCGATCCCCGCGACACTTACGCCGACCCCAAGGAGTGGGACGAAAAGGCTAAGAAGCTCGCCGGAATGTTTATCGAGAACTTCAAGAAGTTCGAGACCAACGAGGCCGGTAAGGCTCTCGTGGCAGCAGGCCCCCACATCTGATTTATTTAGAACCTTTTTATAGCACGAAGGGCGCGTCAGAACCAGCAATTCCGGCGCGCCCTTTTCACTCTGATTTCCCCCTTTTCCCCTGACTCTCTACCCCTCATTCTCTCTCGCTCAGATTTGATTCTACTATTCCACCGAACTCACCTTCCACCTCATGCAAACTACCCGTCTCCACTACGGCTATATCATCCTTATCTGCTGCTGCCTGATGATGGGCGTCAATATCGGCATCACCTTCTCTTGCGCCGGAATTTTCTATCAGCCGGTGAGCCAATCCCTTGGCGTGGCAGTCGGCACCTTCGGCCTCTACATGTCGCTGATGTATATCGCCTCTACACTTATGCTTTCCGTCGCCGGCCGCTGGATAGAGAAATATTCCGCCCGCTACCTGCTTGCCGGCTCTTCGGCCATTATGGGACTGACGCTCATTTCCATGGCTATTTATAATGCCGTATGGCAGTTTTATGTGGCCGGATGCATTCTCGGCCTCACTGTTGCCTTCCTCCTTTACCTCAGCTTCCCGACGCTCATAAACCGCTGGTTTCGCATTCGTGTAGGTCTCCTCATGGGTGTCTGCAGCGCTGCCTCAGGCATCGGTGGTATGATTTTCAATCCTATCGCAGGATATATGATAGAGAACTGCGGATGGCGCTGGGCATACGCCATTTTCGGCATCCTCGTGCTCGTCATCATCTCTCCGCTTCTGCTCCTGCTCCTTCGGGACTATCCCGCTGACAAGGGGTTGCTCCCCGTAGGCGAATCAGAAGCCGTCGACACTCCCGCAGTCCCCGACGCCACATCCGCTCCGGCGCGTCCCGCCTCCGGCATTGAGTATGCAAAGGCCGTCAGAATGCCACTCTTTTATGCCGTCTTCATTTTCGCTTTCCTCATGATGGCTATCTCTACGCTTAATCTCTTCATACCGGGCTATGTCTCCTCCCTATCCTTCGCGGAAGAGAGCGCGGCCTGGGTGGCCTCGGCTGTAATGACGGGAGTCACTATCGGCAAACTCGCCCTCGGACATATCAACGACCGCAACAGCCTCGCCGGCGTCCTCGTCACCACTCTGGCCGGGGCCGCAGGCCTCTTCATGCTCATCGAGGGCGACGCCTCCCTTGCCATAATCGTAGCCGGCGCCTTCCTCTTCGGATGGGCATACGCCGGTGTCACCGTGCAGACGGCCATGCTCACAAGAACCCTCTTCGGCAACCGCGACTATGCTCGCATCTATGCCATCATCTCTATCGCGCTGGCTGCCGGAGGAGCACTCGCCTCCGGTGGATGGGGACTGCTCGCCGATGCCACAGGGTTTAAAGCCATTTTTGCCACGGGGGCCTTGCTCCTCGTGCTCTGCGCTATGCTCGGGGCTTTCCCTCTTATAAAAAAGGGGAAAGCCGGCGTGCAATAATTTGGCAGCCTCATCCCTTTTTATTACCTTTGCCGTATGAATGCCAACCTCATGAGCCGATATGCGTGGATTGTTGACACGCTGCTGAAATACGGAAAACTGTCGCGCGCAGAAATCAACCGTCTATGGCTCGCCTCTCATATCACCGACGGCAAGGAGATTCCCGCCCGAACGTTCTTTCACTACAGAAGGGGGATAGAGGAGACTTTCCACATCGACATAAAATGCACCCCTTCGCGTGAATACTATATAGAGCAGGCCGCCACCCCTCGCGAACGCGCTTTCACCGACTGGATGCTGAACTCTCTCTCCACGGCTACCGCCCTGGGTGAGGGGGCTGATGCCGCCGCAGGGAGAGTCATCATCGAGGAGATACCCTCTTCACGAGAGTTCTTCCCTATTGTCCTTGACGCTATCAGGGAATCGCGCGGCCTGGTCTTCACTCACCACGGATTCGCTCGCTCAAGACCCGAAACGGGCATACGGTTCCACCCCTGGTTTCTGCGCCTCTACAAGCAGAGATGGTATATGGTAGGACTGCGCGAAAAGGGAAACGCGGTGCGCACATACGCTCTTGACCGCATTCGAGACGTTGTTCTCACCAAGGAGACGTTCCCCGTGCCGGAAGACCTTGACCCGGAGGCTTTCTTCGCTAATATCGTGGGTATAACCTCCTCAAAGGCCCAGCCTCGCACCGTCAGGATACGCACCGACAGCAGGCAGGCTAAATATCTGAGGGCTCTCCCTCTTCACTCTTCGCAGACCGAAGAGGTTGGTGACGGATATTCCATCTTCTCTTACCGGCTGAAACTCAATTATGAACTCGTGCATGAGATTCTCGCAATGGGCCCCCAGGCTCTGGTGCTCGAACCTAAGGAACTCCGTCTGATGGTCATCGACGAACTCAACCGCACTCTCAGTCTTTACAACCCGGATACTCCAAGCTTATGACCTACATAGATAATGCACTGGCCCTCATTTCAGGCCCCGCACGCGAAAAAGCTGCCCGCCACATCATCAGCTCGTCGGCTACTGTCATTGAGGCGCTCCGCGCTCTCAACGCTCTCTCCGGATCTTCGCTCACCCTCTTCGCTGCCGACGAGTCGGGGCGAATAGCCGGAACTCTGACCGATGGCGACATAAGACGCGGAATGCTCGCCGGTATCGACACTTCAAGACCTCTGGCCGACATCCTTCACACCGATTTCCTCGCTATCCGTGAAGACGACGACCCTTTTCTCGCCTTTGACACGGCAAGAAAAAAGGGAATCAGGCTTCTCCCAAGACTCCTTGACGGAAAACTCCTTTCGCTCCATGACCTGCACGTAGAGAAAACCATCCTTCCGCTTGATGCTGTGCTGATGGCCGGCGGACGTGGCGAACGGCTACGTCCTCTCACTCTCTCGCGCCCGAAACCTCTCCTACCGGTAGGAGGAAAAGCGATTATCGACTATAACGTGGAGGAGCTGGAGAAATGCGGCATCGCCTCCATCTTCGTCACCATAAATTATCTCGGCGAGCTAATCTCCGAACATTTCCGCTCCAGAGCCTCCCGCGCACATATCCGCTGCGTGAGCGAGCCCAAAAGACTGGGCACCATCGGCAGTCTCTCTCTTCTGGCTCCTCAGCTCTCCGAGCCTGACCTTATCGTGATGAATTCCGATCTGCTCACCACTCTCGACTATGAAGCCTTCTTCCGGCACCATAAAGCCACAGGCGCCGACCTGACTATAGCGGCTGTCCCCTATTCCGTATCAGTGCCCTACGCTATATTGAAGACCGAAGACGACCATCTCCTCGGACTCGAAGAGAAACCCACATTCAACTATTTGGCCAATGGGGGCGTTTACATTCTGAAGCGTGAGCTCGTCGGCCGGATTCCTGCCGACACTTACGTCGATGCGCCCGACTTTATCAGCGCCCTGATAGAGGATGGACTCAAAGTGGCCTACTTCCCTATTGACGGCACATGGATAGACATCGGCACCCCGAATGACTACCAGTATGCCGACAGGCTGATGTCGCAGCGCTGACTCTTTTTTCTCACAATCTTATGAAGTTGACTATGGCAGATTCTAATTTTATAGACTACGTAAAAATATTATGCCGCTCCGGAAAGGGTGGAGCCGGCAGCAGACATTATCATCGTGCAAAATATGTGCCCAAGGGGGGGCCGGACGGAGGTGATGGGGGCCGCGGAGGCCACATTATCCTTCGCGGAAACAGAAATATGTGGACTCTCCTTCCGCTGAGATATATGCGCCACGTCTTCGCCACTGACGGAGAATCAGGAGGCGCAGGCCGCTCTTTCGGCAAGGATGGAGAAGACAGGATTATCGAAGTGCCCGTAGGCACCGCTGTCTTTGATGCCGACTCCGGCGAATTCCTTTGTGAAATAACTGAAGACGGACAGGAGATAAAACTGTTGCGAGGCGGAAAAGGCGGACTGGGCAACTGCCATTTCGCCACCTCTACCAATCGCGCGCCTCGATATGCCCAGCCCGGACAGCCCGCTATTGAAAAGGCCGTGGTGCTTGAGCTGAAACTCCTCGGAGATGTCGGTCTTGTAGGATTTCCAAATGCAGGAAAGTCCACCCTGCTCTCCTCAGTATCGGCAGCTAAGCCTAAAATAGCCGACTATCCCTTCACCACTATGGAGCCTTCGCTCGGCATCGTAGATTATCGTGGCAATAACTCTTTCGTGATGGCCGACATTCCCGGCATTATCGAGGGTGCCTCAGAGGGGAAAGGTCTCGGGCTGCGTTTCCTGCGACACATAGAGCGCAACGCCGTGCTCCTTTTCCTCGTACCGGCTGATTCTGACGACATTAAGAAGGACTATGAGATTCTGCTGCGCGAACTTCGTGAGTTCAACCCCGAACTCAACGATAAGTCTCGCGTATTAGCCATCTCCAAAAGTGATATGCTTGATGATGAGCTCCGTGAGGCTATCGCCGCTGAGCTCCCCGACGACCTCCCCTGCGTCTTCATCTCGGCAGTTACCGGACAGGGCATCCCTGAACTGAAAGACTTGCTATGGCGCGAGATTAATTCAGAAGACAACCGAATGGTGCAGACTATCACTCACCGCCCTCTCGACATCCGTCACCGCGTGGCAGAAGAGGACAATTTCATCTTTGAGAATGAAGAGCTCCCCGACGATACTGAATATATGCCCGAAACGGACGAGGAATGGACTGATGAATTCTGGGATGAAGAGTCGCAGGTCAACGGCTGATTCTTCGAAATAAGAGGGCAAGACACTCCCCAAACGCCCTCCGACACACTGACCCATAAAAGCTATAAAGAGGGGTATCAAAATGCAGCATTTTGATACCCCTCTTTAGGTCTTAAATTAAGGCGTCAGTCCTCTTTCATATTGTGGAAGACGTTCTGCACATCATCGTCATCTTCAAACTTCTCAAGAAGCTTCTCGATCGCCTCGCGCTGCTCGGCGGTCACCTCCTTGTAGTCGTTGGGAATACGCTCAAACTCTGCAGAGACAATCTCCATGCCGGCATCCTCAAGATATTTCTGAATGTTGGCAAACTGATCGAAGGCACCATATATGAGCCATTCTTCATCTTCCGCTTCGAGTTCAGCCTCGAAGTCCATAAGCTCAAGCTCGAAATCCTCGAGAGAAGTCTCGGTATTGGGCTTTACGTGGAAGACACTCTTATGGTCAAAGAGGAAAGAGAGTGAGCCGGAAGTGCCCAGAGAGCCGCCGTGCTTGTTGAAATATGAACGCACGTTGGCCACGGTGCGCTGATTGTTGTCGGTAGCTGTCTCCACAACGATTGCGATGCCATGAGGGCCATATCCCTCATAGACTATCTCCTTGTAGTCTGAAGCATCCTTTTCGGTAGCCTTCTTGATAGCACGCTCTACGGTGTCCTTGGGCATATTGGCGGCCTTGGCATTCTGCATCAGCACACGCAGACGCGGATTAGTGTCAGGGTCGCCACCGCCGGCCTTGGCGGCTATCGTGATTTCCTTACCGATACGGGTGAATGTGCGGCTCATATTGCCCCACCTCTTCAGTTTTCTCGCTTTGCGATATTCAAATGCTCTTCCCATTGGGTTATGTTGGTTCTATTTGAAGTTGTTAGTTGTTAATATTCAAGTTATTTGGCCGATAATCAGAGTGTGCCCATAACAGGCTGGCTCTCTGCCGGACTGACATCAGCGCAGTGTGGCTCCTAATTCCTTTTCCAGATTAGCCACCACCTTCTTCATCACGGCGTCTATCTGCTTATCGTTAAGCGTCTTCTCATTATCCTGAAGAGTGACAGCCACGGCGTAAGACTTTTTGCCGGCAGGGAGATTCTTACCTTCGTAGACGTCGAAGAGCGTCACATCGCGCAGAATCTTTTTGTCGGACTTGCGCACGCACCCCTCAATGGCGGCAAAGGTGACATCCTTGTCTATGAGAAGCGCGAGGTCACGGCGCACAGGCATTGTCTTGGGCACCGGCGTGTAGAGGGTAGTGTGCTTGCGCGCGAGGCGATACACCCTGTCCCAAAGAAGCTGGGCGAAGACCACAGGCTGAGAGATGTCAAATCTGCGCAGAAGCTCGCTGCTGAGGACACCCATCTCTCCAAGATGCTTGCCGGAACGGGTGGCTATGACAAGCTTCGCGCTGAAAAACTCATCGCTCTCCTGCTTCATGACCAATTCACCCTGATTTACTCCGAGACGACGAAGGACGTTGAGCACTATGGCTTTCAGGTCATAGAAGGAGGCTTCCGTCTTCTTTACGTTCCAGCCTTCGGCTGTGAGATGTCCGGTCATCCAGATGCCCAGAGCCGCCTCCTCCGAGAAGGGAGCGAGGGGATTTTCCGCGGTGATTTCTGCTGACGGATTGAAGGCATAGATGTTTCCGAATTCGTAAAACTTAAGGTCTGACGCCTTTCGGTTGACGTTATGGCTTACAGACTCCAGACCTCCGAAAAGGAGTGTGCGTCTCATGAGCGAAAGCTCGTTGGAAAGGGGATTGAGCAGACGCACGCAGGTCTCCGCCGGAAGAGTTTCCGAGGTGGCATAATATTTCTCGGCAGTCAGTGAGTTATTGAGTATCTCATTAAAGCCCTGGGCAGTGAGAGAGTCTGCGATAAGCTCCTGAAGGTCGTAAGAGAAGTCGGTATCTCGCTTTTCAGAGAGATTGATGTGCATTTCAGAGTCAAACTCCACATTGTTATATCCATAGACACGAAGTATCTCCTCCACTACGTCGCAGGGACGGGTGACGTCCACGCGGTAAGTGGGCACATCGAGAATCAGCATCTCGTCGGTGCTTTCGGGAAGCACCTCTATCTCAAGCGCCTTAAGAATGCGGCGGATAAGGTCTGCGGGAATCTCCTTGCCGATAAGGCGGCGACAATAGTCTAACGACAGCTCCACACGGAAGGGCTTCACCGGCTGAGGATAATAATCAGACACCTCACCGCAGATTTCACCTCCGGCCAGCTCCTTGATAAGGAGGGCGGCCACTTTAGCGGCCTTTACGGTGATGTTGGGGTCTGTGCCACGCTCATAGCGGAAAGAGGCATCGGTGCTGAGTCCATGACGACGTGCTGTCTTGCGCACTCGCGTAGGATGGAAGCAGGCGCTTTCTATGAAGACGTCGCGCGTAGTCTCGGTCACTCCGCTGTCAAGTCCGCCGAAGACGCCGGCGATGCAAAGGGGCTTTTCTGCATCGCATATCATCATGTCGGCCTCATCAAGTTTGCGCTCCACACCATCGAGGGTGGTGAAGGGGGTAGCCTTGGGGGCAGTGCGCACCACAATTTTCCCTCCGGCCACTTTGTCAAGGTCAAAGCAGTGCAGAGGCTGGCCGAGACCTAAAAGCACGAAATTGGTGATGTCGACAATATTATTGATAGGACGCTGGCCGGCTGCTATAAGAAGACGGCGCAGCCATTCGGGAGACTCCTGAACCTTTACGCC
Organism: Bacteroidales bacterium; assembly: GCA_014800685.1. Taxonomy (GTDB): domain Bacteria; phylum Bacteroidota; class Bacteroidia; order Bacteroidales; family Muribaculaceae; genus Lepagella. The sequence continues at coordinate 28,967 of JAAVFQ010000025.1, forward strand.
ACGGATGGTGACGCCGGAATATCTGATGCAACCCTCCTTATCCTCCACCTCTACCGGAGTGGCCCCATCGGTGCGGTCAGCGCGGAAGGCGTCGGTGTCGGGGGTATGGATGGCCGGAATTTCGGCATTGTGATCGGTGTCATAATCGAGTCTGGCCATGAGAGCACGGAGGTCGCGGGCGGTGCCGTAATGGCTGGCTGCGTCCACACGGTTAGGGGTAAGCTCAACTTCGAGCATATAGTCGCTCTCCACGTTATAATAAAGAGCAGCAGGGGTGCCGGGCACTATATCCTCGTCTATCACGATGATGCCGTCATGCGAGGTGCCTACGCCGATTTCATCCTCAGCACATATCATGCCGAAAGACTGCACGCCTCTTATTTTCGACTTTTTTATCTGAAACTCCTTGTCTCCATCATAGAGCGTAGTGCCGACGGTGGCTACTACCACAGTCTGTCCGGCGGCCACATTGGGCGCTCCGCAGACTATCTGAAGCGGCTCTTCAAGGCCTACGTCCACGGTAGTGATGTGCAGATGGTCGGAGTCCTGATGATTTTCGCAGGTGAGCACCTTGCCTATGACAAGTCCCTTGAGGCCACCCTTGATGGATTCCACCTCTTCCACCGTGTCGCATTCGAGTCCGAGAGATGTGAGGGCAGCCGCAAGCTGGCGCGGTTCATAATCGAAATCAATATAGCGTTTAAGCCATTTATATGAGATATTCATAAGTATACTCTAAGTAGGTGAGCAAAATCAATGTACATCTAAAACGAAATTAGCCCCAAAGGGCAAGCTTTATAGCACAAGTGTTTTCACCTCACATACATCATTTAATTTTTAGAACTTACTTAAAATTTAATCAAGTCAATCAGCGATAGGCCGCGACAATCCTGCCCTGCAGGGTGTCATGACCCTATTCAGGCTGCAAAAATAGCAAAAAAGCGTGAATTATGCAAATCCCTGACCACCTTAGCATCTGCTCCGGAATTTAAAGGCAAACACACTCTTAACGTCCGTAAATGAAATTAAGAAGCGTCTGCCCTACGGCCTTCAATGTCGCCGCATCTATGTTATCCATATTGTCGGCAGACGTGTGCCACGCAGGATTGAAGCCCGAAGAGGGATTATATTCTATAATGTCAATGGCAGGGATGCCGGCATCTATCAGTCGCCGGTGATCATCATTGACGGCACCTCCGAGACGGTTGACGAAGCGGTCGCCATATCCGGCCTCTTCGGCGCAGGCCCAGACGCGCGAGGCAAGTGAGGGTGCATTCTGCTGTGAGAAATATTCATGATAGAAGCGGGCATCGCGGCCTCCCACCATATCAAGCAGTATGGCCTCTGTGGCCACATACCCCTCTTTGAACGGATGCTCTACGAAATATTTGGTGCCCAGAGCCCAGGAGTCCTCATCCTCATCACTGCCATAGTCTTCTGCATCCACAAAGAGAATGTCCACTCCGCACCCGGGATTTTTGAGCGCTATCTGGCGAGCCACTTCCAGAAGAACGCCCACGCCGCTCGCACCGTCGTTGGCTCCGTCCACAGGGAGGGATCTCTTTGACTCATCGGCATCCTCATCAGCCCACGGGCGGCAATCGTAATGCGCGAGAAGGAGGAGGCGGTCTTCAGCCTCAGGATTGAATTGGCCAATGATGTTTGTAGCATTGAGCATAGTGCCGTCAAAAGCTTTCAGGAGGGCTTTCTGCTCCACTACTTCCGCGCCGCGACGACGCAGAGATTCAGCCAGCCACTCAGTGGCGGCACGGTGTGCAGCAGTATTGGGCACACGGGGCCCGAAATCCACTTGCCGCTTAACGTAGGCGAAGGCCGAGTCGGCATCAAAAACGGGAACTTCCACCCGCTCCGAGGCCTCCGCAGCGGCATTTTTGCCTGATTGAGCCTTCCCACACCCCGTGAGAAGAAGAAATATCGAAAGAATTATTGCCAACTTTTGCATAGTGCAAAATTAATGATTATTTTTGCGTCTGCAAAATAAAATTACGCTCTTATAATCGAACCGGTATGATATATGCTCGCGACAAGGGAAGAATGTGCAACAATCTGCTCCAATTCGGTCATGTCTACGCTTTCGCGCGTGAACATGGACGGAGAGCCCTCTCTCTGCGCTTCGCATATAAATATCCCTTCTTTCACATTTCCACCACGCCCGGGCATAACTTTTTCCGCTACGCGCTGGTGAAGTATGCAGCTGCCGCCGGACTCATTCCCACAGTAGCTTTCGACTCTCCGGGAGAAGACTGCGAGACGCGCGCCGGGGAGATTCTTTCTCACCGAAACGTTATCGTGGAGGGATGGGAAGTGAGATTTTATGACCTCTTCCTCAAATATCTTGACGAGATAAAATCACTCTTCGCCTTCACCTCGGCCATAGAAAAAAACGTAGAGCGCGTCCTGGCCCGCTCTGAGGGACGTATGCGTATCGGCCTGCACATACGGCGCGGCGATTATGCCCGATGGCAGTCCGGCAAATATTTTTATTACGACCACCAATACATAGATGTGGCCAATAGGATTATCGCTCTCTATCCCGGCCGCGACATCACACTCATCGTCACCGGAAATGACCCTGACCTCGACCGTGAGAAATTTCGCAACAGCATTAGCGGTGCGGATGTCTGCTTCGCCGAAGGAAGCGCCGGTGAGGATCTATGCCTGCTCTCCCGCTGCGACCGGCTCGCCGGCCCCCCCAGCACATTCTCGCTCGTGGCCTCCATGTATCACGACGTGCCGCTCTATTGGATTAAAAACCCCTCGGCACCGATCAGCGAAGAGAGCTTCGGGCACTTCACTGAGCTCTTCCGCCACATTATCTGACACTTAAAACATAATCAACAGACATAATCAACTCAACTATAATAATGGGAAAAGTTTTAATCATTGGCGCAGGCGGTGTCGGCACCGTCGTTGCCCACAAGTGCGCTCAGTATCCCGAGGTCTTCACAGAAATAGTGCTGGCCTCCCGCACCAAATCGAAATGCGATGCACTCGCTGAAAAAATCGGCGCTCCCAACATCGTCACTGACAGTGTGGATGCCGACAGCGTAGAGCAGCTCACAGAGCTTTTTAACCGTCACAAACCCGACATCTGCATCAATGTGGCACTCCCCTATCAGGATCTCACCATCATGGAGGCTTGCCTGCAGTGTGGCGTCAATTATCTCGACACTGCCAACTATGAGCCTAAGGATGAGGCTCATTTCGAATATTCCTGGCAGTGGGCCTATCGCGAACGCTTCGAGAAAGCCGGTCTCACGGCCATCCTCGGTTGCGGGTTCGACCCCGGTGTCTCAGCTATCTTCGTGGCTTACGCCGCAAAACACCATTTCTCTGAAATGAGATACCTCGACATCGTGGACTGCAATGCCGGAAATCACGGCAAGGCTTTCGCCACCAACTTCAATCCCGAAATCAATATACGAGAAATCACACAGAAGGGTAAATACTGGGAAGACGGCAAATGGGTGGAGACTGAGAATCTCGAGATACATCGTCCTCTCAACTATCCCAACATCGGAGAGCGTGAGTCCTATCTTCTCTATCATGAGGAGCTCGAATCTCTGGTGCAGAACTTCCCCACCATCCGCCGGGCTCGCTTCTGGATGACTTTCGGCCAGGAGTATCTCACTCATCTTCGCGTGATTCAAGACATAGGCATGGCGCGCATCGACCCCATTATCTATAATGGCCAGGAGATTGTGCCCATTCAGTTCCTGAAGGCTGTCCTCCCCGACCCCGGCTCGCTCGGAGAGAACTATGTAGGCGAGACCTCTATCGGCTGCCGCATACGCGGTCTGGACAAAGAGGGCAAGGAGTCCACATATTATATCTACAACAACTGCTCCCACGAGGCAGCCTATAAGGAGACAGGCGCTCAGGCAGTCAGCTATACTACCGGCGTTCCCGCCATGGTAGGCGCCATGATGTTCCTGCAAGGCAAATGGGTGATGCCCGGCGTGCATAACGTGGAGGAATTTGACCCCGATCCATTCCTCAAGCAGCTCGCAGAGAGCGGCCTGCCCTGGCACGTCATAGAGAATGAAGACATCGAACTCTAAGAGGGATATGCCTCTGACATAAAGGACTCAACGATGAAACTTCGAATCCTTTCCGGACTGATGCTGCTCGGTGTGCCGGCGCTTCTGGCTACTGCCAGGATAGCGTCTGACACCCGTGGCGGCACCACGTCTGTCCTTACCGGCAAAGGGCTGGTGCAAGTAACTCCCATAACTGAGAATATTTTCCGCATCACCACCTCCCCTTCGGCCACTCCACTGCCGCAAGTGCCCTCGCAGTCTGCTGTCATCACCCCTTCCGACTCCGGAATCCACGTAGCTTCAACCCCTACGCTGGTCATCATTTCCTCTCCCACCACTACGGTGAAAGTAGACCGGCAGACCGGCTGCGTGAGGTTTTATGACGAGAATGGCGAGCTCCTCCTCTCGGAAGCTGATGGCGTGGACAATTCCTCACGCGTCAAGACCATTTCATTCACCGGAGGGGCCGACGAACATTTCTCCGGCGCCGGAGAGCGCGGCCACTCCACTGTGCTGAATGGCGATACGCTCATCAACTACAATCGCCCTACTTACGGATATGGTGCCGGCGACAGTCGTATATCGCAGATGAATATCACCGTGCCCTACATAGCTTCTGACCTGGGATATGGCATTCTCTTCGATGACTACAATAAATCCCGCCTTATCCTCGGCGACACTATCCTTTACGAGTCGGACACCCCCAAGCCCCTTTCCTACTATTTTATCAATGGCGAAGAGGCTAATCTCGCAAGCACCACGCGCAATTATGCAGCTCTGACCGGCCATCAGCCTCTCCCTCCGTTCTGGACGCTGGGATATATCACCTCCAAATATGGCTACAAGTCGCAGGCTGAGACGCTCGGCGTCATCGACACCCTCAAGCAAAAAGGCTTCCCGGTGGACGGCATCGTGCTTGACCTCTACTGGTATGGCACGGAGACCGACATGGGGCGTCTGAAGTGGATGGAAGAGAACTGGCCTGACCCCAAGGGGATGATGGCCACCCTCAGGGAGCAGGGCGTCAATCTCATACCCATCCATCAGCCCTATTACAACAAGAAGGGCGCTATCGACAACTATAACGAACTCAAGGAGAAAGACCTTCTCACCAAGGATGGAGACGGCAACATCCAGGATGTCACCACCTGGGTGGGCGAAGCAGGTATGCTCGACATCACCAAGCCCGAAGGGGCTGAATGGCTGTGGAGCCATCTGCGTCCTCTCACCGAAGAGGGACTCGCCGGCTGGTGGGGAGACCTCGGCGAGCCGGAAGTACATCCTGAAAATATCCTCCACGCCAATGGCGAGACGGCAAGCGAGTTTCATAACCGATATGGCAACGAGTGGAGCCGAATCGTCTACGAGGGTCTGCGCAAGGACTTCCCGGACATGCGCCCCATGCTGATGATGCGCGGCGGAACCGCCGGCCTGCAGCGCTACAGCGTATTCCCCTGGAGCGGCGATGTGAGCCGCTCGTGGGAGGGTCTGCAGGCTCAGATTCCCATTATGCTCAACACGGGGCTCTCCGGCTTGGGATACATGAGCAGCGACCTCGGCGGCTTCGCCGTTGACCGTCAGCACCCCACAGACCCTGAGCTATACGTTCGCTGGCTCCAGATGGGCGCTTTCACTCCCACATTCCGCACTCATGCTCAGGAGAAGCCTGAGCCCTATCATTATCCTCAGCATGAGAAAACCATCCTCTCCATTATCCGTGAGCGCTATCGCTGGCTCCCCTATAACTACACGCTGGCATTCCAGAATGCTACCGAGGGGCTGCCGCTGGTGCGTCCCCTGAACTTCCGTGGCGAGAACTCCGCTCATGCCTACGCCGAAGTCAAGGATGAATATCTCTGGGGCGACAACGTGCTTGTGGCTCCCGTCATGACCAAGGGTGCCCGCTCGCGCAAAGTGCTCTTCCCGGCCGGTCAGTGGATAGACTGGAGCAATCCTTCTCTGAAATATTCCGGAGGCACCACGGCCACCGTCAAGGCTCCCCTTGACAAGCTTCCCCTCTTCGTGAGAGCCGGCTCTTTCATACCTCAATATACGGAGCCGATAGACAATGTAAGCCAGTATAATCCTCAGTTCCTCACCGTGAAGTATTTCCCGGCAAAGGAGTGGAGCAATTACACCCTCTTCGATGACAACCGGCTTTCGCCCACATCGCTTGAAGACGGACAGTATCAGCTCACCACCTTCTCCGGTTCGCGCCAGGGCAGTGAGATCTACATAGCCTTAGAGAGCACCGGCAGCTACGAGGGGATGCCTGACTTCCGGATGCTCACCATAGAAGTGGTCGGAGTGGATAAGCGTCCTAAGAGCGTCACGAACTCCAACGGCACTCCAATGCCCTCGCAGGTGTCCGTGAAGGCCATCCGCCAAAGCGGATGGTATTATGACTCGGCGGCCAAGACGCTCATCATTCTCCTCCCATACGCCTACGACCGCCAGACCCTTACCATCAAGTGACCGTCCGGCTACTACCATAATCAGGTCAATAGATAAAGAGACAGCGCCACCGGGATGTCCGGTTGGCGCTGTCCTTATTTTTTTATTGAGATAGTTAACGGATAAAACTCAACCCTATCGCTGCGGATCTGACCACCGCGCTCGCAGCGATGCAGGGAGAGGATTACCTTTATGATTTTCTTGCCGTTAATGCCTCCGAATGGAACGTACCGGTCCGGATCAACCCTTACTTCGCGCTACACAAAATTGAAGCCAATCTGCTTACCATGTCCCTCCCGGAGAAGATTGATGTGGGCTATTTCGATGCCTTCGCGCCGGAGAAACAGCCGGAGATGTAGGATGAAACCGTGTTCTGCTCACTCTTCGCCAACATGACTCCCGGCGGCATCCTTACCACCTATTGCGCAAAAGGGGTAATACGCCGTCTGCAGCAAAGCGTTGGCTTCCTCACCGAGCGTCTCCCAGGCCCTGCAAACGGCAAACGCGAAATCCTCCCGGCCACCCACCCCCACCACAAATGACAAAGCAATCGGAACAGTCGGAGCAGGAGCCGTAACCGTAAGGCGGCACTCCCGGTGTCCCAGCCGCCAGCTCAGACGCACCAGTACAGCTCCGAAGCTCGGGCACTGCGTGAGGGTTTATTTGTTAGTGTCGGAAAATCTGTGTAATTTTGCAAAATCACATAACCAAATAAGATATCTTAGAACTTTTTTAGATTATTGATTGTTAGAACAATATTCTATGCACACTCAATGATATTATATTTAACTAACAAAATTAAAGTTTAGTAATAATGAACACAGATCTAAAGAAGATGACCATAGCCGAAATGCAGAAAGAGTATGGTCTTTCAGAGACAGAGCTTTTAAATATGAGAGCTTCCTGCTCAATGACCCTGCAATGTGCCACCCATTCAGTTTCATGCACAAGTAGCAAAGGGGACTGTCGCTCTATCAAAAAGGGAATGATTAATGATCAAGGAGAGCTTGTTCAAGAAATTGTTGTAGAGATTGTATGCGATGACAAACGTTATTCATGCAATACATAGCCAACACAAAAATTTGAGTCATAGATTACATTTTTTTCAACACATGCAAGCTGTGACTCAAATTCTTTGCAGAGTCGATTTCCAATATCTGATATTATTTATAATTATTTTATTTCCCGCATGTAGAATAAATGCGGATGAAACTACTTTAATCACAAATAATGGCAAATATGGTTACGGCTATGTCGGTATCCCCCTGACCGCTATCTATCGTGGGAATCAACTTAATGAAATGGTCTTTAAATGTGATTCCGTAGTCTTTTCTATAGTAAAGAATGATACAACATACTCCTACACACCGCTTCGTTATGACAGATACCCCCTCCCCCTATATGTCACTACTTTGTCACGAGACTCAATAAGAAATTTAAATCCCCACTCCCTACCTAAATTTGAGGTTAATAATAGAATCTCACATTGGCCGATAGTATGGTGGCCTCACTCTTATGCCAAGTATTTTAATCCTGATTATAACGATTTCCCGATTACTGTTTCGAGATCAAAAGGGTACACGACATATATAGATAATCAACAGATAGATCTTTATAGCGATCCAAGTTCGAACAATTGGATCGTTGTAACACCTGATATCTCTCCCGGTTATAACAATTACATTGAGTACAAAGAGAAATATTCCTTAACAGACACTATCCCCTTATTGGATAAATTTATTAATATAGAGAGACTTGACAATCATAATAAAAGACTTATATTTAAGACCATTGAATTGGGTAGTGATAAGAAAAGAAAAGAGAAATCCTCTCCTATAATACGTAATTCTAATTATACATTAATATCATTCTTCGGAAGTTGGTGTGAGTTCTGCATAGAAAATCTATCACATCTTTTCGATATATATTCGACATATCAGAATGATATTGATTTTTTAACAATAGACTGTGAATACTCTCCATCCGACTTCAAAGAAGGGGAAAAGATCTTGTATAAGCACAATATACACTGGGATATAGAGTACGAATTACTTGGAGATGGCTTAAATAAAACTTTAAATGTTGATTCTTTCCCATACTATATTTTAATCGATTCCGAGGGTAAAATAATAAAATCATCTTCTAAATTATCTTCCGTCGAAGAGTATATTAGAAAAAATCTCTTAAGATAAAAACAAAAAATACGCACCATGTCAATAGATACTATTCTCTCTACCTACCTATCGCTTGTAGGCGTTAAGTATACTGACAAATGGACTTCACAATATAAATATCATCCTCAAGGCAATTCTCTTTATGGCTTATATGATTTCCTCAAATCATATAATATGGAGGTAAATGCGTACAAGATTGAGCAACTAACGGACATAAGAATTTCTCTTCTCCCTCTAATTACACTATATAAGAATGAGTTCGTTATTATCACTGAAATATCTGATAATGAAGTAACATTTATCATCGACAAGCAAAAGAAGACGGTTACCAGTGATAAATTTATTAAAGAATGGTCTCATTCAATATTGGTAGCTCGCCCTACCAAAAATTCTGTTGAACCACATTATGAAGTAAATCATTCGTTTCAGATTGCTCTTAAAGTCCGCTCTCTTTCTTTCATCTTTATTTTTTTATTTTTATTAATTTCCTCAATATGTATTTTATGGGATAGATTATCTTCTAATTATTTATCTCAATCATTAAATATAATAGGGATTTTTTTATGCGCAATCCTAATAAGTCAATCCATCTCTCCTAATGATAAGGTATCTTCAAAAATTTGCTCATTATTTAAAAACGGAAACTGTACGGAGGTAACATCCAATAAAGGAGGTTCATTTTTTTATATTTTCCGATTATCAGAATTAGGTTTAGCATATTTTATTATTTGTTCTTTACTGCCACTAACATTGAACACACCCTATCCATCTTTTATCTTATATGTTGAAGGTCTCCTTTTTTCTATCTGGAGTCTTTTATATCAAAAGTTCATCTTGCATAAATGGTGTGTATTATGTATCTCAGTTCTTGTAGTAGTATGGAGTCTATTTTCTATATACTGCTTTAAAATAAATTTATCTAATTTTTTATTATATTCCTCAAAAGATATTCTAACTATTATATATGCTAATCTCTGCATTGCCTTCACTTCTTTCATAATCCATTTTATAATAGATATTATTATACAAACCAAGGAATTACGTCAAACACAGGTACTCTATAACTCATTAAAAAACAATCCAAAAATTTTCAATTCTATCCTCTCTATATTTCCGACTATCTCCTCTTCTAAATATCATTCAGAAATAAAATTTGGAAATAATAATTCAAAGAATAAGATTATCATTTTTAGTAATCCTTTCTGCTCTCCTTGTGCTCACCTTCATAGCAAATTGGAACAATTATTAGATCGTGATTGTGAAATTATATTCCTTTTTGGCAAGTTTAAAAACCGGACTTCCCTAATTAATAAATATATTATTGCCTCATATTTTCAACTTGGAGAAGCAAAAACATGGGAATTAATAAATGAATGGTTTTTGAATCCCAAAGAAAATAACACTATATTTTCAGACCTTCATCTTACTATTGACCGTAATGTAGAGTTAGAATACCAGAATCATCAGAAATGGATAGATGACACCCGTTTAAACAGCACTCCAACCATTATCTTTAATAACAATATTATACCGAATATTTATACTATAGAAGAGATGGCATGGATGATTCCTCGCATGGAGTAACTGCCGTACATAGATAACCAGGGGAATTTATTTGTTATTGTCGGGGAATCTGTGTAATTTTGCAGTCTATGACAGCCACCAGACAGAAATTGCTTCTCACCGGCTCCGAGGGTATGCTCGGACGCTATCTGCGAAAGACCTTCCCGGACTACGACATCACGGGACTCAACCGCCGCCCCGGCATCGGAGGGCTCTCCTGCGACCTCTCTACCGACGTCCCGGTCATAAACTTAAGATATGACCTCGTGATTCATGCCGCCGGCACCACCGACCCTTCTCTGGCCATGAAGCTTAATCTGGAGGGGACGCGCCGCCTTATCAAGGCCCTTTCGCCGGCTCCCCCCTCCCGCTTCATCTTCATCTCGGATGCTGCCGTCTATGGCCTTTCCGGCGCTGAAGACCTCAGCGAGGAGTCTAATACGTGGGCTACGGAGAAGGTGGGGCAATCAAAATATCTTGCCGAGCAGGAGCTTGCCAAATGGGCTCGGGAGAATGACGTTAAGCTCACCGTGCTTCGTCCGGCATGGATGTTCGGCGCGGGCATCTCCGGGGAGACAGCTCGTCTCTTTGACGATGTGCTGCGTGGAAAATACATACATATCCGGGGTAATAATGCGCGCCGCGGCATTGTCACGGCCTACGATGTGGCGAGAGTGGCCCGCTCTCTTGACGGCCACCCGGGCATATTCAACGTGGCGGATGGACGCAACCGGCCGTTTATCGATATAGTCAATGCCATGTCTTCAAATGCCGGTCGCCACAACCGCATGACTCATCTTCCGGCCAAATGGGCCTCCCTCGCCGCTCGGATTTTCCCCTCGCTTCGAAGGGTGCTCGACCCCGATATTCTCAGACAGCGTGCCACTACAATCACTTATAATTCCGACAAGGCCAAGCTGGCCACCGGACTGCAATTCTTCGACACCGTGGAGGTGATAGCACGCCGCGACAAAGAGTTTCCTTATCTTGACTTCTGACCTTTACGCCCTATGTCTATCGCCAACAGCTTAAAGACCCTTCTCTCTCAGACGGCGGCCTCTTGCGCCTCCCTCATCAAGATAGCTCTCCAGTCGCGCCCCGTGGGAAAAACTCCCGTCCCGGCTTCCGGGCGCGACCTGCTTATTCTTGGCAATGGCCCCTCTCTGACCGATACTCTTGAGAATCATCCGGATTTTATCCGGGGCAAAGACCTTCTGGCAGTCAACTTTGCCGCCAACGCTCCTCTTTTCGAGTCTCTGCGTCCTAACCTGTATGTGCTGGCCGATCCCCATTTTTTTCTCCCCGGCGATGACGAAAAGGTCTACAACCTCTGGCGCAGGCTGGGCGCCGCTTCATGGGATATTACCCTTTTCATACCCACCCGTTTCCGCAAGGAGGCGGAGAGACTGCTCACTGCCTCCTCGTCAAAGCACCTGACTACGGCCACCTTCAATCTCACCCCGATAGAGGGATTCTCCAAGCTGAAGCGATTTGCATTCCGACACTCCCTCGGGATGCCTCGGCCCAGAAACGTGCTGATACCGTCCATAATGACCGGTCTGCGCCTGGGCTACAAAAGAATCTACATAGCCGGAGCTGACCATTCATGGAGCAGGACGCTATGGGTGGATGATAGCAACCGCGTGGTCACCGTCCAGCCTCATTTCTATCCTGACGATGAAAAGGAACGAGAACGGGTCACTGCCGCCTACGCCGGAATCCATCTTCACGATATTTACACATCTTTCGCCATAGCTTTCCGCTCTTATTTCGAGATAGAGGCTTACGCTTCGGCTCTCTGCGTGGAAATCATTAATGTGACGCCCGGATCATTCATAGATGCTTTCGCGCGTCTCAAACTTTAATCCTCTCTCAGACGTTCAATATAGGAGCGGCCGCTAACGGCCTTTTGTTTTATGACGGAGAAAAGCATCAGAGAGCCTCTGCCCGGAGGAAAAGGAAAAAAAAGGGTTATAATCATGGGAGCCTCTTCCGGCATCGGTCTCGGACTGGCCGAGGCTCTTGCCAGTCGTGGAGTGGCCGTGGGTCTTGCAGCGCGCCACACTAAGAAATTGCTTGACCTCCAGGCAAGATTTCCCGACTGCGTGGCCTACGAGCGCATCGACATCACTCATCAGAACGCCCCGGAGCTGCTTTCAAAGCTGATAGAGAGCACGGGAGGAATGGATATCTATATCCATGCGTCGGGCATCGGCATGGATAATGCCGAGCTTGACCCGCAGAAAGAGGCTGACGTGGTGAACACCAACGCCACCGGGTTCGCGCGTATGCTCTCGGCCGCTTACCGCTATTTCCGTGAAAGAGGCGGCAAAGGACAGATAGCTGCCATCACCTCTGTGGCCGGCACCAACGGCATAGGATGCCTGGCGGCCTACTCAGCCTCTAAAGCTTTCGGGCAAAAATATCTGGTGGCCCTTGAGCAGCTCGCACACCTTGAAAATACTGATGTCTCCTTCACGGACATACGCCCGGGATGGGTAGATACCCCTCTCCTGCTCCAGAATCACAAATACCCTATGGAAATGAGCGTGGACTATGTAGTGCCCCGCATCATTCGGGCCATAGCGAGAAAACGCCGCGTGGAAGTCATAGACTGGCGCTGGGACATCGTCGTAGCTCTCTGGAGATGTATTCCGAATGCTTTATGGGTGTCGGCAGGGACCTTTGCCGCGCTCGCTTCCGCTCCGCTCCCTTCGGGCGACGATGAAAAATTATAATTCGAGAGTTTACATCTCACGTATATCGTTTAATTTTTTAGAATTTACTTATATAAGCACCACTGAATTATGGAAAACGACACACTTAACCCTGAAGATTATCTCCGTCAGGAGAATCCAGACATACCCGCAGAAGATATAATAGAGGGAGTCCCTGCCATGGACACAGATGAGCTCCCTCCCGCCAAGCCGGAGGATGATTTCGAGGTCTTGGGAGTAGCCCCCTCGCTTCTCCGTGCTATCTCAGACCTCGGCTTCGAGCATCCTATGCCCATACAGAAACTCGTCATCCCGCACCTTCTCACCAAGGAGGGCGACGTGATAGGACTCGCACAGACCGGTACGGGAAAGACGGCGGCTTTCGGCCTGCCCGTGCTCCAGCGCATAGACCCTGAAAAGAATGTGCCCCAGGCTCTGATCATCGCCCCCACGCGCGAACTCTGCCTTCAGATAGCCGGAGACCTCGCCGACTTTGCAAAATATATAGACGGACTGCGCATCCTCCCCGTATACGGAGGTTCGAGCATTGACTCTCAGATCCGTTCGCTGAGAAAGGGCGTGCAGGTGATAGTGGCCACTCCGGGTCGACTTATCGACCTTATCAAACGCAAGGAAGTGAAGCTTGATGATGTCCACACTGTGATTCTTGACGAGGCTGACGAGATGCTGAATATGGGATTTCTGGACGACATCAACGAAATTCTCACTCATGTGCCGGAAGACCGCAAGATGCTGATGTTCTCCGCCACTATGCCTAAAGAGATTGCCGGCATTGCCAAGCGCTTCATGAAGGAGCCGGTAGAGTTTGTAGCCGGCGAGAAGAACGAGGGAGCCAAGAATGTGCGCCATATCTACTATATGGTGAAGGCTCATGACAAGTATCTCGCGCTGAAACGTGTGGCCGACAATAATCCTGACATCTACGGCATCATCTTCTGCCGTACGCGCCGCGAGACTCAGGAGATAGCCGACAAACTGATAGCCGACGGATATAATGCCGACTGCCTTCACGGCGACCTCTCGCAGGCTCAGCGTGACCTCGCCATGAAGAAATTCCGCGACCACGTCACTCAACTCCTTGTAGCCACAGACGTAGCCGCCCGCGGACTTGATGTGGACGACCTGACTCACGTAATCAATTATGGACTCCCGGACGATGTGGCGGTCTATACCCACCGCTCCGGACGAACGGGCCGTGCCAACAAGTCGGGAGTCTCAATCGCCATAATTCATTCCCGTGAAAAGGGGCGTCTGCGCGATATTGAGAAAATCATCGGCAAGACGTTTGAATATCGCAAAGTGCCCACTCCGGAACATATCATTGAAAAACAGCTCTATAATCTTGCCGACCGCCTGGAGCGCGTGGAGGTTAACGATGCCGAGATGAACAAGTATCTGCCGGGCGTGCGTAAAAAACTTGAATGGCTCTCTGAGGAAGATCTGCTGAAGAGAGTGCTCTCTCTGGAGTTCAACCGCCTGCTGAAATATTATGAACGCATGCCGGACATAGACCTCAACGAGCCTGAGCGCAAAAAGCGTGAGAAACGCGAGGATAGCGGCCGCCCCGACCGTCGCAATAAAGACAGGAGAAAGGCCGAGAAGGGATTCGAGCGCCTTATGCTTAGCGTGGGTAAGGCCAATGGCTTCTTTCCCGGCAATCTGATGTCGCTCGTAAACAACTCCGTGCAGGGGCCCAAGCCGGAGATAGGACGCATAGATCTCTTCCCTGACTATACTCTCTTCGACGTAAGGAAAGAGGATGCCCGCCGCATTCTTGACGCTCTGAAGCATGTGGACTTTTTCGGCGACCCGGTGCGCGCAAGAATAGCTCCGGAGTCCGGAGGCTCCGAAAGGGGAAAGGGTGAGCATGCGCCGGCTAAGAAACGTGAACGCCGCAGCGAGACTGCCAAGGCTCCACGCACTACGAAGAAGGCCGCAAAGCGTGAGGCTCGTTCCGCGAAGTCAAAGCAGGCGAAGCCTCAGTATAATGGCAATTACGACATTTTTATGAAGAAACATAAGTGAGTTAAGTTTCGCAAGCTCAACTTAAAGTTTATGAGTTTATGAGTTATTTACCTTTGTACATATTCAGTGTAATATCCGGTGGACTTATATGCCATAAATTTTAGTACTTGCGAAATTTGATTAACTATCTTGCAGACCCTTCTCATCTCGATTATTTTTTAGGACTTACTCATGAAATTTGTTCTTAGATTCATATTCCTTTTCTCTCTTTGTGTCGGGAGCCTGACCGCTTCCGGCACAAAGACTATAATCGCCCCTGACACGCTGACGGCTGCCGACGTCTTCATCTCTTTGCCTGCGGGCGTCCTCGAAATTCTCACTCATGAGACGCGCAGAGACCTCGTGGACTATGCGAGGAATGACTCTACGCCAGCCCTTCTGAATTCGCTCGGTGGACGCTCCAGGATTCTGGAGCTCACTCCTAACTTTCTGGAGGTAAAACTCACCGAGGCCAGCAGTATGCAGATTAAGGTGCTTACAGCCACCGGCAAAAAAAGTCCGGTGATAATGACTATTTATTCTGTGGGCAACGAGACAACCGCCGGCGACAGCGACGTTCAGTTTTTCGACAGCTCCCTGAAGCCTCTCGCGGTCGACAAATTTCTCAGGCAACCTGAGATACGCGACTTTTTCCAAATCCCGGCTGATGCCGACACTTCCTACAAGACACTGGCCGACATGATACCATTCCCGGCCTATACTTTTACAGCCTCTCCGGATTCCGATGAAGTGACGGCACGTCTCACTATCGGGGCGGCCGTGAGCTTGGATGATAAAAAGATTCTTGACCGCTATCTTCTCCCGGGCGTAAAATATCTTTGGAATGGCAAGCGCCTTCAGCCTGTGAAGTAGCCATCCGGGACTCTGAGCTATGGTCTACGAGATAAAAGAGAGGCTGTCTAACAACCAAAGTTAGGCAGTCTCTATTTTATACACAAAATCGGGAGATTCAGGCTGCATTTGCCACTCCCGAGATATAATTTGGGTAAAAGCTTAAATGAGGGTTC
>JAAVFQ010000026.1 GCA_014800685.1 Bacteroidales bacterium
GACGGAGGAAGAAGCAGATTTTGTTTTCTATTGTCAGATTTTATTGCTAACTTTGCCATGTTATGTTATGATTATTAGTGATTTAAGCGCAACACAAATTTACTAAAAATCTATGACATTGCAAAGGCTTTCGCGCTGAATTTCAGCATGAAAGCCTTATTTTTTAAGCCTGACTGAACGAAAAAAGAGACTGCCTATACTTGTTAGACAGCCTCTATATATTTGTAAGAATAGGTCTGAGGCAAGGCGCATAGGCTTAGGCTAAAAGTGCATACTAAAGTATTTGACTTATGCCGAATGGCGTAAGCTACGTCGATACTGTTTCGTTTCCCCGCCCATATTTGCAGTCCGACAGAAAATCTTAAATATAACTAAGAGAGTGCGTCAAACATGATTTTTGACACACTCTCTTCAAGTTATTTATAAGAAGCTGTTTCTTATGCTTCTGCTCTGTCTTCGTTAAGGATGCGAATCATCTCGATAGCACTCTTAGGGATACGAGTACCGGGGCCAAAGATAGCGCAAACGCCTGCTTTGTAGAGGAAGTCGTAGTCCTGAGCGGGGATTACGCCACCTGCAGTAACGAGAATATCGGGGCGACCAAGTTTCTCAAGCTCAGCAATAACTTGCGGGATGAGAGTCTTGTGGCCAGCTGCAAGTGAGCTGACACCAAGGATGTGAACGTCGTTCTCAACAGCCTGACGGGCAGCCTCAGCGGGAGTCTGGAAGAGAGGACCCATGTCTACGTCAAAGCCACAGTCGGCGTAACCGGTAGCAACGACCTTGGCACCACGGTCATGACCATCCTGACCCATCTTGGCAATCATGATACGGGGTTGACGACCTTCTCGCTTAGCAAAATCAGCAACTACGCGGCGAGCCTCTTCAAATTCGGGATCGCCCTTCTCTTCACTTGAATACACTCCGGAGATAGTTTTAATTACAGCTTTATAACGTCCTACGACTGCTTCGCAGGCATCAGAAATCTCACCAAGAGAAGCACGGACACCGGCAGCCTTCACTGCAAGGTCAAGGAGGTTGCCCTTAGAGGGATCCTTCACGCACTCAGTGATAGCTTCAAGTGCCTTCTTAACTGCCTCTTCATCACGATCTTTACGGAGGTCATCAAGACGAGCGCACTGCTCCTTGCGCACCTCGGTATTATCGACTTCAAGAATATCGATGGGATCCTCATGCTCCAGACGGAACTTGTTGATACCGATAATGGCCTGCTTGCCTGAGTCAATTCGAGCCTGAGTGCGAGCGGCAGCCTCTTCGATCTTGAGTTTGGGAAGACCAGTCTCGATAGCCTTAGCCATGCCGCCGAGCTTCTCAATCTCCTGAATGTGAGCCCATGCTTTAGTAGCGATCTCTTCAGTAAGCTTCTCTACATAGTAAGAACCGGCCCAGGGGTCAACCTGCTTGGTGACGTAGGTCTCTTCCTGAATATAAATCTGAGTGTTACGTGCTATGCGGGCAGAGAAGTCGGTGGGAAGTGCAATAGCCTCATCAAGGGCGTTGGTATGCAGAGACTGAGTATGACCCAGCACAGCGCCCATAGCCTCTACGCAGGTACGGCCTACATTGTTGAAGGGGTCCTGCTCGGTGAGTGACCATCCTGAAGTCTGGCAGTGAGTACGCAGAGCCAGAGATTTGGGGTTCTTGGGATTGAACTGCTTCACGATGCGAGCCCAGAGCATTCGGGCAGCACGCATCTTTGCAATCTCCATGAAATAGTTCATTGAGATGCCCCAGAAGAACGACAGACGGGGAGCGAACGAGTCGATATCCATGCCTGCGTTGACACCGGCACGAAGATATTCAAGACCATCGGCGAGAGTATATGCCAGCTCAATATCGGCTGTTGCGCCAGCCTCCTGCATGTGGTAGCCGGAGATTGAGATTGAGTTGAACTTGGGCATATTCTGAGAAGTATACTCAAAGATGTCGGCGATAATCTTCATTGAGAATGCCGGCGGATAGATGTAGGTATTGCGCACCATGAACTCCTTGAGGATGTCGTTCTGGATGGTACCAGCCATCTCTTCGAGCTTAGCGCCCTGCTCCAGACCTGCGTTGATATAGAATGCAAGTACGGGAAGCACCGCACCATTCATGGTCATGGATACAGACATTTTGTTGAGGGGGATGCCATCGAAGAGCACTTTCATGTCTTCAATAGAGCAGATGGAGACACCTGCTTTACCCACATCACCTACTACACGCTCATGGTCAGCATCATATCCACGGTGGGTGGGAAGGTCGAATGCTACTGAAAGACCTTTCTGGCCTGACGCGAGGTTACGGCGATAGAAAGCGTTGGACTCAGCAGCGGTGGAGAAACCGGCATACTGACGGATAGTCCAGGGACGCATAGGATACATGCCGGAGTAAGGGCCACGAAGGAAGGGGGGCAGACCGGCAGCATAGTCGAGGTGTTCAAGACCCTCGAGGTCAGACTTGGTATATACCGATTTAACGGGAATAAGTTCGGCTGTCATCCAGTCCTCGCCCTGATTGACGGGCTGATTCTGACCGGATTCGTATACCTTGGTGATATCTATTTCTTTAAAATTGGGTTTCATGTTTACTTACTTGAGCAGTTTAGCGTTAAATCCAATCAGAGTGTCAAGAACGTTTACACGAACGTGGATGAAGTTTTCGATACCCTGAGCCTTGAGTTCATCCATGCATGCGGGAGCACCGGCTACTACGAAGATAGCCTTACCGTCAAGAGCCTTGAAGGCCTCGGGGGCATACTGTGCATATTCGTCATCGCTTGAGCAGAGAACTACTACATCAGCATTCTGAGCAAGAGCGGCATCTACGCCCTCCTGAACTGAATTGAAGCCGATGTTGTCAATGATTTCATAGCCTGCACATCCGAAGAAGTTGCCGGAGAACTGAGCACGAGCAAGACGCATAGCGAGGTTACCGATGGTGAGCATGAACACCTTGGGACGCTTGGCGCTACGCTCGGTGTCAAGACGAAGCTGTTCGAACTGGCTTGCTGCGCGATCGAAGTTGAGAGCCTCAACGGCGCCATCAGCCACTTCCTGAGTGCCACAGCCACATCCGCATCCACATCCATCCTTCTGGAGCTTGTCAAGCGCCATTTCGTTGATGTTGGGATACTGGTTGGTACCGAGAAGGATCTCTTTGCGACGAGCTACATCAGTGTGGCGCTTCACACCTGATTCATTAACTGATTTCTGGATGTTGCCGGCAGTGAGTTCAGAAAGGAAACCACCCTTCTCCTCAACAGCGTTGAAGATTTCCCATGCCACTTTAGCGATAGAGGCTGTGAGAGTCTCGATGTAATAGCTACCGCCGGCGGGGTCGACAACTTTATCCAGATGAGACTCATCACGGAGAAGGAACTGCTGATTGCGAGCGATACGCTCAGAGAATTCATCAGCACACTTGTAAGTGAGGTCGAAAGGAAGTGTTTCGATAGAATTTACGCCTGCAAGAGCCGCGCTCATTGACTCCGTCATGGTACGAAGGAGGTTGACATGAGCGTCATAAATAGTAGTATTGAAGCGGCTGGTGGTAGCATGCACATTCATTTTGCATGCGCAGTCACATTCGGGATTGTAAGCTTTCACGATTTCAGCCCAGAGCATACGGCCTGCGCGGAATTTTGCAAGTTCCATGAAGTAGTTGGAAGAGATACCCATATTGAACTTGATTTTGCAGGCAACCTCTGCAGGCTTCAGGCCGGCATCGGTCATGACATTCATCCACTCAGCGCCCCAAGAGAGAGCATAGCCGAGCTCCTGAGTGATATAAGCGCCGGCATTATTGAGCATGGCAGAATCTACGCAGAAACAGCGGAGACCCTTGATGTCTTTAACGGCGTTGTAGACCTTCAGAGCCTCTTCCTTGAGGTCGCCGGGGAATTGGAGACCATGCTTGAGGAGACGCTTGAAGGGGTTGAACTCAATGCTGCCACGGAATTCGTCAGCGGCACCCACCTTATTAATATATGCCACTAAAGCCTCAGCGACTTCGGCAGCTCGACGGGGACAGCAGGAGATATTGATTTCAATTTTTTGGAGATCTATATCTTTGAAGAGCTTGTCAAGGTCAGCGAGGTTGAAATCACGACCAATCTTGATGCCGAGAGAGTTGACGCCACGCTCGATGTTGTGAAGAGCGTGCTGATTCATCTCCTCCGCATTAGCTCCAAGCACTTCCTGACGCACGAGCCACTCGTTATTGTCTCGAGTGCCGCGCAGGTAAGGGAATTCACCGGGGAGAGTGTCAAGAGCAGGGAGTCCTTCGAGGTCTTCACGACGATAGAACGGCTGAACATTGAAACCCTCGTTAGTGCGCCAAACCAGCTTCTTCTGGAAATCGGCACCCTTCAGGTCGACATTGATTTTCGCCATCCACTCTTCAGTGGATACTGGCGGGAACATGTCAAAAAGTTTTTCTTTGTTTTCTGCCATAATTAAATATGCCTAATAGAATGATATAGTTGTCTTAATTGTTAGTTTAAGTCCGGTTTTAATTATATTGCAGCACATTACCGCGACTACTCTCGCCCGAATTCATTATGCGAATGAGGCGAAAGAAAGCCGGGTCCTGCTTTTTGGTGCAAAGATAGCAAAAAATTCGCATATAGAGCCCAAATTTCTATGACTATTTTTCCGGTTTAGGTCATTTTTACGCGACTATTCATCAGATTGCAGCTTTTGGTGGCCACAAACTCTACTCAATCCGTTTTTTTTTATTAAATTTGCAAATCAATTCCGGACCATTAAGGCTTTAGCTCTCTGAGAAGGAATGCCTTTCCCATCATCCGGAATATTTTCTATAATAAAAAAGATAACCACTAAAATATGGCAGGATTTTTCAAAAGAATCTTCTCCAAAGAGAAGAAAGAAAAACTTGACGAAGGCTTGCAGAAGACCAAACAGGGGGTATGGGATAAAATCACAAGAGCTGTAGCCGGCAAGTCTAAGGTAGATGACGAAGTGCTCGATAATCTTGAAGAGGCATTCATTACCTCGGATGTCGGTGTGGATACTACCATAAAAATCATAGATCGCCTTAAAGAACGGGTAGCTAAGGATAAATACGTCAACACTAATGAACTTAACAATCTTCTATGCGATGAAATAATTGACATGATCGGAGCTTCCGGCGTGGGTGATGAAGATGGCACTCTTGATGATTTTCAGGTCAAGAATACAGGGGTGCCACACGTCATTTTAGTCGTGGGAGTGAACGGCGTGGGAAAAACCACTACCATTGGCAAACTCGCCTATCAGTATAAGAAAGCCGGCAATCATGTCATACTCGGTGCGGCCGACACCTTCCGAGCCGCCTCTATCCCACAGCTATGTGCATGGGGAGAGCGTGCCGGAGTGGAAGTCATCAAGCAAGATGCCGGTTCGGATCCTGCTTCAGTAGCATACGACACTGTGGCGTCGGCTAAAGCCAAAGGGGCTGATGTGGTGATAATAGACACTTCCGGCCGACTTCATAATCAGGTAGGACTGATGAATGAGCTTTCAAAGGTGCGACGCGTCATCAGCAGGGTAATTCCAGAGGCACCCCAGGAGACTCTTCTTGTGCTTGACGGCGCTACCGGCCAAAACGGCTTTGAGCAAGCCAGAAGATTTATTGATGCCGCCGGTGTGGACTGCATGGCTGTCACCAAGCTCGACGGAACGGCTAAGGGTGGCGTGGTCATTGGAATTTCAGACCAACTGAAAATACCTGTAAAATATATCGGCATAGGAGAGAAAATGGATGACCTCCAGGTATTCCGTCCTAAGGAGTTCGTCAGATCACTTTTCTTGAACGAAGAGAATAAGTAAAGATGACGATAGACGTTATCACGATGGGGTGTTCCAAAAACCTCATTGACTCGGAGAGACTTCTTAAGCGACTCTCAGCTGCGGGCCATAGTCTGCGTCATGATCCGGAGCACCCTGCTGCCGACTATGTGGTGGTGAATACTTGCGGATTTATCGCTGATGCCAAAGAGGAATCCATAAATATGCTCCTTTCGCTCGGAGAAGCCAAACAGCGAGGAGAAATAGGCAAAATCGTTGTAATGGGCTGCCTTTCTCAACGATATATGGATGAGCTCAAGGAGCTTCTTCCTGAAGTGGACGTATGGTATGGCAAATTCGATTGGAAAAATTTCCTCGACACTTTACCTGACGAAACGTCCGGCGAAGAGAGTAAGCCGAAAGATTATGAAAGAGAACTAACCACAGCATCTCATTTCAGCTACCTCAAGATATCGGAAGGATGCAACAGATTCTGCGCCTTCTGCGCCATACCGCTTATTACCGGAAGACATACGTCTCGTCCGGAAGAAGAGATTCTTGAGGAAGTTAAGAGCCTTGTAGCATCAGGCGTTAAGGAGTTTAACATCATAGCTCAGGACCTCTCAAGCTACGGTCTGGACACCTCAGGCAAACATAGACTTGCGCCACTGATAGATGCTATGGCAGAAATACCCGGAGTGGAGTGGATAAGGCTACATTATGCTTATCCTGCCGATTTCCCGGAAGACATCCTTGACGTCATGGCAAGGCAGGAAAATGTGTGTGCTTATCTTGACATCGCTCTTCAGCATATATCGGATAAGGTGCTGAATAATATGCGACGTCATTTCACAAAGGAGCAAACACTCTCTCTTATCAGGAAGATTCGCGAGAAGGTTCCGGGAATCGCACTTCGCACCACATTAATGGTAGGATTTCCCGGTGAGGGTGAAGAGGAGTTTGAAGAGCTCATGCAGTTTGTGAAGGAAACAAGATTCGAGCGGCTCGGCGCTTTTGCCTATTCCGAAGAGGAGGACACGTGGGCTGCACAGCATCTCAAAGATGAAGTTCCGGAAAACGTAAAGCAGGATCGCCTCAACAGACTTCTTGCCCTTCAGGAGATAATTTCAAAAGAGAACAACAGAGGCCAAGTTGGTAAGACGATAAGGGTAATTGTGGATAAAATAGAAGAGAACACAGCCTATTGCCGTTCAGAGCACGACTCTCCGGAAGTTGATCAGGAGATAATAGTTGCACTTGATGGTCTTGAGGATAACAAGCGACCTCTGGAGGGCGATTTTATTTCGGTTAACATCACAGAGGCGCTTGAATTTCAGCTTTTGGCAGAGCCTGCCGATGGTGAATAACAGCGCAACTACATAATCCCGACATTTCTACAACATTGAATATGCTTATCCTCAGTTAAATATGTTCGTCATTTGTCGATATTATTCACTTGCATAAAATGCTAAACGGAGAACTCTATCTTCGCGCTGACGACACCATCAAGACTCTTCTTGATGAATCTATCCGCAGAGGAAACAATTTCTATTGTTATCAGCTTCCACAGAGCAATCGAATAACCGTATGCCGGGAGGCTATCGTTATCCCCGGACTAAGTGAAAGGGGGGGCTTCGTAGTATCCTCGTTCAACAACGAATACACACTTACCCTTCATCCTGAAGCGGAGATAGAATTTGAGGATAGTCTATTTTCTGAAAACTTACAGGAAGATTGTCCCCTATGCTCAGCAATGCTCCCATCGACTACCAGAGAAGAGCACAGAAAAGGGGTTAAAGCAATAATATCAAGTCTACGCCAAAATGGTTTTGGGAAATGCGTACTTTCACGCAGAATCTCCGGGGAGCTTACCAAGACTATCCCTGATATTTTCGTAGAACTATGCAAGAAATATCCCACCGCTTTTATATTCCTCTATAACACACCGGCTTCAGGCATCTGGCTCGGGGCCACTCCTGAGCTACTTCTTAAGGCGGAGGATGGTAAACTAACGAGCGTTTCTCTGGCCGGAACTCGCCCGAATGGGACCGCCGCAGAATGGGATGCAAAAAACAGGGAAGAGCAGGACATCGTCACTCAATACATAGCCGACACGTTGGCCAAGAATGATATAGAGCCCCGCATAGGCCCACTTTTCACTCGTCAAGCCGGGCCGGTAGAGCATCTATGCCGAATAATTAACGGCGACACCGAAGATATTACCATATCTTCCATCCGGTCTCTGCTCCATACCCTTTCTCCCACACCGGCTCTTGGAGGCTATCCTAAAAACTTTGCCCTCGGTCTTATACAAACTCACGAGTCACATTCGAGAGAATGTTACGGGGGTTTTTGCGGTCCTTTCCAAGACAAAGACAACTTTAATTTATACGTCAATCTTCGGTCAGCAAGGGTTTTCCCTGAGTGTGGGGTTTATGCGCAATACGTAGGGGGAGGCATCACTCGATTCTCTAATGCCGAAGATGAGTGGAAAGAGACAGAGATAAAGGCGAGCACACTAAAATTATAGTGCTCACCTACGGAAATTTACCCACAAATTTTTTCTGCAATTCAATAATATTTCTTAACTTTGCAATGATTTTTGCGTGAAGCCTATACTACACAGGTGTCACCGGCAGGCTTCCCGATTGCGCGTTGCTCCGTTTAGAAAGCTATTGATGATTTATTCAAAGCTTGCTTCTTTTGTATGAGGAGAATACAGATTGGCACGCATAATACTTTTTTTAGCAGAATTAATAACCAAAATATGAAGAAAAATTCCATTAATGCTTTGTGCATTTTGGTCATAGGATTCCTTCTGGCCTACATAGTGCTCCCTGCATTGCTTTTTCTGGTGGGGCGTGGCTCCACCCTCGGCAACTATTCTTCGGAGACGCCTACGACTGTGATGAACACCACTCCAGTCATGGTGAATTTTCATCCTCAGACCCAGGAACTCCTATCTCCCAAGAACAATCTTCTTTTTAAAACCGGCGAGAAACTCCCTGTAGTGCTTCAGCAGGGCATTGTCATGGTGCCTGATGCAAAGGCCAACTCAGCCTCATCTTCCGGTGCTATTATAGACATCCTCATCTCTGTGCTAACCCTCGCTGCCTTTGTATTGCTACTCATAGACTTCATAAAGTTTATCATTAACATCAACAAAGGAAAAATCTTCGAACGCCTAAACATAAGATATCTCAGTCGCTTCGGGCTATATCTGATAATCATAGGACTGCTCGACTGCATATCCGGTCTGATTCAGGAAACCACCTTCTCCCAATATGGACTCTCCCTTTTAGGATATGAACTTTCTACAGGATGGAGCATACCCTGGGCCGACTTCCTCCTCGGGTGTTTTGCTCTTCTGCTCGCAAGAATATGGGCAGTAGGAATGTCAATGAAAGAAGACCAGCAACTTACTATCTGACCATCACCACTTTAAATTATTTCTGACCCGCTAATGCCCATAATAGTAAACCTCGATGTGATGATGGCCAAGCGAAAAATGTCTCTGCTTGAGCTGTCTCAGCGCATGGACATAACGCCATCCAATCTCTCAATTCTAAAAACAGGAAAAGCTAAGGCCATACGCTTCTCCACGCTAAACAATATCTGCAAAATACTTGACTGTAATCCGGGAGACATTCTGGAATATGCCCCCGAAGATGATGCCAGGCTCAAGTGAAAATTTTATTAGATAGGGAATGCCCTAAAGATAGAATGCCCCAATATTGCTAAAAAGAATCTTTTAATAAATACTAAAAATAACCTTATGAACATTATGAGACCCGCTTCCTTAGCAGCTCTGGCTATGCTCTGCATGGGCGTCAATGCTAAGGAACATCTTAAAAGTTTCGAAAAGGCCAACATCTCTCCTACTGTGTCGGCCAAGACAGACTTCTACCAGCATGCGAATGAGGGCTGGATGAAATCTCACCCCCTTACTCCGGAGTATGCACGTTACGGACAGTTCAACATCCTCAACGACTCCAGCAACAACCGCGTGCAGGGCATCATGAACAACCTCAAGGCAAGCAACCCTACCAAAGGAACCAACGCGCAGAAAGTAGCCGACCTTTATGAACTCGGCAACGACATGAAACGTCGCAACAAACTCGGCGCAGCGCCCATCATTCCCACCCTTCAGAAAATCGAAGCTGCCACTCCCGATCAGATGAACGATATGTTCCTCTTCATGCATCGCGAAATAAGCTCACCTTTCTTCGGTGGAGGCCCGCAGGAAGACCTCACAAACAGTGCTGTCTATGCAATGTATGTAGGTGGAGGCGGTATGGGACTTGGCGACCGTGACTACTATCTTAAGGATGATGCGCGCAACAAAGAGGTGCGTGAAGCCTATAAGAAACTCATCATCACCCAGATGCAGAACGCCGGTTATAGCAAAAAGGATGCTCAGCGCATCATGAACAACGTGATGAAAATTGAGACTGCCCTTGCCGACTCTGCATGGACTCGCGAGCAGAGCCGCAATCTTCCCGCGATGAACAACCGTCGCTCTTTTGCCCAGATCAAGAGCGCTTTCCCCAACATTCCCTGGGATCGCTTCTTTATCGAGACGATGAATATTCAGTCTCCCGACTCTGTTATCGTAACCGAGATTTCTTGCCTCAATCAGGCTAACAATCTCATGGCAAGCACTACAGACAGAGAGAAGAAAGACTACTATCTCTGGCAGGCTGTGCGCAATGCTGCCCCCTACCTCAGTGAGAAGTTTGACAATGCCAACTTCGATTTCAGCAAAGTCGTTTCCGGCGTTCAGCAGAAACAGCCCCGTTGGAAAAAGTCTCTCTCTACTACAGAGGACTATCTTGGCGAAGCCATCGGAGAACTTTACGTAGAAAAATATTTCCCCGAAAGCTCAAAGCAGTACATGGCAGGACTTATCGAAAATGTGCGTCGCGCTCTTGGCAAGCATATCATTAATCTCCCCTGGATGACAGATGATACCAAACTCAATGCCATCAAGAAGCTCAATGCCATCACTGTTAAGATAGGCTATCCTGATCAGTGGAAAGATTACACTACTCTCACCATAGACCCCGAACTTTCTTACTACGAGAATGTGCACAATGCACGTATGTGGGCTCAGAATGACTATCTTTCCCGCTGGGGCAAACCCGTAGACCGCACACTCTGGCAGATGCTTCCTCAGCAGATCAATGCTTACTACAATCCTCTCAACAACGAAATAGTGTTCCCTGCCGGCATTCTTCAGGCTCCTTTCTATGATCCCAATGCATCCGATGCAGAGAACTATGGCGGTATCGGTGTTGTCATCGGTCACGAACTCTCACACGGTTTCGATGATCAGGGCTGTAATTTCGACGCAGACGGCAACATGACCAACTGGTGGACACCAGAAGACGCCAAGGCATTCCATGATCTCACTCAGGGTCTCGTGGCTCAGTTTGATGAGGTAGAGGTTCTCCCCGGCCTCCACGCTAATGGTCAGTACACTCTTGGCGAGAACATCGGTGATCAGGGAGGTCTTCGCGTAGCTTACACTGCATTCCTTGACTCTCAGAAGAAGAAAGGCGTTGACATTGAAAGCGAAGAGGCTCTGATTGACGGTCTCACTCCCGCTCAGGCTTTCTATCTCAATTATGCCAATCTTTGGGCTCAGAATGTCCGTGATGCTGAGATTCGCTCTCTCACCACAGGCGACGTTCATTCTATCGGCAAGAACCGTGTAAACGTTTCTCTCCGCAACCTTGAACCCTTCTTCAAGGCATTCGACATCAAAGAGGGCGACGTAATGTTCCGTCCCGAATCAGAGCGCGTAGTTATCTGGTAAGATTCAGCATAATCATCCGCGATAATCAATAAAAGACGAGGCTGTCTAACAACCAAAGTTAGGCAGTCTCTATTTTATACACAAAATCGGGAGATTCAGGCTGCATTTGCCACTCCCGAGATATAATTTGGGTAAAAGCTTAAATGAGGGTTCGTATAAAGC
>JAAVFQ010000027.1 GCA_014800685.1 Bacteroidales bacterium
ATGCTTCAGTAGCTCAGTTGGTTAGAGCACCTGACTGTTAATCAGGGGGTCGTTGGTTCAAGCCCATCCTGAAGCGCAATATAACTCAGAGAGTTATTCATACTAATTAACAAGATAGCTAAAGAATTGCTTCAGTAGCTCAGTTGGTTAGAGCACCTGACTGTTAATCAGGGGGTCGTTGGTTCAAGCCCATCCTGAAGCGCAATTCAAATCTGAGAGTGTCAAAATGTGATATTTTGACACTCTTGTTTTATTTATGTTCAGTCGAGTTATAAGTGGGTCCTAAAATCTAAACGAGATTTGTTGGATGAAAACCCTTGTATTACAATACTTGCTCTTTTGAGTTGATTTCAAGTGTATGGTCAGTCAGATATACTTATTAAGAATATTAGGCCATTCCTGAAGAAATAGGATCTCTTTAAGATTAATCTTTATACGTCCTAAACGTAAAGGCTTAAAATTGGCAAGTTCATTAGAGTTTGCGAAGTCTGAGTAGTCAACCCTCCAATCCTCCCCCGGAAGCTGATATGCCTACAATGCGGAAGATGATATGTCTCCCCGGCATTTGCTTTGGGCAATCGTGTCTTGACTGTTTGCCGGATGAGGCTCTATGGTAAGGATATGACAATGGCGTGCCGAATTGAGTCCGGCACACCGATATAATGATTTGGGTTAAAAAAGTCCTGTCTTAAGACTCGTTAAAGCCTTTACTTCTTCTTCAAAAGAAGATGAAGCAGCATATCGGCGCTCAGTCTTCCGGGGCCCAGCACTGCGAGGAGGCAGGTGAGAAGGGCTGAGAAAGCTGAGATGATTTGTTCCCAGCCGGTGATATGCATGGTGATCAGGGTGAGGAGGATTGTGGTCAGGATAGCTACCGGTCTTGTGAAAAGCCCTCCGAGGATAAGCAGAGAGGCGACCAGCTCAGCGGCTCCCCAAGCAGGTGAGGCCTCGACTGCGAGCGCGCTACTTGCTTTCTGAGCAATGCCGTGCAGCAGAGGCGCCGAGTCAAGAAGTTCCGGGAGGTCTACAAGAATACAGATGCCTGCCACAAAGAGGATAGCGGAGATGCAGATGCGCAGTCCGAGTGAGAAGAGAGACTGAGAGGAAGAGATGTTGGAAACGGGAAAGAGGAATGTGTGAAGGAAATCCGGCGTCTCAAAGGCGTAGGAGTCATTGACGACGTGCTCTCTGGGCACGAATTCGTCTACGATTCCGTTGCGAACACCGAGGGTGCTTTGCGCCGGATTGACGGATATTACTTTTACCCTTTCTTCCATAAATGTGTTTTCTTAGAGTCTGAAAATTAGTTATTTCTAAAGCAAAATCGTCGGGGTCTTTCACTTGACCTCGCGACTATAACAATCCGGGGGCGGAAAAAGTTTCGGTAAGTTTAATTTTTTTTTAATTTTTTATTTCCCAAATAGTTTGGCGGGAAGCAAAAAATGTAGTATCTTCGCAGAAAATTAGTTGATTCAGGCCCTTTGGAAGCATAAGAGGCGAAGATGAAAATTTTCAGACGGGACAGCCTGACAACGATAGGATAAAATGATGAAAAGAATCGGCAAATTATATTTTCGCTACGGCACAATGGGCTCCGCGAAGACCGCTATGCTGCTCACTACGGCCTATAACTTTGAGGAGCGCAACATGGCTTATATATGCTTTAAGCCTGTAGTGGATACGCGAGAGAGTAAGAACGTGATTCGCTCGCGCATAGGGATAGAGCGGGAATGCCGATGGATATATAGAGACACGGATCTCTACAGCTATATGAAGGGTCTGCTTGATGAGGCGGAAAATCCGCATATCTGGCTGCTGATAGATGAGGCGCAATTTCTGAGTGCCGACCAAGTGGATCAGTTGGCACGCCTTGTGGATGACTATGGATGCAACGTGATATGCTATGGTCTACGCACAGACTTTCGCACCAATCTTTTTGAAGGCTCCCGCCGTCTGTTTGAAATAGCAGACTCTATAGATGAGGTGAAATCTACGTGTTCGTGCGGCCGAAAGACGATAGTAAACGCGCGCATAGATAGCAATGGCGAGATAATCACTGAGGGGCAGCAGGTGGAAATCGGCGGCAACGATCGCTATATGGCCGTCTGCCGCAAATGCTGGCGCAATAAGCGTATAGAGCAGAGCAGCAAGGGGAGTCTTCCTTTCGATTGATGTGGAGGAGCGGCTCCTAAGCAACAGGAATAGAACGTATATTATATATCAAGATATGATAACTCAAGAAAAAAGAAATCAAATCATAGATCTCATAAAGCGGGAAGTGGTGCCCGCCATCGGGTGTACGGAGCCGGTAGCAGTGGCTCTCTGCGTAGCGAAGGCTACAGAAATGCTCGGTGAGATTCCCGAGCGACTCAATGTCCGTCTAAGCTCCAATATTCTGAAGAATGCCATGGGGGTGGGCATCCCCGGCACCGGCATGATAGGCCTCCCGATAGCCTGCGCCCTCGGAGCATTGGTGGGCAAATCGGAATATGGACTTGAAGTGCTCCGAGACGTCACTCCGGAGGCCGTGGAAGAGGGTCGTGAGATGATAGCTGCCGGCGGCATAGACATCAAACTCGATGACAAAGCCCCCTGCAATCTGCACATAGACGTCACAGCCATCTGCGGCGAAAAATCGGCCCGCGCGGTTATCTCACGTTCTCATACCAACTTCATCCTGCTCGCAGAGGGAGAGAAGATTGTATTTGAAGAGGAAGTGAGCCAGGAAGAGACCCAGGCCGCGACAGATGAAAATGAAGACATCCGCCTGAATCTCCGCCTGATATATGACTTCGCCACGACCGCGCCTCTGGAGGAAATAGAATTTATTCTTGAGGCCAGACGACTCAACAAAGCGGCTGCCGAGACAGCGCTTAGCGGCAATTACGGACACTCGCTCGGCGCCACCGTCTACACCAAAGGTGCGAAATATCTGGGCGAGTCCCCGCTCCGAAATATGATTTCTTACACGTCTGCCGCCTGCGATGCCCGCATGGGAGGAGCTCCCATACCTGTCATGTCAAACTCCGGCAGCGGCAATCAGGGCATTACGGCCACGATGCCGGTAGTAAGTTATGCCGAAGACATTAATGCCAGCGAGGAACAGACCATCCGCGCCCTGATGCTTTCACATCTGACGAGCATCTATATCAAGCAGTCGCTCGGCAGACTTTCCGCGCTTTGTGGATGCGTGGTAGCCTCCACCGGTGCCTCTTCCGGTCTTGTCTATCTGATGGGCGGCGGCTATGAAGAGATCTGCTCAGCCGTGAAGAATATGGTGGCTAATCTTACGGGAATGATATGCGACGGGGCTAAGCCCTCATGCGCGATGAAGATAAGCTCAGGAGTGAGCACCGCAATGATGAGCGCGATGCTGGCTATGAATGGCCGCTGCGTCACTTCAGCTGAAGGAATAGTGAGCGATGATGTGGACACCACCATCAAAAATCTGACGATCATCGGTCGCGATGCCATGCAGGAGACAGACCGCCTTGTGCTTGAGATAATGACGCATAAGTGCTGAGAGGCTGTCTAGCAAGAAATATTCTCTAAGATAGAAAAAATATTTTTATCCCTCTGCATCAGAAATTTGCGTAAAAATTTGGTGGAAAGGGAAAAAAGTATTAAATTTGCAGTCGGAAAATTCGTTCGGGCTTGGTAAAGAGTTGCTAAAAGATGGCGGCCGCCTGGCGGAAAGATTTTAAAAATCAGTAAATCAGCAATGTACGCTATTGTAGAAATCAAAGGACAGCAGTTTAAGGCCGAAGAGGGCAAATATCTGTATGTTCATCATCTCGGCGCAGACGCCCAGCAGGGTGCAGAAGTAGTTTTTGACAAAGTGCTTCTTCTTGATGCCGACGGCGACGTAAAAGTTGGCGCTCCCGCCGTAGAGGGTGCGCAGGTAAAATGCGAAATTCTCGAGCCCCTCGTGAAGGGAGAGAAGGTGATAGTCTTCAAAAAGAAGCGTCGCAAAGGCTACCGTCGTAAAAACGGTCATCGTCAGCAGTTCACAAAAGTATTGATCAAGAACATCGTAAAAGCATAAAGAACACATGGCACATAAAAAAGGAGTCGGTAGTTCTAAGAACGGCCGTGAATCAGAAAGCAAACGACTCGGCGTGAAAATCTACGGTGGGTCTAACTGCAAGGCAGGTAACATCCTGAAGCGTCAGCGTGGCACTCAGCATCATCCCGGCCTCAACGTCGGTATGGGTAAAGACCACACTCTCTTCGCGCTCATCGATGGTGTAGTAGTCTTCACAACTGGAAAAGAGGGTAGAAAATTCATCAATGTAGAGCCTCATCCCGCAAACTAATAGTAAGATATTACTATCACAACTACATACGAGAGGGGTGTGTCAAAATGAAAATTTTGGCGCACCCCTTTGGTTTGTAAGAATAGGACAGATGTAAGGCGCTGAGTCTGAGGCTGAAGGGAGCATACAGAGGTATGTGACCGAAGCCGAATGGCGTAAGCAACGCCGCAGATGGCCTATTATGACACACCGACTCTCAGATTTTAATGTATAGGGGTGTTTTTTTATGTATAGAGATGTTCATTCTCAAACTTGTGTCAGGATGAATTCTTCCGTATTTGGGCGAGTTGGTGTCTAAGATAAGTAGTTGGTTAGATTATAAGATAAGTATTGATATATTTATTCGCCGGTTTGTATAGTTTGTCTTGATGCGGAGATTGCAGTTGGAAGTATTCATTCCCGGTATGATTCGGTCAAATAGGAATAGCTGTTCACTTCAGTCTCAGTCTCAGCGGCTTGCGTAAGACCTAATATTACAAACTATTAGAGGATGTGGCAAAATAAAGAATTTTGGCACACCCTCCTGTTAGCCAGAGAAATATGTTTCGTCAGCCCCGGCAGATGTTATCTCACGAAAGCTATGCTGGAAGGGATATCGCCGGTGCGTACTTGCCATTTAAGAATGCCGTCAGAAGAAAAACAGTATAAATAGCCGGGATTGACGTATGTGCGGGCATCACTGACATAGATGTCTTTAGTGTCGGGCGAAACAGCTACTGTGTAGGGTACCTTGATCTTGGCGTCGGTTCCGTCTGTGATGAATCCCTCTTTCTCAATGGAAAGGGTGGCGGTGTTGACGATGCAAGTAGATGTCTTGGTCGACATTGTCTCATAGCTCCATGAGGTAGCCACGATGTAAAGACGGTCGTCATCAAGCCAGAAAGAGCTTACCGGGGTGTCGAGCGTGGCTACAACTTTCTTTTGCTGAGGATCGTAGCAGAAGAGTTTGGAGGACTTGGAGAAATAGTCGCCGCGAGAAGCCACCCATATCCGGCCTTGATTGTCGGCAGTGACTCGGGAGAGATTAATGTCGATTTCCACCTTCTCTATTTCGCGGAAGGAGTCAATGTCAATCACAGAAAGAGTATTTTCATAGTTAGGCACCCGATAGCCTCCCGAATTTGCCACATAAATTCTGCCGTTGCTGACGGCCAATCCGTCGGGCTGATAGCCTACGATCACCTTATCGACCACTTCCAGAGTGGCAGTATCGACTTTTGCCACATATCCGAGTTGGGTATAGTCGGGGTCAATCTTCACGGGGCCGGCGTAGGAAGTGACGTATGCGTAGGCTCCGTGAAATGCGATATAGCGGCAGTTTGGAATGTCTATCTGGCCGATACGCCGAGTGTTGGCAACATTCATCACTTCCACTTTATTGCTGCAATTAATAACGGCATAAAGTCTGGAACCGTAAATCTTGAGGTCGTTGCCGACGTCTCCAAGTTCTTTGGGCACATCGGGATTAGCCTCTCCATAGACGTTGCGCGTGTAGATGCCATCGGAATAGTCGAAATAGTCAAGAGTACATTTGTTTGACCCCATATTGCCCTCATTGAGAAGATAGAATCCGACCACTTCAGAGGCTTGCGGGGGTGTCACGGGATTTACTTCCGCGGGATATACAATGTCGTCAGAGCGGCAGGATGCGAGCAGGAGAGTGAGAGATAAGAGGTAAAAGAGAGATTTATTCATATATGTAATTTCAAAAAATTAAACGAAATGCGTGAGAGAAATATGCTTAAATCTTCCTTCGCCTCGCCGCGAAATTATCACTAAAAATAAGCATATTCATTTTCTCATTTACTTAGTCGCAGATAGGGGTGGCTTTAGATGTCGAATTGAAAAATAAGTTTGTAATTACGTCCCGGCATGGGATAGTTGCGAATAACTTCGTATTGCTGATTGAGGAGGTTATTGACCTCCAGGGTGGCTTTAAGGTTGGTTTTGCCAAGCGGGAGGGAATAGGAGGCCGAGAGGTCTGACGTATACCAGGGTTGAACGTAATTAACCGGGATATTGGAAGAGTTGTCCCAGCGTTCCCCAACGTATATAAAGCTGTAATTCAAAGCCAGCCGGCGCCAGGTCGCACCGGCAGTGAAGCTGCCGGAATGTCGTGGGATGTAGGCTATCTGACCCTTATATGTGCCGGCCTCATCAAGAGAGTCTTCGGGATCAGAGAAGTCACGCGCAGACTGCCATGTGTAAGAGAGTGAGGCCGAAAGGTCAATGCCGTAAGGGAGCGAGAGGTCGGC
The DNA here is from genome assembly GCA_014800685.1 of Bacteroidales bacterium. GTDB lineage: Bacteria > Bacteroidota > Bacteroidia > Bacteroidales > Muribaculaceae > Lepagella. Next base: position 6,572 of record JAAVFQ010000027.1, read on the forward strand.
GCGAGCGTTTGCATCGAGACCGAAGATGCGCACTTTTCCAATGTTCATCATCATCCATCTGTATTGACCTGTGCCCTTGGGGACGGCGATAATCTTATCAGAAATGCGGTTATGGTAGACGTCTGCCGAAAGCTGTATGGAATGCCAGACAGTGGAAGCGAAGCCGTGAGTCCACTGAGCGCCGAAGTCATATTGGGTGGCATATTCGGGCTTCAGGTCAGCGTTGCCAATATCGGTATAATACAGGTCATTGAAAGTAGGCATGCGGAATATTCTCTTATAGAAGGCCCGGAGATTGAAATCTTCATATTCCAGAGGGCGCCAAGAGAGGAAAACAGCCGGCGTGAATCTGGCCCACCGGCTGCTACGATGACCGAGAATGCTGTATCCGTCATTTATGAGAGAGCGGTCGAAGATAAATGAGCCGAGGATGCTTGCCTGAGCCTTAAAAGCCGAGCGACGCCAGGAAGTGGCAAGCGCCGTGAGGAGCGTGTGACGCGTGGGATAAGAGAAATTCACCATCGGAGAGCTAAGATGATTCCATTGCCAGTCGGCCGAGATGTTAGCCTCCCATCCCTCCAGAATTTCCACTTTGTTGGCTAAAGAGAGGTATGACTCATCCTGATAGAAACGATTGTTGATATACATCAGCGTCGTGTCAGGATTAAGATATTTCATATAGTCGCGCGCGTATTTGGCGTTGACCATCAGTTCATAGCGCGAGGAAATTGTTTTCCGGAGGCTCCCCTGAGCGAAGAAATTTCTGTCCCACTGGCGCTGCGAGTTTTTCCATACATTATTGACAATGGCACCGGGAATCCCCTTGGCCGAATCATAGTAATACACTTTAGCATGCCAATCGCCCATAGGGATAATACCGAAGAGGCCGGCTTCAATCCTGAAAGCATGGATATCGCCATTGCGACGGGTGGCCGTAGTGTCCCAAGCCAGAGAGCCATTGGGGAAAACTTTGCGGTAGCGGAAGCGATATTTCCCGTTGGCGTAGGTGAATTCCGAATTGAGAGTGGCCCGGACGTTTTTGCTCAGTTTATATTCCAAGCGGCAAGAGGGATTGAGGAGGCCGAAACTACCGGTGCGGAAAGTGAGGTTGAGATTAAGGCGCTTCCCCTCCTTGAAAACAGGACGTCGAGTGCGAAGATAGATAGTTCCCGCGGAGCCGAAATCCTTTGCCGGCTGGAAAATTTCTGATTTCTGGCCATTGTAAAGTGATATTTCCTCAATGTTGTCAAGAGAGAATTTTCCGAGGTCTATCTGCCCATTCTGGGCGTTTCCGAGCTGAATGCCGTCATAGAAAACCCCGAGATGATTAGTGCCCATAGAGCGGATGTCTACGGTCTTGACGCCTCCCACACCTCCGTAGTCCTTAATCTGAGCGCCGGAGAAATAGCGGATGGCATCGGCCACGTTATGACTGTTGAGCTTTTCGAGCTGCTCGCCGTTAAGATGCTGGGAAGGAATGACTTCGCGGAAGGGTGGGGGAGCCGCGAAAACCTGAAGCTCAGGAAGCGAAGAAGAGATGTCTGTGGAGTCCGGGAGGGAAACTGCACCGGCAGGGCTGCCGGCGGCAAAGATGCTTCCGGCGACAGCAAGCGAGAAAATAAGTGAAAAGAGTCTTAACATAATCAATGCCCTAAAGCCCGAGGGCGCGGATTAGCGGAAGACCGGGATTCGGACTCTCCGGCGAGGTCAAGGTTTTCCGGCTTATGACTTCCGGCGCGCCTTCCCGTCTCATTAAGACTGCGTTTACTTTTAAACCGACTTAGCAAACGATATAATGGATAAAACACTTCTTGATTTCATCCCAAAATCTCATTTTGTGCTAAAATAATTTAAAAGTAGACACACTCCAAGACAGTGGCCTTTTGCGCCGGGAACTTTTAAGAAGCAGTAAAGAGGGCTTCAGCGTCATTTACGGCAGCGGCTCTGCCGGGGATTTTCACCCCGTTCCCTTGCAACTTCGCAACTGCAAAGTTAGCAATTATATGCGATATGAGCAAAGGCCGGGCAAGGAAAAGAAATTATGAGGGGCGGCTTCTTGCAGATTATGGAAAAAATTATTACCTTTGTGTGAAAGAAGAAAAAATTCAAAAGACACCAATGGCAGAAAAATCTACCGACAATATATTTTCAGAAACCGACTATCTGCGTGAGATGACACCGGAAGAGGCATTAGCGGCCGGAAGGGGTCCTCATAGGGTGAAAGAGGAAGTGGAACTGGCTGAAGAAGACAATGATGACGTCCCCACTACTGAGGGCTCATCTGCTACAGAAGAGTATGGCGACAGCTCTATTCAGTCTCTTTCATGGAACGAACATATACGTCGCCGTCCCGGTATGTATATCGGTAAGCTCGGCGATGGCACTCACCCGGAAGATGGCATCTATGTGCTCATCAAAGAGGTGATAGACAACTCGATAGACGAGTTTCGCATGAAGGCCGGAAAGCGAGTGGACATCAACATTACCGAAGATGGAGAAGTGACCATCCGCGACTATGGCCGAGGCATCCCCTTGGGAAAGGTGGTCAACGTGGCTTCGGAAATTAATACCGGCGGAAAGTTTGATGATAAGTCGTTCAAGAAGTCTGTAGGTCTTAACGGTGTGGGTCTGAAGGCTGTGAATGCACTTTCCACCGAATGCGAGGTGATAAGCTATCGTGCCGGCGAGAAAGTGGAGGCTATCTTTGACAGGGGCGTGCTCGTAAGAAAGAGTGATCCTGAACCTACCAAGGAGCCAAATGGCACGCTCGTGAAATTTCATCCCGACAGCGCGCTCTTCCCTCACTATAAATATCGCATGGACTTCATAGAGACGATGGTGAACAATTATTCGTATCTCAACGTAGGTCTTCAGCTTTATTTGAATGGTAAGAGATATGTGAGCCGTCATGGCCTTCTTGACCTCCTGAAAGACAATATGAACGCCGACCCTCTCTATCCGATTATTCATCTCAAGGGGGAGGATATTGAAGTAGTGATTACTCACACTGACCAGTTCGGAGAGGAGTATTATTCGTTTGTCAACGGGCAGCACACTACGCAGGGGGGTACACACCTGTCGGCCTTCAAGGAAGCCGTGAGCCGAACAATAAAAGAATATAGCGGCAAGGGATATGAATATGCCGACATCCGAAACGGTATGGTGGCAGCCATCTCCATATCCATTCAGGAGCCGGTCTTTGAGTCGCAGACAAAAACGAAGCTCGGCAGCAAGGAGATAGCCCCGGGCGATCCGACCACCATAAATAAGTTTATCAGCGACTTCATCAAGAAAGAGCTGGACGATTATCTGCATAAAAACACCGAGGTGGCCGAGACGATGCTCGCCAAGATAGCCAGAAGCGAGAAGGAGAGGAAGGCGATGTCAGGAGTTGCCAAGCTTGCGCGAGAAAAGGCAAAGAAGGTGAGCCTGCATAATAAGAAGCTCAGAGACTGTCGCATACACTATAACGATGCTCCTCCGAAGGCTCGTAAAGATGCGGAAGTGGCTGACTTGCGAGACGATTCGTCCATCTTTATAACCGAGGGACTCTCCGCCACGGGCACTATAACGAAAGTGAGAAATGCCGCCACTCAGGCCGTCTTTTCTCTTAGAGGAAAGCCTCTGAATGCTTTCGGACTTACTCAGGAAGTGGTATATAAGAACGATGAATTCAATCTGCTGCAGGCCGCTCTCAACATAGAGGATGGCCTTAGCGGTCTGAGATATAATAAAGTGATTATAGCCACTGATGCCGATGTGGACGGAATGCATATCCGGATGTTGATAATCACTTTCTTCCTGACGTTCTTCCCGGAGCTCGTGAAGAAAGGTCACGTATATATCCTTCAGACTCCTCTTTTCCGCGTCAGAGACAAGAGAGCGGTGAAGCGAAACAGGAAGAAGAAAAATGAGGATGGAGAAAAGCATACATATTATTGCTTCACTGACGAAGAGCGCGAGGCCGCAATAGCCAAGTTCGGACAATATGCGGAGATTACTCGATTCAAAGGTCTGGGTGAAATTAATGATACAGAGTTTGCCGAGTTTATCGGCCCTGACATGAGACTCGACCCCGTCACGCTAAAGCGGGGTGAGAACCTGGAGAAGCTGATGGAGTTCTATATGGGACAGAACACCACGGAGCGCCAGAATTTCATTATAGACAATCTCCGTGTGGAGGATGATTCGGAAATCTAAAAATAAAGAAATGAAAACGGCTGTATTTCCCGGCACGTTCCATCCCTTTACTATAGGGCATCAGTCCATAGTGGAGCGTGGCCTGAAGATTTTTGATCGTATTATCATAGCCATCGGCTATAATGAACACAAATCGGCTACTTCCGACGTAGATGCACGCCTTAAAGACATCTCTGCTCTCTATCGGGATGACGACCGTGTGGTAGTGGCCTCCTATAGTGGGCTGACAGTAGACTTCGTGAGAAAATGTGGGGCAGACTGCATACTTAGAGGTGTCCGTGGCGTGATGGATTTTGAGTATGAAAGAAACCTTGCCGACGTCAATCGCCGTCTTAGTGGAGTGGAGACTGTACTTCTCTTCACTCTGCCGGAGCATGGATTTGTCTCGGGAAGCATGGTGCGCGAACTTGCTCATAACGGAGTGGACGTGTCGGAATATCTTGCGGTGAAGAGCCGGGAAGACTAAACAAAGCAACAGAATGAAAAAAATTCTTTCAGCGGCAATTCTTGCCCTAATAATGATAGTGGCAGTGGCTTCCGCGCAGCATCGTCCTTCCGACAAGCTGCGGATGGCCGAAGCTGTCATCGCCCAGTATTACGTTGACACTGTCAACGAACCCAAACTTGTAGAAGATGCTATCCGGGGAATGCTCCGCGAGCTTGACCCTCACTCAGCATATTCCACTCCCGAAGAAACCCGTGAGCTTAACGAGCCATTGCAGGGTAACTTTTCAGGAATAGGCATCACGTTCAATATCAATAAAGACACTCTCTATGTGGTGCAGACAGTAAGCGGAGGGCCCTCGGAAAAGGTCGGTATGCTTGCAGGCGACCGTATCATAGCTGTCAATGACACTTCAATCGCTGGAGTGAAAATGAAAAATAGCGATGTCATGAAGCGGCTGCGCGGGCCTAAAGGAACGAAAGTAAACGTCAAGGTGCTCCGGAAGTCGGCTGCCTCCACTGACACTATTGACTTCCGCATAACCCGCGATGACATTCCTATATATTCAGTGGATGCCGCCTACATGGTGGATGAGAATACCGGATACGTCCGCCTGAATAAATTTGCCGCCGAAACCCCGAAGGAAATACGCGAGGCTATCTCCAAACTACAGAAAATGGGGATGGAAAATCTTATTCTTGACCTCACCGACAATGGGGGTGGCTATCTCATTGCGGCTGTGGATCTTCTGTCGGAACTTCTGCCGTCCGGCTCTCTCGCAGTCTATACGGAGGGGCGATCCTCCCCGCGATATAATCATCTGACAGAGCCCTCTTCGCGCGCACCTCTCTTCGGAAAGGGACGAGTGGCTGTGATGGTGAATCAGTATTCGGCGTCGGCATCTGAAATCACCACAGGCGCGCTGCAAGACTACGACAGAGGCGTCATCGTGGGCCGGCGCACGTTCGGCAAAGGACTGGTGCAGAGACCCGTGCCCTTCCCTGACGGCTCTATGATGAGACTGACAGTGGCTCACTATTACACTCCTACGGGCCGCGATATTCAGAAACCTTACAGCAAAGGGAAAGGAGAAGCCTATGAAAAGGATATTGCAGACCGTCTGAATCAGGGAGAGTTGATGCACAGAGACTCCATTCATTTTGCCGACTCCCTGAAGGTTAATACTCTGCTCCACGGCCGTACTATCTATGGCGGCGGCGGTATCACTCCAGACGTCTTCGTGCCGCTCGACACAGCACGATTCACAAAGTATTATCGAGACGTGATGGCCAAAGGGGTCTTGAATCAGTTTGTCATAAAGTATGTAGACACCCATCGCAAAGAGCTGAAAAAGCGCTATTCGCGTGATGATGATTTTGTAAAGAAGTTTGAGGTGACCGACGCTATGCTCCGGGAAATATATGATATGGCTACCAAAGAGGGTGTAGAGTTTCGGGAGGAGCAGGCAGAGTCATCTGCACCAATGATGCGTGCTGTGGTCAAGGGACTTATAGGAAGGGACATTTACGACAATCAGACTTACTTTAAGGTCTATAACGGTATCGACCCAATCTTTCAGGCTGCCCTCAGCATTATAAAATCTCCGGATTATGACAAACTTCTGGACGGAAGACTTGCCCCCTTCGAAACGCCTGTTAAGAGTGATAAGGCGGATTCCGGCCCGTCATCCGATAAAAATCAGTAAACTCTCTACCAGATAAGTCAATAAACATTCTCTAAGAGAAGAACGCAGAAAGGTGATGAGAATATCGGTTATTATATTTTCAGTTATCTCAGCTATAATATTTTTTCAGCCGGCCTCGGCAGTGAGGCCGGGCGGCTCCCAACATTTGCGCGAGACGATAATCGTTCATGACACGATTTATGTAGACTCAGCCAGACTTGTGTCTAAAACGCGGGATGTGGAAGAAATTCTTGAAGAGATTCCTTACCAGGCTCCCTCCAAGATATCCATGGCACTCCTGAGTGCTCCCAGAGTGTTCAAAGGCTACAGACATTTATCCCCTTCTCCGATAAAGCGGCAGATTCCTAACGCCTGGGCCTTCGCAAAGCCATATAAGGAGCCGGCCGATACCCTCCCCCCCGCTGTGGAGACTGCAGACCGTGTTCTTCCGGAAATACTGCCTGATTCTCTGGTAAGCGCCCTTCCGGAGATTCTTCCTGAAAAAGAGAGGGAAGATGAGCCCATTGAAGTGGCGGATATCTTTTCAAGTCTCACTATGCCTCAGTGGCTCGTGGAGGGCATGCGCACCACACGTCTGCGCGAGGACGTAATCTATGAGACCATGGTGAAGAATCCTTTGCTCATAGAGTATGCTTTCTGGCAGCTTCCCGAGCCTCCGAAACCATACGTAGAGGACACTTCGTTCGCAGGATATATCAGAAACCAGTGGCTCCCCAAGCCCTCTGATAAAATTGCCGGGGGGCTAATGGAGACTGAGAAAATCAACTGGATACATAATCTCAATGGTGGAATCCAGTTCTCGCAGGCCTTTATCTCCCCTAACTGGTATCAAGGTGGCAATAATTCGCTTTCTCTTCTCATAAATTTTTATTGGCACCTGAATCTGAACCCTATCTTTCATCCCAATCTTCTGCTGGATAACGTAGTGAGCTATAAGCTCGGATTTACCTCCTCGCCGCAGGATATTTATCATAAATATACCATCTCAGAAGACCTCTTCCAATGGAATTTTAAAGCCGGCGTGAAGGCCTTTGAGAAATGGTTCTATTCATTTACTGCGCAGTTCAAGACCCAGATTCTTCATAATTATGAGCAAAATTCGCTGACGCGCACGGCAGCCTTCCTTTCACCGGGAGATTTCAATGCCGGTATCGGTATGACTTATTCGCTCATTAATGCGAAAAAGACCCTGAAATTCAATGCTTCCATTGCGCCGGTGTCATATAATCTCAAGACCTGCATCGACAGAATGATTGATCCTACCCAGTTTAACATCCCGGCCGGAAAGAGAATACTCAATGAGATAGGTAGCAGCTCTGAATTGACGCTTGACTGGACACTGCATAAAAATGTCAATTACAGAACACGTCTATTCCTCTTTACTGATTATTCTTATTTCCAGGGTGATTGGGAAAACACACTCTCCTTCCAGTTCAACAGATTTCTTGCCACCCAGGTGCAATGGCACGTCAGATATGACTCTTCATCGGCCGATGCGAGGGGCTGGCATCACTGGATGCTGAAAGAGGTCTTGAGCTTCGGTATTTCTTATACATTCTCTACTTCGGAAGGATAATGACTCCCCTGCAGCACGTTATACCGAGAATCATTCTCTTGATGCTATGTATGCTCACCATCTCCGTGGGAGCGTATGCAGAAGAATGTTACGATATGCAGTGTGCCCGAGAGTATTGCGACAGGACATCATTGGCGCCCCCTGAGGGAATATGGTCGTTTCCTCAAGACAATGTCACGGTGCTTATCAGCTCAAGAGAGTCTGAGGATGGCGTCTATGATATTAGGGTGGTAGAGTCATTAAATGGAGCTATCGAGCCCGGACGCCTTATAGGCGAGATGAGGCGATCGCCGGAGTCTGGTGTGTATAAACTTACCTTTTTCGGTAAGGACAGGAGTCTGCTGAAGTGGAATCAATCTTTTGTCGCCACTATCAGGAGCAAAGGTGAAACTATGTCGCTGAGAAAAAGAAAATATAATCTGCGCTTCAACATCCTCTCCCTTCTCCCTCATCTTGGCCGACTGCTCAGAGTCTCGGCTGATGACCCCGTGGCAGACATCCCGATAGGACTCTACAAGGTATATCCCTCCTACGATGGCAACGGCTCCTCAAGATTAAAGCCCAGAGCGCTATGAGAAAAGTACTGACAATAGTTATATTTGTCTCGATCTGCCTGCCGTGGAGTGTGCAAGGGAAGCGTATTGCAAAATCCCTGCCCTCTCCTAAGGATTCCAAGCATCTCGCCGGCAGTGTCACCATCCGGGTGGATGACAGTTCAGATGAGGATTATTCTCTTTCCGACGTGTCTTTCGCAGGGTATGATAAGCCGGCTACCTCCAATAAAGAGACTATATTCATCACCAACGGCACTGACAGAACGCTCAGAGCGGTAAATGTGAGTATAGACTATCTTGACGCAAACGGGCGGCAGCTACATAGCAGAACAGTAATGTTAGAGGTGGAAATACCGGGCGGCCAGACGCGCATGGCCACATTCAAATCCTGGGATACTCAAGGCTCATTCCGTTATGCAGGGAGCAGAAAATCGCGCAAAGAAACGTATATATACACCATAAAGCTGAAGCCGCTTTGGTATAGGCTTGATAAAAACTGAAATTTATGAGACTTGACGGAAGACGCAGAAGTGGAAATATGGTTGACCGCAGAGGAGTGTCGGGAAAGGCCGTAGGCATTGGAGGAGGAATCGTAGGTCTTATAGTTGCCGCGATAGTTACGTTAATGTCAGGAGGAAGCCTCTCTGACGTGGCCGGAACTGCACTCGGGATGCTCGGTGAGCAACAGACAGGCCGGACAGCCCACACTCCTGATGCCGAAGAGGAGAGGCTCTATGACCTCTCGGCCAAAGTTCTGGCAGGCACAGAGGATGTATGGACGCAGATATTCCGCGAGCAGGGATGGGGGGAATATCGCCCTCCGAAAATGGTGGTTTATAACGGAAGCGTGCAGACGGGATGCGGACAGGGAAGCTCACAGACAGGTCCCTTTTATTGTTCAGCCGACCAAACCGTCTACATAGACCTTGATTTCTTCAAGACGATGCAACAATCTATCGGGGCCTCCGGAGATTTCTGCTATGCCTACGTCATAGCTCACGAAGTGGGACATCATGTTCAATATCTTCTCGGCACGCTTGATGATGCCCATTCGCGTATGTCGCGCGTATCGGAGCGGGAAGCCAACGAGATAAGCGTGCGTCTCGAGCTACAAGCCGATTATTATGCCGGCGTGTGGGGCAATCGTGATAATGAGATGTTTGGCTCCATTGAACCCGGCGATGTGGAGAATGCAATCAATGCAGCCTCAAAGATAGGTGACGACTATTTGCAGAAGAAGGCTTACGGGCGTGAGATGCCCGAGAGCTTCAATCATGGAAGGTCAGAATGGCGAGTGCGCTGGCTCTCGAAGGGATTGAAGACGGGCGACCCGCTCCAGGGCGACACTTTCTCCATTCCGTATTCTCAGTTCTAAGGAGACTTGAAATTTTCCATATAGAGGCTGTCTAACAACCAAAGTTAGACAGTCTCTATTTTATACATAAAATCGGGAGATTCAGGCTGCATTTGCCACTCCTGAGATATACTTTGGGGAAAAACTTAAATGAGGGTTCG
>JAAVFQ010000028.1 GCA_014800685.1 Bacteroidales bacterium
AACGGTTGAAGGATGGCTTTGATGCGGTGTTTACCCAAGTGGTGGAGTTGCTTCATGAAGAAGGCTTTGTGTCGTTGAAAGTGCAGTATGTCGACGGGACAAAGATAGAATCGGTAGCAATAAAACAGGGTCTTAGAATGTTTTCACGTATATTCAATATAATGAAGTGCGAGTCATTGTAATCCCGTTCATTTTTATTATCTTTGTGTCATTGATAAAATAACCACTATGAAAGTTGCAAGATTTGGACTGACTCTTTTCGGAGTTAACTGCTACGTGGTCTGGGATCCATCGACTAAAGAATGTGCAGTGATTGACCCGGGCATAATAGAAGAAAAGGAGCGTAGTGCTTTGAAAAATTTCATTGCGAAAAATGATTTAAAAGTCACCAACGTCATTAACACTCATCTTCACATAGACCATTGCATCGGCAATGATTTTGTCACCAAAGAATTTGGGGTGCCATCAATGGCGCATAAAGCCGACGCTCCGTTAGGAAAACAGATTAGGCAGCAGGCTCAGATGTTTGGGATTCCCGGCGAGGTTAATGATGTAGAAGTCACCACTTATCTGGAGGAAGGAGACGTGATTAAAATAGGAAATGGAGCTCTTGAAGTGATCCATGTGCCCGGACATTCTCCCGGTGGAATAGTGCTCTACGACAGAAAGGATGGCTTTCTCATTTCCGGCGACGTGCTTTTCCAGGGGAGTGTCGGGAGAAGTGACCTCCCGGGTGGAAATCATCAGCAGCTGATTGAGGGTATCAGAAATAAACTTCTTACACTTCCGGATAATACCGACGTTTTCTCAGGACATGGTCCCGCGACTACCATTGGTGAGGAGAGACTGCACAACCCATTTTTGCAGGATTAGTCTCAAGATGCCTTCATAATAAAGGGCTTAAAAAGAGTATTATTAAGCGTATAAAAATCGCAATACTCAGAGTATAATAAATAGCGACTTGCCTATTGAGACAAGTCGCTATTTATTATGAATGGTTGCAATCTCTCTTATCCGAGGAAGCTGAGAAGGACACCGGCAGCTACCGCTGAGCCTATGACTCCTGCTACGTTGGGACCCATAGCGTGCATCAGCAGATAGTTGGTCGGATCATATTCCAGACCCAAGTTATTGGATATTCTGGCTGCCATAGGCACTGCGGAAACTCCGGCATTACCTATGAGCGGATTGATGCGCTTATCTTTCTTCAGGAAGAGGTTAAAGAGCTTCACTGAAAGAACACCAGCTGATGAGGCAATGATGAATGCGCAGAATCCCAGACCAAACACAAGAAGAGTATCTATCTTCAGGAATTTATCTGCCTGTGTTGAAGCTCCCACCGTGAGGCCGAGAAGGATAGTCACGATGTCGGTCATAGAGTTGCTCGCAGTTTTTGCCAGACGCGTAGTCACGCCACTCTCTCTGAGAAGATTGCCGAAGAAGAGCATTCCGAGAAGGGGAAGGCCTGAGGGCACTACGAAGCAGGTGAGAATCAGCCCCACGATGGGGAAAATGATTTTCTCATTCTGAGTGACCACGCGAGCGGCCTTCATCTTGATTGTGCGCTCTTCATGGGTAGTGAAAAGTCTCATCAAGGGAGGCTGAATCAGCGGGATGAGTGCCATATAGGAATAGGCTGACACCGCTACGGCTCCAAGCATCTCTGGGTTGAGCTTAGATGTTGTGAAGATTGCAGTCGGGCCGTCCGCTCCTCCGATGATAGCTACACAACCGGCTGAGAGGGGATCAAATCCACATAGCAGTGCAAGCATATATGCTCCGAAGATGCCAAACTGGGCGCAGGCTCCGATGATCATGAGTTTCGGATTGGCAAGTAGGGCAGAGAAGTCGGTCATTGCTCCGATGCCAAGGAAAATAAGGGGTGGATACCATCCCTTCTCAACACCATTGTAGAGAATGTTGAGCACCGAACCGGGCTCATAGATACCTATTTCCATTCCGGGCTGGAACGGAATGTTTCCGATAAGCATTCCGAAGCCTATGGGAACGAGAAGCAGTGGTTCAAAATTCTTTTTAATGGCAAGCCAGACAAAGAAGCAGCCCACGGCAAGCATCACGAGATTTTGCCACTCGCAGTTATAAAATCCGGTGAACTCCCAGAATGCGGAAATTGTCTGAGAGATGAAGTCGCCGAACGAGACTTGAGACAGAATCATTTGTTTTACAGATAGGATGAAAAATAAGCGTCTGAACGTAAATATCCAAACGCATTATGCCTCAAGGGTTATTATTCGATAATCATGATATCGGTGCCTTCAAGGATAGCATCACCGACATTTACGAGAATCTGTTTTACGGTTCCTGCTGAAGAACAGTGCACGTCATTCTCCATCTTCATAGCTTCAAGCACACATACTGTGTCGCCGGCATTCACTGTGTCGCCGACGTTTACGTTGAAACTCATGATAGTGCCGGGAAGCGGGCTCTTGACGGCTGATGCGCCGCCGGTGGAAGCGGGCTTGCTTATAACCTTCTCGCCGCTCTCGGTGCGGGGTGCGGGAGCTGCCTGCTTGGATGTCTTGACTGCAGCTACTTTCGGCTTGCCCTCTTCATCGATTTCTACATTGTAGGGGGTACCGTTTACTTCTACGTGAATATGATTGTCTACGAGTTCTCCGACACCCACGTTGAATTTAGTACCGTTGATTTTGTACTTATATTCTTTAAGTTTCATTTTCTTGTTTGTTATATGAGCTAATTGTTTAACTCAGATGATTTTAACGACGGTTACGCTTTAGTTCGGGAACTTCGCGCATATTGTAAATTTTGGAATTCCATGGAGAATAGGCTCGCTTCATGCGGCGGATAGTGAGGATAGTGTCCTCCATATCGTGGCCATTCGTATTGAAGTGTTGTGCCAGAGCGGTAGCAATAGCGGCGATTACTTCTCCGGAGTCTACGTCTTCATGATACTCGTCTGCTTCGTCTTTTGAGACTCCGTGAGATTCGAGTTTCTTGCGAGACATAATCTTGGAAGAGACCTTTCCGAAGCAAAGGAAAAGAATGCTGAGAACTACGAGGGCAGCTATCACAACACACATTGCTATTATGGTGATACCTCCTCCCCAGGAGTCATTCTCTTTTGCATTCTCAGCCTTCTCAGCCTGAGACATTCTATTGGCGATGGCGCTTTCGGTTATTGTGTTGGTCTCCTTGCTGTCTACCCAATCGCCTTCGACTGTCTCCTGTCCGTCAGGGTTTCTGCTCACCTCGGTCAGCTGTTCCTGTTCAGGAGCCGGAGTAGAAGCAAATGAAGCAGGAGCGACGCTGAGCACCATGGAAAGTGCGACGGCTGTTATTAATCTTTTTATCATAATTAGAATTTGAGTTTCTCCCATCAGACTACGCTCTTCAGCGTAGTTATTGAGAGGAAAGAGCCCCGGCAAAAGCCGGAGGCTCTTTCATAATAATGATTAGAGGGGAATGTTGCCGTGCTTTTTGGGAGGATTGGATACCTTCTTGGTAGCGAGCATTTGAAGAGCACGAATCACACGGAAACGGGTGTTGCGCGGCTCGATTACATCGTCGATATATCCATATTTAGCTGCATTGTAGGGGTTAGCGAAGAGATTGGTGTATTCCTCTTCTTTCTCCTTCATGTAGGCCTTGGGATCCTCTTTAGTCTTGGCTTCCTTAGCATAGAGCACGCCGACGGCGCCCTCGGCACCCATTACTGCGATTTCTGCAGTAGGCCATGCGTAGTTCATATCGCCGCGAAGCTGCTTGCAGCTCATCACGATGTGTGAACCGCCGTAGCTCTTGCGAAGGGTGACGGTCACCTTAGGCACGGTAGCCTCTCCGTATGCATAGAGAAGTTTTGCTCCGTGAAGGATGACGCCGTTATATTCCTGACCGGTGCCGGGAAGGAAGCCCGGAACGTCTACCAGTGTTACCAGAGGAATGTTGAAGGCATCGCAGAAGCGTACGAAGCGTGCGCCTTTGCGTGAAGCGTTGGAGTCAAGCACGCCGGCGAGCACTTTAGGCTGATTGGCTACGATACCTACCGACTGTCCGTTCATTCTTGCAAAGCCACAGATGATGTTCTTTGCATAGTCACGCTGAACCTCAAGGAACTCACCATTGTCCACTATGGCGCCGATTACTTCATACATATCGTATGAGCGCTTGGGGCTGTCGGGAACGATTTCATTAAGTTTGTCCTCAAGACGGTCAATGGGATCATCGCAGGCTACAAGCGGTGTCTCCTCAAGATTATTCTGGGGAATGTAGCTGATAAGCTTGCGGATAAGCATAAGCGCCTCTTCGCCATCTTCGGCAGCGAAGTGAGTTACGCCGCTCTTGGAAGCGTGAACAGAAGCGCCGCCAAGCTGCTCTTGAGTGACATCCTCTCCGGTCACGGTCTTAACCACTGTGGGGCCGGTGAGGAACATATAGGAGATACCCTTGGTCATGATGGTGAAGTCGGTAAGCGCGGGGCTATAAACGGCGCCACCGGCACAGGGACCGAGGATAGCAGAGATCTGGGGAACAACGCCTGATGCAAGAATATTGCGCTGGAAGATTTCAGCATATCCTGCGAGTGCGTTGATACCCTCCTGAATACGGGCACCACCGGAGTCGTTAAGGCCGATGATGGGAGCGCCCATCTTCATGGCAAGATCCATGACCTTGCATATCTTCTGGGCCATAGTTTCGGAGAGTGAGCCGCCGAAAACTGTAAAGTCCTGTGCGAATACGTATACCAGACGACCTTCAATGGTGCCGAAACCGGTCACCACGCCATCGCCGAGTATGTGTTTTTTATCTTGACCGAAGTTGGTGCAACGATGAGTTACAAACATGTCGAGTTCCTCGAAGCTACCTTCGTCGAGGAGTTGAGCGATGCGTTCGCGAGCGGTATATTTGCCACGCGCGTGCTGCTTTTCAATGGCCTTTTCGCCACCACCGAGGCGAGCTTCGGCACGTTTGTCAATGAGTTCCTGAATTTTTGCTTCTTGTTTGGTGCTCATGTCGAATATTTCTATTATTTTTTAGCGGGATCTTCGCAGAGTTCAGTGAGGACGAACTGCGTGTTTTTGGGGTGGAGGAAGGCTATCTGAAGGCCGTCTGCACCGCCGCGGGGTGCCTTGTCGATAAGCTTTACGCCCTTCTCTTCAGCTTCAGCAAGAGCGTTAGCCACTCCGTCTTCCACTGCGAAAGCGAGGTGATGCATGCCACCTTTGCCACCGTTTTTCTCAATGAATTTGGCAACTGCGCTTTCGGGAGCTGTGGGCTCGAGAAGCTCGATTTTGGTGTCGCCTACTTTGAAGAATGCAGTGGTGACCTTCTGATCTTCCACCACTTCGGTCTTGTAGCACTTAAGGCCGAGGACTTCTTCATAATACTTGATTGCAGCTGCCAGATCAGGCACTGCGATGCCGATGTGTTCAATGTGTGAAATTTCCATTGAGTGGTTCTGTTAGAATTATTATTGTTTTTTATGTTGCTCTTTCAGGCCGGCTTCAGACATCTTCAGCGTCTTGGAGTGACGGCCATAGGTTTTGAACTTATGTCTCAACTGCCTTAAAGTCAAAGCAATGTTCTTCTGTGAGCCTATTAAAGCGATTGATGCATAAATTTCGGTGCAAAAATACCAAAAAAAATCATATCCACCAAGAGCGTGCCAAAATATTTTTGATTTTTTACTTAAGCAGGAAAGTTATTGGGAATATATAAGGTAAATCTAAGAAAAAAATATTATCTTTGCGCGAAATTTCTTATGCAATGGAAATAACACTAAAAGATATTGCAATGCACATCGGCGGACGTGTGGAGGGTGATGAGATGGCAAAGGTGTCAGGCTTTTCCCCGATAGACGCGGCCGAACCCGGTCAGCTGACTTTTCTTTCTAACCCCAAATATACTCATTACGTATATCAGACAAATGCTACCGGAGTGCTGGTAGCCGATGATTTTCAAGCGGAGAAGCCTGTCAAAGCTTCTCTGATAAGGGTGAAGTCGCCCTACGAGGCGCTCGCCATCCTTATGAGCCTTGTTGCCAATATGCGCCCCAAGCCTTGCGGTGTAGAGCCTCAGTCTTTTATAGCGGAAGGAGTGGAGAGGCCGGAGGGCCTTTATGTGGGCGCTTTCGCTTATGTGGGCAAAGGTGTCAGACTTGGGAAAAACGTCAAGATTTATCCTCAGGCCTACATCGGAGATGGGTGTGAAATAGGAGATGACACTATCATCCGTGCCGGAGTGAAGATTTATGAAGGGTGCAAGATAGGCAGTCGCTGCATAATTCACAGTGGATGCGTGATAGGTGCCGATGGTTTCGGTTTTGCCCCTACGCCTCATGGCTATGACAAAATTCCTCAGCTCGGAAACGTTGTCATTGAGGATGACGTAGAGATAGGAGCCAATACTACTGTGGACCGAGCAACTTTCGGGAGTACCAGAATAGGGAAAGGAACCAAACTGGACAACCTGATTCAAGTGGCTCACAATGTCAGCATAGGCAAGAATAATGTCTTCGCATCACAGAGTGGTGTGGCAGGTTCCACCTCAATCGGAGATTGGAATCGGGTTGGTGGTCAGGTTGGATTTGCCGGACACATACATGTAGGAGACAATAATGAATTTGGAGCTCAGTCCGGCATCCCTAAAGATGTAGGGTCAGGATGCAGACTTATGGGCTATCCTGCTGTGGATGCCATACAGTTTGCTAAGAATATCGTTTATATCAAGAAACTTCATACTCTCTTCGATAAGTAAGAGATGAGACTCACGCATCGTGCCGCTATCTGCATAGAGGTGTTGAGTAATAAGGGTTTAAAAAATAACAACAACAATATATGAATCAGTTAACGCTTAACGCGCCCTTCACCGTCACAGGTAAGGGGCTACATTCCGGCCTTGAAATTACAGCAACGTTTCAGCCGGCAAAAGAGAACACCGGCTATCGATTCCGCAGGATCGATTTAGAAGGAGCGCCTGAAATCCCTGCCCTTGCAGAAAATATCGTAGACACCACGCGTGGCACTGTCTTAGGTGTCAACGATGTTCGTGTGAGCACCGTGGAGCACGCTCTTGCTGCTCTTTATGCTGCCGGCATAGACAACTGCATAATTGAGGTGAATGCTCCCGAGATGCCTATTCTCGATGGTAGTGCAATCATCTACGTCGAAAAAATAGAGGAAGTAGGCCTCAAAGAGCAGGACGCTGATAAGGATTTCTATATCATAAAGCAGAAGCAGCGCATTAAAGATGATGAGACCGGATCAATGATTACGGTCTATCCCGATGATAATTTCAGCGTTCAGACGATGGTTGAGTATAATTCTCCCATTCTTCCCAATCAGTTCGCATCACTTGATGACCTCTCTGATTTCAAGCAGGAAGTAGCCAGCGCGAGAACCTTTGTTTTCGTCAGAGAGATAGAGCAGCTTCTTGATAATGGCCTCATCAAAGGGGGAGACCTTGACAATGCCATTGTCATCTACGACCAGACGATAGAGCAGGATAAAATTAATCATCTCTGCGATCTGATGAAGGTGCCTCACATGCATATCGATAAGCTAGGCTATATCAACCCCAAACCTCTGAAATGGGATAATGAGCCTGCTCGCCATAAGCTGATGGACGTTATAGGTGACCTTGCTCTGATAGGTCGTCCGCTTAAAGGCCGTGTAGTGGCCGTTCGCCCCGGACATACCATCAACAGCAAATTCACAAAAATGCTCAGAAAAGAGGTTCGTCATACGGAGATTCAGTCACCCGTCTACGACCCCAATCAGGCTCCTCTGATAGATGTAAATGGTATCCGTTCGCTTCTTCCTCACAGATATCCTTTCCTTCTCATTGACAAAATCATAGAGCTTGATCGCAAACATTGTGTGGCCGTAAAGAATGTGACGGTCAATGAGCCGTTCTTCCAGGGCCATTTCCCTCAGGAGCCGGTAATGCCCGGCGTGCTTCAGGTAGAGGCGATGGCTCAGGCTGCCGGAGTGTTGGTGCTCAATTTCCTTGAGGAGCCTGAAAAATACAGCACTTACTTCCTCAAGATAGACAATGTGAAATTCCGTCAGAAAGTTGTGCCCGGAAATACTCTTCTTCTGAATGTCTCTCTTATGACTCCTATCCGCAGGGGATGCGCAGTAGTTAAGGGTTATGCCTTTGTGGGTGAGAAGATAGTATGCGAAGCAGAATTTATGGCTCAAATTATAAAAAATAAGTAAGATGAGTACACTTTATAGCGTTCATCCGGATGCAAAAATCGGAAAGGATGTCGAGATAGGTCCCTTTACTACCATCTACGAAAATGTAGAGATTGGAGATGGATGCAAGATAATGAACAACGTCACTATCTTCCCGGGAGCAAGACTTGGGAAGGGCGTTACAGTTTTCCCGGGAGCTTCCATCTCTGCGGTGCCTCAGGATCTTAAGTTTCGTGGAGAGGAAACTCTGGCCGTTATCGGCGATGGCACCACTCTCAGGGAGTGTGTGACGGTCAATAGAGGAACTTCAGCCAGAGAGAAGACCGTGGTGGGCAAGAATTGTCTTCTTATGGCTTACTCTCACGTGGCTCACGACTGCATTCTTGGCGACCAGGTGATTCTCTCAAATGCCACTCAGCTTGGTGGCGAGGTGGTGGTAGACGATCAGGCAGTCATCGGTGGAGGAAGCCTTATCCATCAGTTCTGCCATATCGGAAGAAACGTCATGCTGCAGGGTGGAGCGCTTGTCAACAAAGATATTCCACCTTATGTCAAAGCTGCCAGAGATCCTATCAGCTTTGTGGGGCTGAATTCCATCGGTCTTCATCGCAGAGGATACTCTCAAGAAGAGATTCAGCAAATAAGTGACATATATAGAATTTTATATATGTGTGACCTTAACGTTACTAATGCGGTTAAGCTTATTCTTGAGACGCTCCCTGAATCACGTTTCAGAGAAGAAATCGTTAATTTCGTAACTCAGTCTAACAGAGGCGTAATTCGTTCCGCTATCTGAGGCAATAATGAGATAGAATAATCCGTAGGGGATGAGTTGGATAGTTTTTCTTTCGACTCATCCCCTGCGTTATATTCCGGCAATTAGGGGAGAATGAAATGGTAGTGAAATCAGATTGTCGGTAGTTTCAAAACAAAATGAAGACAATAGCAGTTTTATAATTATGAAGTCTTTGTGTGTTGATACTTCAGACAAAGAGACTGCATGAAAAACTTGATAGAATCCACTATATAACTTACTTTCATGAAAAAATTATTTCTTTTGTCTGCACTTATCATGCTCGCCTTCACGTCAATGGCACAGGAAGGAGACAGCGTGGCAAATAGCAGATCACTGCCGGAAACTATTGCGCTTGAAAAAGCCATAGACAATACGAGAATTATAGGTATCAATCCTCTCACCAACAAACCTTTCACACCGCAAGAAGACTCAGTAAGATGGCTGATCTCGCGGTTTTATGTTGACCAGTACAGACATTTTCAAGACCCAAAAGCACCCTATTTCATGTTTATGAGTAGGGATGCGAAAGTTGCTATGGGCATCGGCGGAGTCATCAGAATGAGAGGATGGGCAGACTGGAATGGTTCTATATCAGCCAATGGATTTATCCCGTACCTTATAGATATTCCCAAGAACCCGACAAGGAAGAGGAATCTTTCTGCAACGCCTGCGGGGACAGCTTTATATTTTGCAATCATAGGTCGCAGCAGTCCATTTGGAGAATATATGGGATACATTGAGGCTAATTTCAACGGCTATCAAGGGCTTGGATTCAAACTCAAAAAGGCATACGTGACAATGGGAGACTGGACAGTAGGATACGCCTCATCATCCTTTACAGACCCGGCTGCTGAACCTCCGGTGATAGATGGTGCCGGTCCAAACGGAAAATTATCCAAGAGTGCAGTCCTCGTAAGATATCTTCATTCCATAAAAAATCACTGGATGGTAGGAGGCTCCATAGAGTTTCCCAATTCTCAAGTGGTCAATACAGCCACCACGGCTTCATGTAAGGATTGGTTTCCCGATGTTGTGGCTACCGCTCAATATTCATGGGACGGAGGTATAAGCCACCTAAGGGCTGCCGGTCTTCTAAAGGTTATGGAATATCGTGACCTGATATCAAACAGTAATCATAACGTAGTAGGGTGGGGAGCTCAGCTTTCCGGAGTCTTCAAAGTGATAGATCCCTTGAGGCTCTACGCCATAGCCAACGTAGGTCAGGGCCATGCCTCATATATGGGAGACCTTTCTATAGGGCAGTATGACCTGGTAGGCGACATGGAAAAGGAGGGTAAAATGTATGCCCCCACGGCCTTGGGACTCACCTTCGGTGCTAAATACTATTTCCGATATAACATCTACGCTGGTCTGGCTCTTGGCGAGATGCGATATTATCCGAAGGATAAGCCGGCCGGAGATGAGTATAAATATGGTCTATATGGCGCTATAAATCTGTTTTGGGACATTACGCCGAGATTTCAGGTGGGAGCAGAATATCTAGCAGGTAAACGCATGAATTTCAACCACGCACATGGCAACGCCAATAGAGTGGATGCGCTGTTCCAGATGAGTTTCTAAGAATAGAATCAGCCCTACGTCAAGGGTGAAGTTCTATTATCTCGCAATCCTTCATGTTATCGCCGTCAATGGTAAGAAGCACAAGGGTCCGTTTCTTATGCCATCCCATCTGACCGGCGGCTCCGGGGTTGATGTGCAGCAATGAGAGCTCAGGGTCAAAAATGACTTTAAGTATATGAGAATGTCCGTCTATCATCAGACGGATTTTCTCATCTTTAAGAAGATTTTTCATTCCTCGCGCCCACTTTCCGGGATAGCCTCCAATGTGGGTAAGGAGCACTCTGACCTGTTCTACGTCAAAAATCTCAAGTTCTTTAAGTCTGCGTCTCACCGCGCCATGATCAATGTTGCCGCAGACAGCTCTGACAGGACATATATCCTCAAGGCGCTCAATAATGGATATATCTCCAACATCACCGGCATGCCATATTTCATCGCATCCACTGAAATATTTTGCGTAGCGATCATCCCAATAGCCATGAGTGTCGCTTAGAATACCTATTCTTTTCATCTTAAATAAGAGAATAATTTACAATTATGAGAATTTTAAGAGCTAAATATATTTTGTTGCTGATAGTCTGCTCTCCAGCCCTGACAGGGTGTCAATACCACGCTGAAAATAACGCTGACGAAATAAGGGCCCTAAAGACCGAATTGGAGAATCAGAATCGGAGTCTGGAGCAAAAACAGTCGGAGATAGAGGGTCTTCAGGATTCTATCGCTATCCTTCAGAACTCTCTCCAGCGCTGCAATAAGCATGCGACGCATGCAGCTACGGATGTAAGCGAAGCCAAGAAGTGGGCAAACGCAAATGGATACGGAAAAACATTAGGCCCTTACATAGACAATGTGCTATATGATTTGCGGGCCATTAGTGAATATTCTTCACATGAGCAGTAATATATATCAAACCATTTTGAGGGTCATTCACAAAGAGATGTCAGGAGAGGAATTTGTCCCATGGTGTGGCGCAGATTAATTTCAAGAAATGGTCTGACTTCTCCAGTGAGTGCTGAGCAACATCCATCCACGCCTGCAAGTCCGGAGTAATGGGGAGCTATCTCTTCAGTGAGGACTTGTCTTTGGGCTGCTTCGATGGCTGAAAGATCGATAGAGGAATGTTTTGAGAAAATTTCCCTAAGTTCGTTTTGTGACAGCAATATATTTTCTATGAAAGACCCGCCTCTTGTGGTCCTGAAGATATTTATTCCAAGAAAAATAGCAGTGCCATTCTCAATCCTCCATTCGAGAGCGAAGTCAAGGGTTTTACCCTTACATGGATATTCTCCAATAACAGAGCCTTGTCTTTTAAGACAGCCTTGCAGCCATTCTCTTTCAAGCCTCTCCTCCAGCGATCCCCCCACAAGGATACCCCTGCCACTGCTGCTCCAAGGGGATTTAAAGTAGCATCCTTTCACATTCCGGGAAAAATTAGTGGCATCCTCGATGCTAATGAGCTCTTCCGGGAGAGGTGTATGTATTCCTAAAAGATTGTTCAGAAGAATATTGGCTTTAATCGTAGTACGCCTATGCGCCGTAGATCTTAAAAGAGCTATCTCCTTTTCCGACTTTAAAAGAGCATCCGGTGCGCCCAGTGAGAGAAGCTGATTTCTAATGGAAAGATTCCATCCCCACGGATCTATGCTGTCAATAGCGGAGGCGGAAAAGAGGGGAGTGACGGTAATATCTTTGGCTTTGACTATATCATAATACTTTAGCGAAGAGATATCATCGGTTGTCATACCATTAGGAACCAGAATATAGTCTCCTCGTCTGGCATAAATGGCCGGAAGAAGTGAAAGAGAATGTTTAAGAGAAAGCACCTTAGCCGGAGGAGTATATATTGGAATACCAGCGGCCAAAGCGAAGTCTGTTTCCGGATTAAAAATGTGTAGAGTCGCCATCTATAAGTTATTCCGGCCTGATTTTACCCAACGAAGAAGAGCTATCAACCTTTAGACTTGTATTTGTAGAAATCGCTGACATAAATGAGCAAAGTGAGGACACACTCATAGAGGTTGCCTCAGATAAAAATTCTGACACAACCTCTAAGTATGTGGTAAGTCACCTTGCGGATTCTGTTAGTCGTCGAGCTTATTGCGCTCTTTGAGAGGATTTGAGAAATAGAGTTTATTTTCAAGATATTCCTGAGCGGCAATCAGAGTCGGCTTGGGAAGTCTCTCATAAAATCTTGAAATCTCAATCTGCTCTCTATTTTCAGTTACCTCCTCGAGAGTATCAGTCGAAGCGGCAAATTCCTGAAGTTTTTTTGCCAAATCGTTTTTCATCTCAATGGCAATCTGATTAGCTCTCTTGCCGATCACGCAGACAGTCTCATAGACATTTCCGGTCTGTTTTGACATCGCAATCATGTCGCGAGTAACAGTATTGGTCGGTGCTTTAGTTTTTTTATAATCCATAAGTATGTTATAAAAATTAAACGCTATATGAAAGCAGAAAACACTTGTGCGAAAAGCAAACTGGCAATATGAATTTCTTGGGTGTATAGAAATTATTTCAGTTCAATGACACAGCGTGTTTTGTCTTCTACCTGCATATATTGTTTTTGAGATATCAAATTTCAAACACTCTCTAAGACTCAATAACGAGAATAAGAGTGAATTAGTATTCCATACCAATATTTTTTGACGCAATCTTGAAGATCGCATCAGCTTCCTTGCGGTTTGGAGTGTCCGGGTAATTATTGATAAAAGAATAATATTCATCCACCACTTCACGATATCTGTCGGCCTGACGGCTTGCTACAGACTGTTTCGCTTCCTGAAACTTCGACTTGAGAATAATCATTTCGAAGTCTTCACGGAACTTTGAGTAGGGATAAGACTTCAACGCATTTTCAGCTACAATGATGGCAGATCGGTAGTTATTTCCCATAAAGTTGCCAAGATTGTAATAAAGCTGAGCGTTCTGAAGATCTTTGAGAGTAAGCTTATCCTGGAGCTCGAATATAGCTTTCTGAGCAGTGGAAGTGTGTTCGCTTCTGGGGAAATATTCCAGGAAAGATTGCAGCTCCTCTATACCCTTAATCGTGATGCTCTGATCCAATTGAGGGTCGGGGCTGTCAAGGTAATACCCATAGCCGGAATAGAATCGGGAGTCTTCGGCATACTTTCCTTTTGGATATCTCTGATAATAAGTCTTGAAGTAGAGGCCGGAGTTGATGTAGTCCTTGCTCTCATAGTAAGAGCGTGCGAGCAGATACAAGGCCTCTTCGCCCTGAGGCTTTCCACGCAAGGGGGTTATGAGGTCGGTCAGGATGGTATAAGCCTGAGAGTATTTCTTATTTTCAAATGCACGCTTGGCATAATTAAACCGATAGTCCACGTCTTTGCTTTTCAGCACCTTAGTGTATTCGCTGCATGAGCATAGCATGGCGATACAGGCCAAACAGGCAAGCGTATATATATTAAATCTGCGCATTATTCTTGTGCTTAGGACTGCAAAGTTAGTAATTTTTATTGGATTTTTCGTAATGGAATGGAAAAAATTTGTTAACTTTGAAGTCTCAAAACAGCAGACAATAATTGTGAGCACTGATAAGGAATACATGAAAGATAACGAAAGGAGTGATCTTAAAGGGCGCCATCCGGTGCTGGCAAATATAACTATCATTGTGATAGTGGCTGTGTTAGGATTGCTGATACTCTATCTCTCACTTGCTATATTCACCAAGCACGGTCAGGAGAAGGCCGTGCCAAGAGTGGAAAGAATGAGCTATACTGATGCCATCGCAAAACTGCATGACGCGGGATTCAAAATCGAAATCCGCGATTCTGTGTATACTGATAATGTGAAGCCCGGATTCGTAATTGAGCAGTTTCCGAAGGCAAACTCTATGGTTAAGCCCGGCAGAAAGATATTTCTATATATTCAAGCCGTGCACCCTAAGGATGTCATAATAGATGATGATAACAATCCGCGTCTCGACGCTCTCAAGGGAATGTCTTTGAGGTCAGCTTTGTCTCATCTGGAAGAACTTGGATTTAAGAAAGTGAGAGTGGTGCGCGTGCTCGGATCGTATGATGGAGTTGCAAAAGTGATTTGCAATGGCCGCGTAGTGAAAAAAATGCAGCGTATTCCGGTCAATTCCCAACTTACCATTCAGGTGTATGACGGACGTCTGCGAGAGCTGAGCGACTCTCTGATGAATATTGAATTTGGCAGGCGGGGAGCTGACATCCCGGAGTCAGGAGAATTTATCGATGCGTCAGCCGCCGGCTCTCAAGAGACCCCGGCATATACGTCTGAACCGGTAGCAGAACCGGAATATTCCGCACCTGAGAAGTCCGAGGAATCTTCAGAGGAGGCCAATCCATATCTTGAATAATCTACTTCATGGAAATCCGGAGAGAGAATATTGCAGGCATGGACATGTCTGAATTAGGTGAAGCGGAAGAGATCCCTGCCATCAATGCCGCTGACGCTGAGGATGCAGAGACAGTGCAGCCCACGTTTGTAATGGATGACGGGAGAGAGCTGTATGAGCATTTCAGATTTGAGGCTGACAAGGGGCAGCAACTCTTGCGCGTGGATAAGTTTCTCGTCGCAAGAATGGAGAAGACCTCGAGAAACCGCATACAGCAGGCAGCTGATGCCGGCTGCATCATAGTAAACGGGAAAGCCGTAAAATCAAGCTATAAGGTGAAGCCCGGAGATGTGGTGAGCATCGTAATGGATCGCCCGCGATATGAGTTTGAAATCATAGCAGAAGACATTCCGCTTGACATAGTCTATGAAGATGAGCATCTTCTGGTGGTGAATAAGCCAGCGGGACTCGTAGTTCATCCCGGACACGGAAATTATCATGGCACACTTGTCAATGCTCTTGCGTGGCATTTTAAAGACAATCCTGACTATGACGTGAGTGACCCGAGGCTTGGGCTCGTCCACAGAATAGATAAGGACACCTCAGGGCTTCTTGTGGTGGCGAAGACTCCTGATGCAAAGACTCATCTCGGGAAACAGTTTTTCAATAAGACTACGCGCAGAGAATATGTGGCGGTGGTGTGGGGCGACTTTAAGGAGCCGAGCGGCACAATAGTGGGCAACATAGCGCGAAATCCCCGTAATCCCTTGCAGATGGCTGTCTTTGATGACCCCACCATAGGAAAACATGCCGTAACTCACTATAAAGTGCTGGAATCCTTTGGATATGTAAGCGTGGTAAAGTGTGTGCTTGAGACCGGAAGAACTCATCAGATTAGAGTTCACATGCAGTCAAAAGGCCATCCGCTCTTCAATGATGCCCGATATGGTGGAGATAAAATTCTGAAAGGGACTACGTTTGCTAAATATAAAACGTTTATAGCCAACTGTTTTGCAACGTGTCCGCGACAGGCACTGCATGCCCGTACTCTCGGATTCGTCCATCCCGCCACCGGAAAAGAAATGGACTTTGAATGTCCTGTACCGGAAGATATGACAACGCTGATTGAGAAATGGCGAGAGTATAAAAGAGATTGAATTTTCAGGCAATAAAAATGCGTGGATAGGAAAAAGGGCGCATCGATGCCCTCTTCGCACTTTTTGCGTTCTGAATTGTTAACCTAAAAGGAGTTTGTCTATATAATACACATGCAAATGACTCAAGAGTTAGATTTCAACGATATAGCGCCATACGATGATTCCCTTTTCAGGGAGAAAATGAGTAAACTTGTGGAGGAACCCGGCTTTCTTCACGCTGTAAAATATACGATGCCGGAGGAGGGAATCCCTACTCTTATCGAGGATCTGCTGAAAATCGACAATAAATATGATTTTCAGCATAAGGTGATGTTCCCCTTTCTGGAGATGCTGGCCAAGACCACTACAAAAGGAATAAGTCTTGGAGGAATAAAATATATAAATGCTGCGCTGAATTATACTTTTATCACCAACCATCGTGATATAGTTCTTGACGCGTCTTTTCTCAACCTCGCATTTCTTCGAAAAAACTTGCCGACGTCTGAAGTGGCCATAGGCAATAATCTGCTGATATATGACTGGATAACGGATCTCGTGAGACTTAACAAGAGTTTTATAGTGAAGCGAGATACAGGCATCCGCGAGGCGCTAATGGCTGCAAAGAAGCTTTCAGCCTACATACATTACTGTATACTGGAAAAGCGTGAGAGCGTATGGATAGCACAGAGAGAGGGGAGAGCCAAGGACAGCTCAGACAAGACGCAGGACTCTCTTATTAAAATGCTTGCTCTGGCAGGCGAAGGTCAGTTTATAGATCGTCTTAAGGAGATTAATCTGATGCCTGTCTCCATATCATACGAGTATGATCCGAATGACTATCTCAAATGCAAGGAATTTTTGCTAAAAAGAAGGGATCCTGCGTTTAAGAAATCTCAGAGAGATGATCTCTTTTCAATGGAGACGGGTCTGATGCAGAATAAAGGTAAAGTGCATTTTCAGCTTACTCCAAGAATTAATTCGAAGTTAGACCAAATAGGAGATTTTAAAGATAATAATGAAGCGGCAAGACACGTAGGGTGTCTTATCGATCAGGCTATTCATCGCAGCTACGAGATTTTTGCCATCAATTATGTTGCTTACGATGTGCTTCATGACACCAGACGTTTCGCCAGAAAGTATGATGAGACTATAAAACAGAACTTTCTGGACTATGTCCACTCTCAGATATCAAAAATAGATGTGCCGGAGCTGACTGCAGAAGAGAACGATTTTCTGGTGGAAAAGATGCTTACGATGTATGCTAATCCGCTGAAGAATAAGCTCAAAGCACTTCTCGGAGGAATAGAATAAGTCATTTAAAACAGTTTCAGACATGAGAATCCCGGTAATAATGGCAATTCTGCTTATAATTATAAGCGCCTTGGTAGATGCTTATATTTATGGCGGCATAGTAAGGCGCAAAGGCCGCCGCTCGGCATGGAGCATAGCGTATGCGGTGAGCAGCATACTCTGTTGGGCTTTTCTGGCAGTCACTCTGTGTATGCCTCGGCGCTCGGCTGAAACTGATATACTGGAGGTTATGTGGATGCTCTATTCCTATCTGAGCATTTACGTAGTCAAAATCATTTATTTGATTTTTTCTCTCTTTGGCATCTGGCCACTATTTAAGAAAGAAAGGCCTTGGCCCACTGGAATCTTCGTAGGCTTGCCTATCGGCATAGTCTGTTTTATAGCAATGTGGTATGGAGCCACTATCGGTAGAAATGAAATCCAGACGACGCGGGTGACCATAGAGTCTGAAAATCTTCCGAAAGCTTTTGACGGATACAGAATAGTTCAGTTTTCAGATGCGCATGTAGGCACGTGGGGCAATGATACGGCATTTATTTCCCGGCTTGTAGATAGTATCAACTGCCTTAAGCCTGACGTGATATTCTTTACGGGAGATATCGTGAATCGTCGTACTGAGGAGTTGAAACCATTCGTGAGTGTCTTCAGCAGGCTCAAAGCAAAAGATGGAGTCTACTCCATTCTGGGAAACCATGATTATGGCGACTATGTGGACTGGGATAATGATGGCCTTAAAAAGAGGAATCTTGATGCTCTGATAAAGTATCAGAAGCAAATGGGCTGGAAACTTCTCAATAATGACAGAGCATTTATCACCAATGGTAATGATACTATCGTGATCATCGGCGTGGAAAACTGGGGAGAGCCGCCATTCAAGCAGTATGGAAATCTGGATAAGGCCTATCCATACTCAAAGGATTCTATTTATAATGTAAATGACAGCAGATATAAAATCCTTCTGTCTCACAATCCGGAGCATTGGAATCAGCACGTCTCTCATGAAACTAATATTGACCTCACTCTATCAGGTCACACGCATGCCATGCAGATTATTATAGGGAAAAATAAATGGAGATGGTCTCCTTCCCAATATATTTATGAGCAATGGGGAGGACTATATAATAGAGAGACAAAAGATGGCCGACCGGTGAGAATCTATGTTAACATCGGATGTGGAGAAGTAGGCGCTCCATATAGAATCGGCGCTACTTCAGAAATCACAGAGATAACCCTCCGCAGATATTCTCCCAATGGCAAAGAGTGAGTCTGCGCATCGTTGCTATCTGAGTCTCGGAAGCAACTGCGCTATGCGAAAAAGAAAAATAGAGGAAGCTCTCCAAGAACTTGAATCTCGATTTGGTGAGATTAATTACTCGGATATTTACGATACCGACTCAGTATCAGGAGACGGCAGCTGCTATAAGAATTGCGTAGTAGAATGCAGCCTTAACGAGCCCTATGAGGTAATACTGAGAGAGACTAAAGAGATGGAAGCCAGAGCCGGCAGGGATAGGGAAAGCCGGCGGAGGGGAGTGGTGCCTCTTGATATTGATGTGGTGATTTGGGATGGTGAGATAGTCAGGCCGAAAGACTATTCTTACGAATACTTCCAGCAAGGATATAGAAAACTCCGGGACAAATAAGAAGCAATGTCCCGGAGTTTTTTGTGGGTTGGGGTCTAAAGAGGTACTGATTTAAATGAGAATTTATTCTTATTTCGATTTAAGAAAAGTAAGAATATCTTTAGGCGAAAACTTCTTGCCCATCAGGAGAAGAGACGAACGATAAATTTTTCCGCTGAGACTGATGCAAAAATATGCACTTGCATAAAGGATGATAAGAGAAATCAGAGTTACCCACCAGGAAGCAGCTCCGCTGACGGCATTGATTGATCCGATAGTAGGGGAAGTAAGAGGAATATATTCACACCATAATGTCAATGCTGACGAGGCATTGTCTACGGCAAACTGTCCCACGTAAAACGACCCTAATAAAACAAAGGTAAGAATAGTCATATATTCCTGATTCTCGTTATTCTTGTCGGTAAGAGCTCCGGCGGCAGCATAAAGAGATCCATATACAAGGTAGCCACCTATGAAATAGAGAAGACTCACGGCTGCCCCTATCCAGAATGTTGACGAAGAAAGAAATGTAAATGACTCATCAGGAAGGAAAACGAGCACCAGACCTCCGATTATTAAGAAAAGGAGAAGACCCCATATCAGAATCTGAAGAATACCTATTAGCGCCACTGAAATAATCTTTGCGAGCATCATGGTGCGTCCCTCTACGCATGTGGAGAGTATTTCTACGATTCGATTTGTTTTCTCGGTCTTTACCTTATTAAAAATCTGAGCGCCATACATCATGATGAAAAGCGTAAGAAACATTCCCACCAGCATGGCGGCAACCTGTTCAGCACCGAAATCCTCTACATCAGAGGAGGCAGGAGAAGAGATGGCCTGAAGAGCCGTAGAGTCTTTAGCAAGAAAGCCTATGAAGAGACTGAATGCTCCCATAAGTACCGGAACCACAAAGGTCGCTATCCAGAAGCCTTTGCCTCGGATGTCGGTCATAAATTCGTTATGAACAATAAGTTTTAGTTGCCTAAAGGAAGATATATTATTTGCCATTGTTATCGGTATAAGAAATGAATATTTCGTTGAGCGAAGGCAGTTCCTCTTCAAAATGAGTCACTTCTCCTTGCAGAGCGATACTGTCAAGAAGAGCGGCATTGGAGACTCCCGGATTCTTTCTTAATCTGTAAGCATTTCCCTTTCTCCAGTCTTTTGTCTCAGTAGGCTCAATGCTGCTCACAGTGCCGCAAGATGTCAGCAATGGCATTGAGAGTGGCTTGCGAGTGGTAAGAAGTATAGTGTCTTTTCTATGAGCCTCCTTGATATCGTCGAGTTTGCCGGAAAGAAGAAGTTTGCCATGATTGATAAGTACAATATCAGAGCACATACCTTCGATGGCTGCCATATTGTGCGAAGAAAGGATCACAGTAGCCTCCCTCTCATGGAGCCTTCCGATAAGTTCCTGAAGTATGGCTCCATTGATAGGGTCAAATCCGGAAAATGGTTCATCAAGAATCACCAGCGGCGGTTCATGCACGAGAGTGGAAATAATCTGTACCTTCTGCTGATTGCCTTTAGATAACTCCTTGACCTTTCTTCGCCTCATGCCATCGAGCTTGAAGAGTTCAAGATACTCATTCATGACCTCACGAAGCCGTTTGGGATCTCCGCCTTTGAGCTGCCCGAAGTAAAGAATTTGATCTTCAATCCGCATTTTATCATAAAGACCTCGCTCTTCGGGCATATATCCTAAAAGCCTGGAGGTGGACATGGAAGCCTCCTCGCCATCTATCTCTACGCTGCCGGAGTCTGCTATGAGAATAGAGTTGATGATACGGAGTAACGTGGTTTTGCCGGCCCCGTTCGGACCGAGGAGTCCGCAGATAGATCCTCTCGGCACAGTAAACGAAACTTCATCAAGAGCTCTGGTAGTGCCGAAATCTTTAATCAGGTTATTTACTTGCAATATATCGTCCTTCATAAGAAGTACATTCTTTTGAATTTTATTACAAAATTATGGCATGATAGTCAGCGCACTATCTTGATGCGATAATTCTTTCTCCTATAGTTTTAGCAGTTTCCCTTCGGAGTTGCATGATTTCGAATGCCTCAGCCTGCAGTTTTCCGAGCGCTTCATTATCATCATTTGCAGAAGCCTGCCTCATTTTTTCATTGATTTCAATAAGAGCACAATGCAGAGTGGCATCCTTCCATTCAGCGAGAGCGCGAGGCACAAGCTCATGTATTCTATCCACTTCGCGTCTGCCCTCATTCATTTCTCTAAATCTGCGTGAAAGAACTATTTCATCGTGTAGAAGAGTCGTGACGAGATTGCGGACATCATCTTTTTCACTGCTGGCAAGCTGCTTACCCGGATACAGAATTGCATAATCAAGGTAGCTGTCATATCTCATTTGTTCCAGCCTCTCTTCAAGACTTTTCTCCTCAATCTCAATTCTTGTGACATCGTAATTCCCGGAAGCTATTTCCTGAATACCCTTATTTCTCAGTTCTTTGATCTCGTCTTCTACTTGATAAGTATAGTCAGAATAATCCTTTTCGAAATCGGGAGTCATTTCCTGTAAATGCCGGAAGATGGTAGAAAGAATAGGATTTGTGAGTTTAAGATTCATATCCTCCATTTGCTCAGCCACATATTGGAGAGTTGAAATGGGGATTTCATTCCCGTCTATGTCGGAGGCATAGAATATTGTGACCATTCCATATTTTAGACAATATCTTACTATCTCCTTTTCAAAAGGGAAAAGTCTATTATCTCCCGAACCACGATTTTCACTCTTTACAGCATTTTCCGGCGAGGTAGGTGTCACACCGTTTCTCACTGGAGAAGGGTGTGCAACATCACTTCCCGAAATGCTATCGGGAGAGGCGTTTCTCTTATTGATTTCCTGCTCTAATTGTCTTCTCTGACGTTCGTGTTGCCACCCATCAATTATTTTGGCGCGGGCTTGTTCCGTTTCCGAGAGAATAACGTTTTCCGGCATATTGAGGGCAATGGCACATTCCTGAATGTAAGCTATACGCTGAATCTTGTCCGGGATATTGGCTATGCTCCTGACTATGCTATGAATGGCTTCGCTTCTCCGCACAGGGTCATTCACAGAATCTTTCATCAAGACCTCAGTCTTGAACTTGATTACATCGACAGCATTTTTCTCAACATAATCTCTGAACTCTTCCGGCGTGTGCTTTCTTGCAAAGGAATCCGGGTCGTCTCCGTCCGGGAGAAGAAGTATCTTAAGCCTAAGTTTTTGAGCGAGAAGCATATCGATACCTCTAAGAGCAGCCTTGATGCCGGCAGCGTCTCCGTCATATATCAGAATCACCTCCTCCGAGAAGCGGTGGATAAGCGCTATCTGGCTGTCAGTGAGAGCAGTGCCGGAAGAGGCAAGTACATTTTCCATGCCGGACTGCCACATGCCTATGACATCCATATATCCCTCTACGAGAAAAGAAACTCCCTGACGGCTAATAGCATTCTTGGCCTGAAAGATGCCATAAAGTTCATTACTTTTCTTGTAGATCTCAGACTCAGGGGAGTTAATATATTTGGCCGGTCCTCCTTTTAAATCTCTTCCGCCGAATGCAATTACCTTTCCTGCGGAATTGAGAACCGGATATATGACTCTGCCCCTAAAGCGGTCGTATGGATGACCGGTAGAAGAGACTCCAATGAGCCCGACACTCTGCAGGACTTTAATATCCATTCCGGCTTGCTTAGCCTGATTAAGCAGCCACGAGCCATTGTCAGGTGAGTAGCCGAGACGGAATTTTTTTATAGCCTCATCCGTGACACCACGCTGATAGAAATATTGGAGACCGACATTTTTACCCTCTTCTGTCTCGCGCATAGCTTTTTCGAAGAGCTCCATAGCCCACTCATTAGCCACGAGCATTGCCTCTCGTTCGCTCTGAGCCTGTCTTTCCTCATCGGTAAGTTCGCGTTCTTCTACTTTTATGCCATATTTACGCGCCAGCTGGAGTAGGGCATCATGATAACTGATACCCTCTTTTTCCATAATGAAATTGACGGGAGAGCCCCCCTTATGGCAAGAGAAACAGTAGCAGAAATTCTTCCTCTTATTGACTGAGAAAGAAGGTGTCCGTTCATTATGAAAAGGGCAGAGACCCATATAATTAGCACCTCTGCGAGTAAGATGAACATAGTCGCTGACTACTTCTACGATGTCAGCGGCCGCCTTTATCCGTTCTACGGTAGCCTTATCTATCAATTAAGTAAGCTATAAGAATTAAACGAGAGAAGAGTGATGGAAACATTTCCATCCCCCAAATGACATATTTTCAAGGGCTGTCAAAGTCTCATAAGAGCCTCTTTGATTTCTATCGCTGTCTTTTCACTGACAGGCACGAGAGGCAAGCGGAGCACATTTTTTATATTGTATTCTGTGGAGAGCGCCGACTTAATGCCGGCAGGGTTCCCTTCGGCAAAGAGTAGCCTTGTGAGTGTGAGGAGAGAATTATGAATTGTGCGGGCTTCATCAAAATCTCCTTTGAGGCAGCAGTGCACCATTCTGCCAAATCTGTCGGGACGCACATTGCCGAGCACAGAAATCACGCCTGAAGCGCCGAGAGCCATCATGGGCAGAGTGAGAGCATCATCTCCTGAAACCACTTTAAAGTGAGAAGGCTTTTCTTTTAAAATCTTTTCAACCTGCGCCATAGAGCCTGATGCCTCCTTAATGCCGAGGAATTTGTGGGAGGAGGCCGCCAATCGGAGAGTGGTCTCGGCATTCATATTAACTCCGGTGCGTCCGGGCACATTGTAGAGAATCACCGGAAGGGGAGAGGCCTCTGCTATTGCGGAGAAATGGAGGAAAATACCCTCCTGAGAGGGTTTGTTATATTGCGGGACGACCGATAAAATTGCAGAAAATCCTGAGAGGTCATCCTGCTTCAAAATATTGATTATCTCTAAAGTATTATTACCGCCGCATCCGAGCACAAGAGGCATCCGACCATTAATTTTGTCAACAACAAATCTTCTGATGCTTGCTTGTTCCTCACGAGAAAGGGTAGGTGTCTCAGCGGTTGTCCCCAGCACTACCAGATAATCCGCTTCCGAATCCGCAAGACGTTCTAAAAGTGCAGAAAGCGCTTCGTAGTCTATAGAAAAATCGGAACGGAAGGGAGTCACCAGTGCCACACCCAGTCCTTCTAAATTGAAATTGTCCATAAGATGCGAAATTCAGCTTTATTTTCCGGAGAACACGTCTGTTCCGGTCAGAAATATTGAGAGAGAGAATAAGTGCATACAAAGTTAGTAAAATTAGAATTGACATCCAAGTGTAAGCTGTGAAAAAATTCGCTGAAAGCGATATTAGAACAATAATAGGGTGCCGGTGTGGGGTGTATGCGGATTTTTTTGTAAATTTGCATTTCTGAAATAATGTTTAAGCGTGAGAGATGAATGCGTCCGGAATATCTCCGGGCTGCATATTGCCGCTGACAGCATTCAATTCTTTTGATTTGACTTATGAAGTTTAAGATAGAAGCACAAGCAGAAAATACTGCAGCGAGAGCGGGTATCATATCTACCGCTCACGGCGAAATACCCACTCCCATTTTTATGCCCGTAGGCACGGTGGGAAGTGTTAAAGCTGTACATCAATGCGAGCTGCGCGATGATGTGAAAGCCGCAATAATTCTTGGTAACACCTATCATCTGTATCTTCGTCCCGGGATGGAGATAATAGAGAAAGCCGGAGGTCTTCATAAGTTCATAGGGTGGGAGAGACCTATCCTCACAGATTCCGGTGGTTTTCAGGTGTTTTCACTCTCATCCAACCGCAAATTAAAGGAGGAGGGTGCATGGTTTCGCAGTCATATAGATGGCAGCAAGCATCTGTTCACTCCTGAGAAAGTTGTCGATATTCAGCGCAGCATAGGCAGCGACATAATGATGGCGCTTGATGAGTGTCCTCCCGGCACTTCGGATTATGATTATGCTCGGAAGAGTCTGAGCCTTACTCACCGCTGGCTTGAGAGGGGATGGAAGCATTTTAATGAGACATCTCCCAAATATGGATTTTCGCAGGCTTTCTTCCCTATTGTGCAGGGTTGTGTCTACCCTGATTTGCGCAGGGAGTCTGCAAAATTCGTTGCAGATCTCGGAGCGGAAGGAAATGCCATAGGGGGACTGGCCGTAGGCGAGCCGGCCGAAAAGATGTATGAGATGATAGAGGTGGTTAATGATATTCTTCCTGAAAGTAAGCCCCGCTATCTGATGGGCGTCGGCACCCCGGCCAACATTCTTGAGGCGATAGACCGAGGAGTGGACATGATGGACTGCGTGATGCCGACCCGAAACGGCAGAAATGGAATGCTTTTTACGAGTCGTGGCATAATGAATATGCGAAATAAAAAATGGGCGGATGATTTCTCCCCGCTTGATGAAGAAGGCACCGCATGGGTAGACAAGGAATACTCCAAGGCTTACGTCAGACATCTCTTTGTGGCAAATGAAATTCTTGCCATGCAGATAGCATCAATTCATAATCTTGCATTTTATCTGTGGCTTGTGACGGAAGCGAGACAGCATATCATTTCCGGAGATTTCAAGCAGTGGAAAGAGGAAATGGTAGTCAGAGTGACAAATCGCCTCTGAGCCGGTTAATGAAGAGAATGTTAAGGCATGAAATTCTGGAAAAAGAGAAAATCTACAGAGACGGATACCACGCAAACCGATATTGCGGAATCTGAGTCGCAACGCACGAGTACAGAAGATTCCCTCCTGCATGATGCTGAAGAGCTTGCTGTCCGTGAAGTCTTAAAGGAAGAGAATGCTAAAGAGCCACCTCGCAAAAGGTTTGGTAGATTGAGCAATATTTTCGGACTTAAGACCCTTGATATTTACATTCTCAAGAAGTTTCTCGGCACATACTTCATGGCCACACTTCTGATTTTGGCAGTCGTGGCTATGTTTGACATCACCGAGAAACTTGATGCTTTTCTTACGGCACCCCTCAAGGAGACTCTATTTGACTATTTCGCCTCTTTCCTGCCATATTTCGCTAACCAGTTGTCTCCGCTGTTCGTCTTTATCTCTGTGATATTTTTCACCTCTAAGATGGCCGGTAATTCTGAAATTATTGCGATTCTTTCGAGTGGAATCAGTTTCAGGAGATTGATGTGGCCCTATATGATAGGCGCTACCATAATAGCCGTAATTACGTTCGGGCTGACTAATTATATTATCCCTCCGACCAATGTCAACAGACTGAACTATACCAACAAATATGTAAAGAACAAAAGGGTGTCATCCGGCTCAGACCTTCAGCTTATGGTCAGTCCGGGAGTAGTGGCATATTTCGGCAGATTTGATAACGACACGAAGACCGGCTACAGATTCTCTCTTGACCGATTTGAAGGGAAAAGATTGGTATCAAGACTTACCGCACAGACGGCTAAATATGACACGACCAAAACTTATTCCTGGCATATTTCAGACTACATGATAAGAGACCTCGGCGAAAAACGTGAGAAGATAAGGCGTGGCGCTGTTTTAGATACTATAATCTCTATTGAGCCACGAGACTTTCTGATTCAAAGGAATGACCAGGAGACAATGACTACTCCTCAGCTTGCGGAATACATAGAAAAACAGCGAATGAGAGGTGTGGCCAATATTGAAGCCTTTGAAATAGAGAAGGAGAAGCGCTATGCATCCACGGCAGCGGCTTTTATCCTCACGCTCATAGGCATGTCTCTTTCTTCAAGGAAAGTTAAAGGGGGCATGGGGCTTAACATTGGAATAGGTCTGGCGCTGAGCTTCAGTTATATACTATTCAGCACCGTGACGAGCTCATTTGCAATTTCGGGCATAACTACTCCTTTCATTGCAATGGAGATTCCGAACGTAGTTTATCTCATAATAGGCATTATTTTATACTTCCGGGCCTCCAGATTCTGATCTCCCTTTCCCTTTGGCAGGACGTGTCTGCATTATCAGAGAATTGAGCACAGGGATAAAGGAGAAGGCGGATAGCATACACATTACAGCAATGTAAAGAAGTGATATATTCAGAAGAATACGCTTATTATCTATCTGGAAATCCATAGCGCTCTGCGGTGTGTCTTCATCCAGAAAGTCCTGTATCGGCAAGCTTGAGAGAGTGCGTTTCCAGATTATAACTCCATTTTCCAGATACACTACCGCCGGATTGCCCCGAGCTATCTCTTTAATGCTTGTGTCTTCAGCCCTATAGATAGGATAGTCCGGCATGGAGAGATCTTTCCATTTTTCTATTTCCTCAGTAGTGGCGCCAACGATTGCGGCAAAATCTATGTCATGGTCTATGGCCCAAGAGTGCATTGAGTTGATAGTATAGCTTGCCGCTAAAGAGGTGTCGCTTAGCGTAGGGAAGAGTATGAGGACTCTATTTTCATTATCTCCTAATACATCTTCAGTGACATCTATATCCTCCTTCTCATCCCAGAGTACAAATCCGGCAGCCCCGGAGGTAACTACCATATTGTTGGAGGCATCCGATTTCTGAATTTCCTTACGGTCTACAAATACCCAACCGTCATTTTCATCAGGAAGATTGTCTTCTGAAAATTCCTGCTGCCTGCCATCTTTCTCATAGATGAAGACAAGCTCCGGTTCGGATTCTTCATTGCTTATATTCTCAGCAGTATATAGCTTGCTCCCTTCCGGGAAGGGCCTGAAGTCAAGCAAAGGCTGATATGAATAGCCGATATAGCAGAGGGCAGCTGCGTAAGATCCGGATGCTACTACCGCCATCCATTGCATATATGGACGTATCAGCCATCCGGTAGTTCGATTGAAGCATAGCAGCCATACTGCCCCTATGCTTATAGCTACGTTTTTCCAGAACGTGGCTGCATTGCTGATGATGTAAGCATCGCCGAAGCATCCACAATCGCTCACCGGATTCTTTAGCAATATCCATAATGTTAAAGGGAGCATGAAGAGCATTATGATGCTTAGAAGGATGGGAGTGAATCTTCTGAAGCATCCTGTAGCAAGAAAAACTCCCGTGAGAAATTCAAGTATGCTTAGTCCGAATGCAGCGGAGATTACCAGACCGTCCGTGACAAACGATAGCCCCAACACCCCGACGTAGTCCATCATTTTATAGAAAGTGCCATACGGGTCTATGCATTTGGCAAAGCCTGAAAAGATGAAGAGAGCACCCACGAGTATCCTGATAAGCCATGTGAGTGCTTTTACCCAGTTCTTTTCTGATAAGGAAGCTAATGTTTCTTTCATAAGTAAGTAAGTTCTAAAAATTAAACGATATATGTGAGAAGAAAACTCTTGTACTATAAAACTTGTCCTTTTGGGCTAATTTCCTGTTGTCACTCAGTCAGATATGTTTATATCTTCCTTCGCTCCGCCACGAAATTATCTCCAAAATTACTTCGTTTTATATATACATTAATTTTTCTCACTTACTTATTGAAAATTAATTTATACTATATTGGAGCAAATTTTTTAGTTGATTTCGGCAGGGAGCAAAGAATATAAGCATATTCGACTGAGCGACAAGCCGGAAGCGACAAAAAAGTAGCCGAAGATAGTATGAAAGATTTTTAATCTCATATTATCGTTGAATTTTGATACTTACTATGGTGATAGCTGAGGGGGGAGAAGGGGACAGATAACCATTAAGTGAGCTTTATAAGGGCAAAGAGGGAGTAGTTTATCATGTCCATGTAGTTGGCCTCCACACCCTCTGACATTATTGTTTGTCCGTCGTGATCTTCTATCTCTTTTGTGCGATATAGTTTTTGAAGAATAATATCAGTGAAACTTGAAACGCGCATTTGCCGCCACGCCTCATCGTAGTCATGATTTTTATTGAGCATAAGGGCCGTAGAGTCAGATATTTCCTTATCATAAAGCTCAGTGGCACGTTCTGAAGATATTGGCTCCCCGGGACCAAGACTGCACTGTATCAGAGCCATAGCACAATAATTGACTATCCCTATGAATTCCGGCCTTATTCCTTCATCTACGCGATGCTCTTTCTTCTCTTCAAGCGAACGTATTCTGCGTGCCTTAATAAATATTTGATCCGTAAGAGATTGGGGTCTCATCACTCTCCATGATGTCCCGTAATCCTTCATCTTCTTCAGGAATACCTCACGACATTCTTTAATAGCACTCTGAAACTCCCGCGCAGTTCTATCCTGTGGTTCTTCTTGTTTCATATTTAATTTTAATTGACTTCTTCGGTCTACAGTGAATTGGGAAAATCGTAGGAGGAGGATGAGGGTGTGTCAAAATTTTGCATTTTTTTGACACACCCTTTAAACTCAGTTAGCGAGAGGTGGCGGAATAATTGAAATGTCTTGCCATCTCATCGAAAAATAGTCTTATTTAAGAGTATTTTTACTTTGATAAGGGTAAAGCATCTTCCGGTGCGCCATAATTTTCTTGAGGCTTTTCAGTCTCCTTTCCCTCTTTAATGAATGTAACGCAGAAGGCACCGATAACCAAAGAAATACCGGCAATTATCATCATGACGTATTGAGGAGCAAGTTGACCGGGAGTGCTGAAAAGGCTTAGGATCCAGCCACCAGCCAGTGCACCCACTATCTGCGGGATGCAGATGGAGCAGTTAAATAGTCCAAGGTAGGAGCCTATATTTCCGCCCTTCAGTGAATTGGTCAGGATTGTGAAAGGCCACGCAAGCATCGCCGCCCATGCACATCCTATCAGCAGGAAGGGTATAAAGAGAAGATACTGATTAGTGATAAGGCCGGCTGCGACGAAGCCTATTCCGCCAAGCACGAGGCTCAATGCGTAAGAGAATTTTCTGCTACTGAATCGAGGAAGCACCACAGCCCACAGCACGGAGCCAATAGCTTGAATCGCAAAGAGAATGCCCACCCAGTCACCTGCTTGAGAATACTGTTCGGAAGCTGTGTTAAGGTCGATTTTCGTTTCAAAGCGGGCGCTGTTGGCATCGGCTATCATGTGGGTCTCTGCATCTTCCACCACAATTTTGCCTGTATTGTTGTCATGAGCCACAATGGCAGCCTGAGTGAGACGGAAACCACCTTTAATCTGGCTGAGATAGCTCTTTATATAAGCCTGTCCGCTAACCTCTACAGGTTCTCCATTTATGCTTATTCTGTCGGAGGGTTGTGCAAAAGGCTTTCCAAATGTTGCCTTCGGCTGACCGTTCGATCCAAATTCTACTTTATGATTCTGCACGATAGTGTCAGAACCATTAATTACTACATTATTAGCTGCGTAGAACTTGCCGCCGATTTCCACACCCTCTATCAGCGCCTGACCATTCTCTACAATGGGTACGGTATCATTGATAAGAAGATATTTATCGGCATAAACCTGATTACCGTCGGAGATTCCCACGACCTTCTCTATTTCAGGCGCGTTAAAGGCTTTTTTGGCAACCGTGCCGGTTGTGTAGGTCCACATAAAGAGAAAAGCAAACCAGCAGAAGAACTGTACGAGCCCTACAGTCCAAAAAGTAGCGGGTGCCTTAACGAGAAGTTTAATAAGATTTGTCTTCTCTTTAGGAGCCGATGAGTCTTTCTCTTCGATTCCGTTATATTCATTATACAGCTTTGGAGGCCACTCTTTGATTTTGGCGAGAGAATAAAGCACACAAAGTAGCAATATGGCAGCTCCCAGATAGAAAGACCATATCACGGTTTGAGGCACTACGCCTTGTGGTGCCGTGCTCTTAAGTCCGAACCATGCGAGGCAAAAGGGGAAAATGAAGCCAATGATGGAGCCGGCATTGCAGAGGAAACTCTGAATGGAATAGGCCAGTCCCTTCTGCTTCTCATTCACCATGTCGCCCACAAGCATTTTGAAGGGCTGCATAGCCATATTGATAGACGTATCAAGAAGCATAAGAGCCACGAGTCCTACGAGAATAGCGCTTGAAACTGTCAGGCCGAAACTACCTGCATTTGGCAAGAGACACATGACAAGCACCGCTACGAGCGCCCCTACAATCAGATATGGCAGGCGACGTCCGAATCGGTTCCAGGTTTTGTCGGAGGCAGCTCCGACAAGTGGTTGCACTATCAGACCCATCAAGGGAGGTAGAATCCAGAAATAACTCAAATCGTGGGGGTCTGCGCCTATTGTGGCGAAGATTCTTGACACGTTTGCGCTCTGGAGTGCGTAGGCTATCTGCACGCCGAAGAATCCGAAACTCAGATTCCATAATTTCCAGAAGCTTAAATCAGGCTTGGTTTTCATATTGCA
This sequence comes from Bacteroidales bacterium, assembly GCA_014800685.1. Taxonomy (GTDB): domain Bacteria; phylum Bacteroidota; class Bacteroidia; order Bacteroidales; family Muribaculaceae; genus Lepagella. Next base: position 31,162 of record JAAVFQ010000028.1, read on the forward strand.
ATGTTGTTTTTTCTAATCAGTGAGTTAGTGCTGCTCATTTTGCCGCCTCTTCTCGCAGCCATTTGATTTCTTCAGGCCAGAGGTCGGTGTCAGGGGTTTCCAGTATCAAGGGGATGCCGTCAAATCGTGGGTCTGCCATAAGCCGACTGAAGAAGTCTCTTCCTAAGGTGCCCTCTCCGATAGAGGCATGCCGGTCCACTCTGGAGGCGAGTTCCTTTTTATCGTCATTCAGATGCATACCTCTGAGATATTCAAAGCCGATGATTGAGTCAAAATCATTCCATGTCTTTTCATATCCTTCCGCGGAGGCAAGATCGTATCCGGCAGAATAGGCGTGGCAGGTGTCTATGCAGACTCCCACACGTGTCTTATCTTCTATCTTTGAGATAATGTGGGCCAGCTGTTCGAATGAATAGCCGAGATTAGACCCCTGGCCGGCTGTATTTTCCAGAACCGCTGTAACTCCAGATGATTTTTCCAGGGCCATGTTGAGAGACTCTGCTATTCTGTCAAGACAATCTATCTCGGAAAGCTCATTAAGATGACTGCCGGGATGAAAATTAAGCATAGTCAACCCAAGGCTCATGCATCTGTCCAGTTCATCCTGAAAGGATTTTCTTGACATGGCAAGTTTTTTAGCATCAGGGCTTCCGAGATTTATAAGGAAATTATCATGAGGGAGAATCATGGCCGGTGTGAAACCGAATTTTTCACAGTTAGCTTTGAAAGCATCTGCTGTTTCGGGTGAGATTTCTTTAGATGACCAGCGGTTGCTGAACCCAGTGAAAAGCGCAAAGGCATTTCCTCCTATTTCATGCGCTCTGACAGGGGCATTTTCTACACCCCCGGATATGCTGACATGTGCTCCTATATATTTCATTTATTAGTGATTTTTTCGTATCTGATGTATATATGGTCAGACATAAGACGCTAATCTATAAGAGCATAAAAGCTATTTTGCAGAATACAGGACTCCCTCCTATGAGTCCTGCTTCTTCATGCTTATTTCTTAATTAATGATTTGCGTCAATATAATCCACAAAGGTAACAAAAATTTTTGTTTTTTATCCTATTTAGTTAAATGAATTTTTGCATGAATGGGTGAGATGTGAAATATTTTGAGTAACTTTATGCCCTCAAATGGAAGGACCAGAAGTTCTAATAGAGTATGGAAAGAATCTCAAAGACTAAAATAGCGCGTCTCTCTGCCCTGGATAAAAAGAAAATGAGAGAGAAAACCGGTCTCTTTTCCGTGGAGGGGACAAAGGCGGTATGCGATATGCTCGAAGGTGATTTCAGCCTCCGATACATTGTGGCATCTTCTCAATGGTGGCAAGCAAGGGGCAATTCTTTGTCTTTACCATCTCATGCAAAATCTTACGAGGCTACATCGGAGGATATGAAAAAGCTATCTCTACTCTCTACACCTTCGGACGTAATTGCCTATTTTTCTTTTTCGGAAGAAAATGATATCCCAAAACCGGATTTTGATTCACTAATCCTCATGCTTGACGGCATTCAGGATCCAGGAAATCTCGGCACTATTATTCGGACGGCTGATTGGTTCGGAATTAAGACTATATATGCATCTTATGATACTGTAGATGTCTATAACCCAAAAACTGTTATGGCTACTATGGGTTCGCTGGCAAGAGTAAAAGTGAAATATTGCGAGCTGAAGGATATTATTGCTATGGGAGATTCACTCCCGGTATATGGCACCTTGCTTGAAGGAAAAAACATATACCAAAGCCATTTGAACCCTAAAGGTTTTCTAATTATGGGAAATGAGGGAAAGGGACTCTCAGCTGGGATCAGAAGCCTTGTGACCGACCCACTCTTAATCCCACCTGTCTCAAAATCCTCTCATCCGGAGTCGCTTAACGTCGGGGTGGCTACTGCTATTGCACTTTCTGAATTTTTCAGACCGATTCTTAAATTAGAACATAAGTAAGTTCTAAAATAATACGATATGGCTAAACTGAAAACGGTATATGTCTGCTCTAACTGTGGTTATGATTCTGCTAAGTGGCTTGGTCAGTGTCCCTCATGTCATGAATGGAACACTTTTGCTGAGGAGAAGATTCCCCAGAAGGGGAAAGGGCTGTCTCTTAACGGCGGCAGCCAGAGCCAGCCGATAAAGCTTACGGAAATTCAGCCGCTTGAAGAGCCGCGAATCCATCTTCCCAGCGAAGAGCTTAACCGTGTGCTCGGTGGGGGACTTGTGGCCGGAAGTCTTACTCTTCTCGGTGGTGAGCCGGGTATCGGTAAGTCTACGCTGCTTCTTCAAAACATTCTTTCTATAAGACAACGCAGAATACTTTATATATCAGGCGAAGAGAGCGCAACGCAGTTGAAACTTCGTGCCGATCGACTCGGAAAGGTATCGGAAAATACTCTTATTCTTTGTGAAACATCGCTCGATAGAATACTCACCCATATAGAAAAAGTAAAGCCGGGAATAGTAGTGGTCGACTCTATTCAGACTATCTATAATCCGGAACTTGAATCGGCCGCAGGAAGCGTTTCTCAAGTGAGAGAGTGCGCCACTGCTCTTCTCAGGTATGCGAAAGAGAGTGGTGTGCCGGTTATTCTTGTGGGCCATATCAATAAGGAGGGCGTCATAGCGGGGCCTAAGGTGCTCGAACATATTGTAGACACTGTGCTTCAGTTTGAAGGTGACCGACAGTATCTCTACCGCCTTCTCAGAAGTATAAAGAATCGATTTGGCTCCACATCAGAGATTGGCATCTATGAAATGGTTGAAAAAGGACTTCGTGAAGTGGCTAATCCTTCTGAAATGCTGCTCTCTGACAATAGGGAAGAGGAAATGTCAGGTATCGCCATCGGAGTGACACTGGAAGGAATAAGACCATTTCTCGTAGAAGTGCAGGCGCTCGTCTCGTCAGCAGCCTATGGCACTCCGCAGAGAAGCGTGACCGGTTTTGACCAGCGAAGACTAAATATGCTCCTCGCAGTGCTCGAAAAGAGAGCTAAATTCAGATTAGGACAGAAAGACGTCTTTTTGAACATTGCCGGAGGCATAAAGGTCTCTGATCCCTCTCTTGACCTTGCTGTGGTTGCCTCTGTCATGTCTTCCAACTTCGATATTCCTCTCCCTTCAGACGTTGTTATGGCCGGCGAAGTAGGCCTTTCAGGCGAGATTAGAACTGTAACTCGCATTGAGCACCGTGTGGCCGAAGCAGAAAAATTAGGGTTCAGGAGAATATATGTGCCTAAAGGAAATCTTAAAGGAGTCTCAAGAAAATTTAAGATTGAGATAAAGGAAGTCGGAAAGATTGAAGAACTTCTTGCCTCTCTCTTCAGCTGAGTGTTTCAAGCATCGTTTAATTGAGATAATTAAGTATTTAAAATTAAACGATATTTTCAATAGTTTCTTAAAAAGGGGATATGCCGTAGAATCAAAACTGGCATATCCCCTTAAAATAATATGTATGAGTCAGATCTTATTTCTTGCTCCAGGAAGAATGGTCCGGTTTCTCCTCCACGTCCATTTTATAGAGAGGAAGAAGGAATAGCCATGTAGTGATGCAGAAGGGTCCGGTAAGAGTCGGAATGCCAAATGGCTCCATAAGAGAATTCATTCCGGCCTGAATGAAAAAGGTAACTATAATACCCGCCAGGGCCCATAATGCAGATTTCCAGTTAGGCTTGTAGAAGGTCATACCGAGAGCAATGCCCGTAAGGACAGGGCTGAATCCATAAAGACCTGCCGAGATGGACGTAGAATCTGCCCCAAAAAGAAAAGCGAGTGCGAGTGCTATTGCAGACCCGATTCCGGCCCATAGGGCTGCCCAACGGCTACACAGTGCCAGACCGATGAGAAATAGGAGGCCGGTCACCCATGAGTTGACAAGAAATACCTGTGAAACACCCTTAAGCCAATATTCTATAATATCCTGAAAATCGGGAGTGGCCACAGCATCTGAGAAGGAGGATTCAAGGGTGGGCACAGAGAGACCATATTCAGGCAAACCGTGAAGTGTCTTAGCGCATAAAAGAAAGAGCCAGGTCATGAATACAAAGGGAAAGGTAAGGGAATTTACTTTCCATGGCGCCATTACGTTGTTAAACCCTTTGCGCACCCATGTCGTGGTCATTGCACAAATTATCAGTGCCACCCACATCAACCATGTATCGTCAAAAAACGTAGGGAAGGCGCAGCCGACAAGTATGCCGTTAAACCCCCACAGACCATTTTGCCCATCCTCAGAATCAATACCCATCAGCATTCCTGAGAGTGTGGAGGCTATCAATCCCACCAGAGCACCCCAAGCTACCTGTGGCGTTCCTCCGGCAAAGGAGCCCCAGAAGATTCCTGCAAGTATGAGAAGTCCTGTCCATGCGCTATCTTGAAACATAACCTGACCTACTCCTCTCAGCAGTGACCTCGTCAATGTGCTTAATTTGCTTAAATCATTCATAATATAAATCTTTAAAGGTTTCTAAAACACTTCAACAGTGAGCAGAAAAAGCCTTCTATCTCCACGGGAACTCCGGAGGGATAGGTACTCCTTTGACTGCCATACGCACTTTCGAGCAGAAGTCACGGACTATCTTCTTCACCGGTCCCGGCTCCATGCCGAGTACTTTGAAAAGAAGACCGGCACCGTTGGGAAGATGAGACACTCCCGCTGCGATGTGATTCTTTTTATCTATAAATGCCTCAGTTGCATCATAAATCTTCTTAGCGGTATCTTCCGGAGTCATAACCACTACGTTAGCAAAGACGTCGTATTCACCCATGCATCCGGCATTTCGGAGCTGATTCTCCTTGGGCGCGATTATGAATTTTTCGCGGAAGAGGGGAGTGCCGTCAGGACGTAGCCCATTGGTGCATACCGAGAGAATATCATATTTGAAAACCTCATTGTTATGATGCTTTCTTCCGGGCATATAGATTTCAGAATAAAATGCAGTGGCCGAAGGGTGCACAGTCATTTGAGTGTCGCAGATAAATCTGGTGTTCTCGCATGGGATAATAGGCTCAGGCAAAAACTCCAGATAGCCACCCTCTTCTACATCAATATGCTGTATCATGCCTGAATAATTATATTTCATTCGGGCAAGTTTGGTGGAAGCTCCTGTGGAGACAAATGCCATAGCATCCTTCTTGACAGTTATGTTTTGTCGATATCTGTCGCCATCCACATTCGGGCCGCCTGAAGAGAGAATATATACACACGGCATCCCGGGAAGCTCTTCATCAAAATAGAGTTCCTGCTGCACTATTAGAGGAGCACGGCGGTCAAGTTCCCTCAGAATTGACTTTCCATCTTTATCCAGCTCAAAACCCAGATTGAGGTAGCCACGCTTGCCGGGACACCCTACGTATACAGCCTTTGGCTCTTCAAGATATGGGGCCATCTCGCGTGCATGTGAGAAATCAACCTCCGGGGAATCACTGAATTCTCTTTTCAGATCGGTTTTAAACATAGCTTTCAGGATATGGTGGAATTATTTAAGTAAGCCATTAAATTTTCAGAGCATAAAATAGAGCTTTATTTCAAAGTAAGTAATAGAGTGAGAAAAATTAATGTATTCATCTCTCACGTATAGTTTAATTTTTAGAACTTACTTTTTAGTGCTATGGGACTTACTTAAAAAACTTACTAATTATATTACTTGTCGAAGAGAGCCATCTTATGAATGAGCTCGATTAGTTCGTCCACACCTTCTCCCGTAAGAGAATTGGTGAAGACAAATGGTTTTCCGGGACGCATGAGCTTGCTATCATGATCCATCACCTCAAGAGATGCTCCTACGTAGGGCGCAAGGTCAGTCTTATTGATGACCAGAATGTCACTGTGGGAGATGCCGGGACCATCTTTGCGAGGTATCTTGTCGCCGGCAGCCACATCTATAACGTAGATGAAAAAGTCCACAAGAGCAGGAGAGAACGTCAAGGTAAGATTGTCGCCACCGGATTCGATAAACACTATGTCTGCATCCGGAAATTTTGCTTCCATCTCTTCTACGGCTGCTATATTCATTGAAGGGTCTTCTCGAACTGCGGTGTGAGGACACGCTCCTGTTTCCACACCGATAATTCTGTCTTCCATCAGGATGCCCTTAAGAGTTTTTCTTACGTGCTTTGCATCTTCTGTAGTGACGATATCGTTGGTAATGATAAGTACCTTAAGACCTTTCTCTATAAGGCGCGGAGTGATTGCCTCAATTAGTGCCGTTTTGCCCGAACCGACCGGCCCTCCGATGCCTATTCTGCATGTACTCATATTAAATGTTATGTCTTATTTGGTTATTAATTGAGTTCTAATAATTAAGCGATTTACGTGAGATGAGAACTTGTGTGATGTCCATACTTATCCGCTCAGAAAAAGTAGGAGGTTGGCACGTTAGTTTTCCTCCCTTAAAGTATGCTTGAATCACGCATATCAGCTCATGAACATTCTCATGTTGCCTTTTTCATGCATTGATGCCATTATGTCCATTTCCGGCACAAAACAATGAATCTCTTCGAGGGTCATCTCTTTAACTTTGTCATATAGCTCATCAGCTTCAGCACCAAGACGATACAGAATCTCCTGAGTGTCGTAATGAGAAACACGCACTATGCGGAGGGCTGCGCCGAGTATCATATTTACTATTCCATACTGGTGTGATGCAAAAAGCGATCTTTCGTCAAGACCGGCTTCTGCAAAGGCCAATCCTTGCACGATGGGGAAACACCCGGGAATATTCTCAGCATTGACTTCAGCAAGAAAGCGTGACGATAATTCAGAAGGAAAGAGTCTTACTATGAGTTCAGCCATTTTTTTACCCATTCGTGTGAGCATTAATCTGGCCTCATCATTCATCTTTACCATGTTCAGCGCCTTGTCTATTCTGACTATTTCATCAAACTTCTTCTTCTTGGCAGCCCGAAAGGCAAGAAGAGCGCACACGCCATCTGTATAGGCTCCTTGAAGAGCTGCAGAACGGGCATACTCTTCTAGAGACTTTGCATCATGGACAAGCCCTTCGTAGGCGGCTGTTTCAAGTCCGTTTGAGAACGAGAACGTGCCGACGGGGAACGCTGAGTCACTGAATTGAATCAGATATGAGAGTTTAGAGATTGATTGTGCCATACGTAATCAAGAATACTGTTTACTCTTTAATGATGGTGATGATGATTGGTGGCATTATTATCATTGTGAGAATGATAATGCACATGGCCATCCGCATCTATGTGAGCGTGCATATTGGGGTCTGCGTGCACATGCGAATGTGATTCATGGCCCGCGCCGCCAAAGAGTCTTCTGATTTCGTGAGGCGCAAGAAAAGGGATAGCTTCAGTCGCTTCGCGGAAATCAAATTTTATATCTTCAAGATGATGAGTCTCCATGACGCTGAGCATCACTTTTTTATCCACAGTAAGAGGTACGAAAACCTGTGTGCCCTTGACTACTGCCGGCCAATGCTGATTGCCTATGGCATGTCCAAGTTCTACCGATATGCGGATAATGTCTTCAGGCGACTTATCCTTGATGCCTCCCAAATCAACTACAAGCACAGGCGACAGATTGAGTCGCAATACAATAGCCTTATTCTCTTCAGGATTGTAATAGACTATGTCGCCATCTATAATCTGAGAGTGGCGTTTCAATGCAACAGGATATTCGTTTCCCCTATCACTCTTGGCCAAGAAACGACTTTTTTGAGCTGTCCATTGGTCAAGCATAAGAGATTCTATATCAACACCGTTAAGCTTCTCTTTCCACTGCGAATCGTGAAGATTACCAATAATTTCTGTAAATACTGTCATGGATAAAAATGAACTTACATGTAAAAATATTATGGCTGCGATATAAAAACAGGAGGGTGTGTCAGTATATTCTCTGACTACACCCTCTCTGCTATGCAATATTAGCTGAACCAGTATAACTGAGCCAAAGGAAGCTCCTTAGCAGGAGGCACTGTGGCGAGAACGCCATCAACGTATACATTGAACGTCTCAGGATCAACTTCGATGTGGGGAAGTGCAGTATTGCGTACCATATCGAGTTTAGTGATCTGACGACAACGATGCACGGGATAAACGATTGACTGAAGGTCAAGTCTCTCCTTGATACCGTTATCCACTGAAGCCTGTGATACGAAGCTTACGCGCGTCTTGGCAAGTTCTTTGCCGTATGCGCCATACATGGGACGCATGATTTTGGGCTGAGGAGTGACGAGTGATGCGTTAGGATCACCCATATTTGCCCAGTTGATAAGACCGCCCTTAAGCACCATTTTAGGCTTCGTGCCGAAGAATTCAGGCTCCCAGAGCACAAGGTCAGCCATCTTGCCAACCTCTATGGAACCAAGAAGGTCAGAAATACCGTAAGTAATAGCGGGATTCAGAGTAATCTGTGCGAGATAACGAAGCACACGGAAATTATCATTGCCCTCAGCATCCTCCATCAGTTTGCCTCTGACCTGCTTCATGTAAGACGCCATCTGGAATGTACGCATGAATGATTCTCCTACACGTCCCATAGCCTGTGAGTCGGATGATACCATAGAGATGATACCGAGGTCATGGAATACGTTTTCGGCTGCTTGAGTCTCAGGACGCACGCGGCTCTCTGCAAATGCTACGTCAGAGGGAATCTTAGGATTAAGGTTATGACAAACCATAATCATATCGAAAAGCTCAGCCTGAGAATTGATACCGAAGGGAAGAGTCGGGTTAGTGGAAGAGGGGAGGACGTTTGCCATTGAGGCGACTTTCAGAAGGTCGGGAGCATGACCGCCACCGGCGCCCTCAGTGTGATAAGAGTGTACGGTGCGGCCGTCAATCGCTGCGATAGAGTCTTCCACGTAGCCACCCTCATTCAGAGTGTCAAGATGCAGACAAACCTGAACATCCCATCTGTCAGCGGCGTCGCATACGGAGCGAAGGGCTGCGGGAGTTGTTCCCCAGTCTTCATGAATCTTATATCCGCACGCACCATTGATAATCTGCTCATCAAGTGTCTGAGCTACAGCAGAGTTGCCTTTGCAGAGGAATCCGGTATTGATGGGAAGACCCTCGGCCGCGTTCAGCATCTGTTCAAGATTCCATTTGCCGGATGTGATAGTAGTACCGTTAGTTCCGTCAGTGGGACCGATACCGCCGCCGATGAGAGTCGTAATACCGTTTGAAAGACTATTGTAAGCCTGCTGTGGGGAGCAGAAGTGCACATGGCCGTCAATGCCAGCAGCAGTAAGAATCAGATGCTCTCCGGAAATAGCATCAGTAGAGGGACCGGTGCAAAGAGTAGGAGTGACGCCGTGCATCACGTTGGGATTTCCGGCTTTGCCGATACCTGCGATTTTGCCATCTTTCACACCAACGTCTGCCTTTACCACTCCCAGAACGGGATCGAGTATAGTTACGTTAGTGATGACAAGATCAAGCGAGCCATCCTTAGACGTGATTGTGTTGGCAAGTCCCATGCCGTCGCGAAGAGTCTTGCCTCCGCCATATACTACCTCGTCACCATAAACTCTGAGGTCTTTTTCTATCTCTATATATAAATCTGTATTGCCAAGGCGAATTTTATCACCTACAGTAGGGCCAAACAGATTATAGTTCTCTTGTCTTGATATTTGTGCCATATTCAGTGTTGCTTACTTTTTGATTTCGCCCTCTGAGTATTCAGACTCAGCTTCTTCTTCGGTGATGTATTTGAATCCGCGCTTCTGCATACGGCGGAAAGCACGCTCTTTGATGGGATAATAAGTCGGAGTGTCTTCAAATCCGGCATAACCATTTGTAAGGTCGTTAAAGCCGATGACACGGCGCTTGCCGTTGAAGTCGACAACCTCAACCTCTTTTGACTCTCCCGGCTCAAAGCGAATAGCCGTAGTCGCGGGAATGTTAAGGTGCATACCGAAGCAGGCTTCTCTGTCAAATTCAAGGTATCTGTTCACCTCGAAGAAGTGGAAATGAGAGCCCACCTGAATAGGGCGGTCACCTGTGTTATGAACTACAACTTTTGCTGTTCTGCGGTTAGCGTTATATTCTATGGGATCGCTTTTCAGAATTGCACCACCGACGGGAACCTCAGTGTCAGGCTTGAATCCCGGAGTGTTGGGATAGCATATAGCCGGCCTTCCCTCGAAAACGCCATTGGGCGTGGTGTAAGAAGTCATATCAGCCGGGCAGGACTTGTCTTCTACAATGCTCATAATAATGTAATTTTTAAACTTCCTGAGAAGTATGTTGAAAATACTGAAGCCAGCGGGAAGTTGGCTTACTTGATGGGTTGATGAATACTAACGAGACGAGAGCCGTCAGTGAATACGGCTTCCACCTGGAGCAGTGTAATCATGTCTGCCACTCCGGGCATCACCTGCTCTTTAGTTAATACGTTAGCGGCATCGTGCATTACCTCCTCCACGGTCTTACCTTCACGAGCGCCTTCGAGTGCGCATGAAGTGATATATGCCACAGATTCAGGGTAGTTTAGTTTGAGTCCCTTATTGAGACGGCGCTCCGCAATGAGGCCAAGGGTGAGAAGTTTAAGTTTGTCTTCTTCCTTCGGTGTTAAGTGCATATATTTGTGATTTTGAGTGAAAAGTTTGTCGGAATATACATGAGAAGAGAGATAAAGGTAGTTTAAATAGCTACGGCAATGCCGAATGTTAAAACATGTTATGTTGGTATAACAAATTTTATCTCATTAGGTTCTGCAAATAGCTAACTTTTTTATGCGAGCATCCCCTTTTATTTAACACTGATAACAATAGTTTAGAGCAGTCGACGTTATATGGGTAATGGAATCTAAGATGAACAGAAGCGTTTCTCCACTTAGGAATAACGCGGCAATACTTGCCATTCTTACAGTTCTTATCATGACTGTTCTTGATGTCACAGTCATGAACGTAGCCCTGCCGATAATGGCTGCTGATTTCTCAATTTCGGATTCTCAGACGGTCTGGATTGTTACGATTTATCAGATGGCGATAGTTATGCTTTTGCTTCCTGTGAGTTCGTATGGCGACATATTTAGCTATAAACGCACTTTTCTTTTTGGTGTTTTTGTATTCACCATAGCTTCAATAGGGTGTGCAGCCTCTGATAGTTTTCTTATGATAGTGCTTTCAAGAGGTCTGCAAGGAATCGGTGGAGCCTGCATTATGGGAGTAAACATTGCTCTTATGCGCCTCATCTATCCTAAAGAGATTCTTGGCAGGGGGATGGCTCTAAATGCAATGGTTATTGCAGTCTCTACTGCCGCCGGGCCCACACTGGCCGGCGCTATTCTCTCTATTGCCTCATGGCATTGGCTTTTTCTTATAAATATTCCTCTTGGAATACTGGCATTCGTACTTGGCAAGCGACTTCTCCCGGAAAATCCGGCGTCTGATAGGGAGCAATCTTACGACTGGAAGAGCGCTCTTTGCAACATGATATTTTTTGGAAGTCTGTTTTTTGCTATCGGTGGCCTTTCATCGAGCGCAACTATAATGAGAAGTTTAATTCTGGGGCTGATGGCTATCTTTACGGGCATTTATTATATAAGAAGACAGAGAAACAAGGTTCATCCATTATTGCCATTAGACCTCTGCAGGATACCGTTATTCTCATTGAGTTTGTGCACGTCGGTCTGTTCTTTCGTAGCTCAGATCGTTGCCATGATTTCACTTCCTTTCCTTTTCATTACCTACTGTGGATTTTCGGAGGTGACGACAGGACTACTGATGACGCCGTGGCCGATAGCCACAATGCTGATGTCGCCTGTAGCGGCGAGACTTGCAGAGAAATTTAATCCTGGAATCATAGCATCCATGGGAATGGCAATCTTCTTTTCCGGATTGACGGCATTATCATTGTTGACGTTCAATTCTGCACCATATTCCGAATGGGATATAGTCTGGAGAATGGTGATATGCGGAATTGGTTTCGGCATGTATCAGACGCCCAACAATCTTGTAATGGTTACTGCCACTCCGATAGAAAGGACAGGCGGAGCGGGAGGTCTTCAAAGCACAGCGCGCTTAGTAGGACAGACGTTTGGAGCGTCACTCGTGACTCTTATTTTTGCCTATCATAAAGGAATATCTTCAGTGCGGACTACCTTGTTCACGGCAGTTGGTTTCGCAGTTATAGCAACTATAGTGAGCTCTACGCGAGCCTCAAGAGTTAATCCGAATAATTAACTAAGTAAGTTCTAAAAATTAAACGATATATGTGAGATGAAAACTCTTGTACAATAAAACTTGCCCTTTTGGGCTAATTTCACGTTGTCTCTCAGTTAGATATGCTTATATATTCTTTTGTTTCGCCGCGAAATTATCTCCAAAATTACTGCGTTTTATATGTACATTATTTTTTCTCACTTACTTACAAGAAATGAGGGTCTTAGCATGACATGATTCGTACTTACTTCAAGAGGGAGTGTCGTAACAGTTACGACACTCCCTCTTGAAGCTGATATTGTAAGTTGCAATTACTGTCCTTAATGCATTACTATCCGAGATAACTTTTAAGAAGTCTGCTTTTCTGACCTTTGAGTCTTCTGATAGCTTTTTCCTTAATCTGTCGTACGCGCTCCCGCGTAAGATCAAATTTTGTGCCTATTTCTTCCAAGGTGAGTTCCTGACATCCAATGCCGAAGAACATTTTGAGAATTTCTCGCTCTCGTTCTGCGAGCTGCTGAAGAGCGCGGTCCACTTCTTTTGCCAGCGACTCCTGATTGAGATTAGAGTCGGCCATCGGGGAGTCTTCATTAGCTATTACGTCAAGAAGAGAATTATCCTCACCCTCAACGAATGGGGCATCTACTGATATGTGACGTCCGGATACTTTTAGCGTATCGGCAATTTTGTCTGTGGGGATACCAAGATTTTCACTCAATTCCTCCGTAGAGGGTTTGCGTTCATTCTCCTGCTCAAATTTGGATATCTCTTTAGTGATTTTATTAAGAGAACCTACCTGATTAAGGGGCAGACGCACTATTCTTGACTGCTCGGCAAGGGCTTGGAGAATTGACTGACGAATCCACCAGACTGCGTAAGAAATGAACTTAAAACCACGCGTCTCATCAAATTTTTGAGCAGCTCTAATGAGTCCGAGATTTCCTTCATTGATAAGATCCGGAAGGCTGAGACCCTGATTCTGATACTGCTTAGCCACAGAGACTACGAATCGGAGATTGGCACGGGTGAGCTTGTCAAGGGCAGCTCGATCACCCTTCCTTATTCTCTGAGCGAGTTCGACCTCTTCGGCCACTGTAATTAGCTCCTCACGACCGATTTCCTGCAAATATTTATCAAGAGAGGCGCTCTCTCTGTTGGTGATGGATTTGGTTATCTTAAGTTGTCTCATTTTTGACTTTTCAAAAATTTGCGCAAATATAGTAATTTTTTCTGTAATATGCAAGTAATGAGGCGCAAAAATGCGTCTCTTTGAGGGAAGCAATAGGTCACGGCCGGGTGCTTCCATGTGATAATTGCAATAAGAAAGTTATGAAGTTTGCTGTACTGAAATGGTTATTTATCTGAAATTAAACGTTTTATCACTTTTTCCTATTGAAAAATTCTTTATGTGATATTATAACGATAATTTTGATTAATATATTGTGCGTCAATGTATCAGCCGAGATAGCTCTGCAAAAGCTGATTGTGCTGGCTGCGTAGTTTTCTGATAGCTTTCTCTTTAATCTGTCTGACTCGTTCGCGTGTCAGATTAAATTCATGGCCTATCTCCTCAAGCGTAAGTTCTTTTCTGCCGATTCCGAAGAAGAGCTTGATAATCTCCTGTTCTCGGTCGGTGAGACAGCTCAGAGCGCGGTCTATTTCCATAGATAGAGACTCCTCCTGTAATGGAGCGTCTGCCATCTGGGCATCTTCATTCGGAAGGATATCAATAAGAGAATTATCATCACCTTCATTGAAAGGTGCTGTCATAGATACCGAGCGGCCGGAGGCTTTGAGAGCATCTGATATTTTCTCAGAAGGGATGCCAAGAGTCTCACTCAGCTCTTCATTAGAAGGCTTTCTCTGATTTGCTTGCTCAAACTTTGCGATTTCCTTGCCAATTTTATTAAGAGAACCTACTTGATTAAGGGGGAGACGAACTATTCTTGACTGTTCGGCAAGTGCTTGCAGAATAGTCTGTCTTATCCACCATACAGCGTATGAGATAAACTTAAATCCTCTGGTTTCGTCAAACTTCTCTGCAGCCTTGATGAGGCCGATGTTCCCTTCATTAATAAGGTCTGCCAGACTAAGTCCTTGATTTTGATAATGTTTGGCCACAGAGACTACAAAGCGAAGATTGGCTTTAACAAGTTTGTCGCGTGCAGACATATCTCCTTGCCGTATGCGTTGGGCAAGTTCCACTTCTTCATGCAGAGTGAGCTGTTCTTCTTTGCCAATCTCTTGCAAATATTTGTCTATCAGAGGGTCTCTCTGAGTAATGGTATTTGTTATCTTAAATTGCTGCATATCGATATTCTCTTTCCTTGAGCTTGAGCATTATTTAGCGCCTTCTTCTTAAGCCATCCTTATGGGTGAAAAGAAGCGCTAAATTTAGTAACGATTACTCTTCGCAAAAATTGTGTGACCGTCTCCTCTCTTCTTAATATTTAATTAAAGCAGGAGGGACGCTGCATTGCTACAACGTCCCTCCGGGCCTTTAAGTTCAATATGTTAGAAAGAGTATCTCTTGCTCTTCTCAGTCTTCAAGATTTACTGCATAATATGCCTTTTTCCCGGTGGGGTAAAGTCCATGGAGCACCATCACCTTGTCATCATCACCCTTCATTATCTTATTATAGATAAATTCTACATCTTCGGGAGTTTTTACGGACTGGCCATTTATTTCGGTTACGATATATCCACCTTTCACACCGGCCTCCTTGAAGGGTCCGGCTTTCACTTCCTGTACCTGCACACCATTAGATATACCAAGATTTTCAAGCTGGGATGCAGATGCTTTCATAAAGACTGCTCCGGTCTCGGCGAAATCACTCTTTCGGGTGACATTTGTGTCGCCACGAGTGTTTCTCAGGACGGCTTTCTTCACCAACTTCTTATTATCACGATAGAAAGTGACAGAGATTTCCTCTCCCGGGCGGAATTTACTCATCTGCTCGGAGAGCTCAGAAATAGTATGAACTTCCACACCATCGATAGCAGTAATGACGTCATCCTCCTGCAGTCCGAGTTCTTTAGCGGTGCTTCTATCGCTTACCGATACTACGAGCACTCCGGTCTTTGTAGCAGTGATTTTCTTCTCTTGCGCAAGCTTGGCCTCAAGGTTAGCCACTGTACATCCCAGGACGGCTCTCTGCACAGTGCCGAATTGCTTGATGTCTGTCATGACCTTTTTAACGATGGAAGTAGGGATGGCGAACGAGAATCCCGCATAGGTGCCGGTATTGCTATAAATAGCGGAATTTATACCCACCAGCTCTCCCTTCAAATTCACGAGAGCACCTCCGGAATTTCCGGGATTCAGGGCTGCATCGGTCTGAATGAAAGATTCAATGCCGACCTTTCCGGAACCGCTTTGGCTAAGGCTGCGGGCCTTGGCGCTGACGATACCGGCTGTGACAGTAGAATTAAAGCCGAACGGATTGCCCACGGCAAGTACCCATTCACCGATCTTCAGAGTCTCGCTGTCACCGAAAGTAATAGGGGAGAGCCCTTTGGTATCAATTTTTATCAGAGCGAGGTCAGTGGCTTCATCAGTGCCGATGACCCTCGCGTCCATCGTAGAGTTATCATTCAGCAGAACTTCGAGGCGGTCGGCACCTTCGATAACGTGATTATTAGTTACGATGTAGCCGTCTTCTGAAATTATAACGCCTGATCCAAGGCCACTCTGTACAGGTTCGTTCTTTTTACGCTGTTGCTGACGAGGCTGCTGACGAGGTTGAGGACTTCCGAAAAAGAAGTCAAACATATCAAAAGGATCATAGCCACCTTGATTGCCATAGGAGCGTTGAGGCGCAGATGTGAAGCTCTTAATGCAGACTACAGCATTTACCGTCTTCTCCGCTGCTACGGTGAAGTCGGTCTCAAAAGCGTTTGAAGCCGCTGTCTTTATGAAATGATTATCAGGCTCTGCTGTAGAGGCCATCAGTTGAGTTGATGACGTAATAGCCATCGCTGCAAGCACTCCGCATATAAATATTCGTTTCATATAATTAATTTTTTACTTCAAATAGTGAAATAGCCCGAAAAAGCATTAGGTTTTCAGCCAATTAAAATTCAAGCTTCTTATATTGAAATGTGCGGAAAATATCCGCTTTTTATATATAAAGAAATTTAGGGTGAAATATTACACGCTCCCCTCAAATTTAAGTGTTTTTAAGAGTTGTCAACATTTTATGAATATAAATAGGGGAGCGAGCCGATGCAAAAAGAGATTTTTTTGTTAACTTTGCAGATTATAATGTTCACGAAAGAGCAATCTCTTAATTTTAGACTCTGATTAATGGAGAAAGATATAGAAATCAACGGCATGAACATGCACTACAGTGAAAGCGGACCGGAGGATGCCCCTTCTGTTCTGCTGATGCATGGATGGCTGTGCAATCATACCACTGTAGCCTCTATCGAAAATTTTCTCAACCGCAGACTTCATGTCTACAATCTTGATCTCCCTGGTCACGGAAAGACAGATGAGCCCGATACGGTTTGGGGAGTTGAGGAGAATGCCGCTCAGGTAGAGGATTTCATTGCAACCCTTGGCATTTCGGCGCCCATCCTTATAGGGCACTCTCATGGAGGGCGTCTTGCCATAAAAATAGCTTCCCGCCATCCTGAAATTAAAAAGATGATACTCGTGGATGCTGCCGGTATCAAGCCTCGTCGCAAACTGAAATACTATCTCAAGGTATATTCCTTTAAGCTTTTGAAAAAGATTCTGCCACTTATATATGGAAAGAATCGTGGAGAAGCAAAGATAGCAGAGATGCGTAATAAAGCAGGAAGTGCAGACTATAACAACTCTTCTCAAATTATGAAAGGGGTGATGAGCAGATGCGTGAATGAAGACTTGAAAAGCATCATGCCTGATATCAAAGCTTCCACACTTCTGGTATGGGGAGATAAAGATACGGCTACTCCGCTTTCTGATGCAAAAATGATGGAAAAACTCATACCCGACGCCGGAGTCGTTTCTTTTGAAAACTGCGGCCACTATTCTTTTCTGGACAATCCCGCCGGCTTTCGTGCAGTGGTCGGTGAGTTCCTGAAGAGTGAAATGAAAAATTGACTGCTCCCATATAAGTAAGTGAGATAAAATATATGTGCGTATAAAACGAAGTGATTTTGGAGAAAATTCGCGAGAAACGTAGGAAGATACAAGCCTATCTGACTGAAATTTGCCCAAACGGACGAGATATATAGCACAATAATTTTCATCTCACACTTTTATAACTTACTTATCATTTAACTTTAGCATTTTCTAAATATGAGCCTTTTGACTATTGCTATTTATATTATCTGCGTTGCCTATATGATTCTGAATTTCAAATATGACATTCAGATGCTTCAGCAGAATTCCTATCGTCCTGAGCGTTACTGGCGTTGGCTACGCTCTAATATAATGCCCGGCTGGAGGCTTGTGGATGTAGCACTTCTTTTTCTTCTATGCTCCACTCTGCTCACTCCGGTGCTGAGCGCTCTTATCATAGCGTTTGTAGCTCTTGCCAAGATTGCACTGATTCTGAAAAAGAAATATAAGAAGCCCCTTGTATTCACCCGTAGAGTCTGGCGAATATATGGAGTAACGGTGGCATTGGCACTCGCTTGTTTTCTCGCGGTAGCTATCTCTGCATGGGGTAGTGATAAGTTTCTCTGGCAATATTCCGGCGGAGTGGTCTCCTTGGCAACCATACTTATAATTACCATCTTCTCTTGGGTATGGGTAATGGCAGCTGTTTTCATCTTAACCCCGGTGGAAAAGGGAATTAACCGCAGATATTATAACGATGCAGCGCGCATATTGCGCTCCATGCCAAATCTTACAGTGGTGGGCATCACAGGTTCATACGGCAAAACGTCTACCAAGCATTATCTCAATAGAATCCTTTCTGAAGAATATGATGTGCTTATGACCCCCGGAAGTTATAACACTACAATGGGAGTGATAAGAACTGTCCGCGAGATGATGAAGCCCTTTAACAGCATATTCATTTGCGAGATGGGTGCAAAGCAGAAAAATGACATTAAGGAGATTTGCGACCTTGTGCATCCTCATATCGGAATCGTCACTGCCGTCGGGCCCATGCATCTTGAATCCTTTAAGACTATAGAAAACGTGCAGTCCACGAAGTTTGAGCTTATTGATGCTCTCCCTGCCGATGGACTGGCGGTGATTAATAATGATTTTGAATATTGTGCCAACCGTGAGGTTAAGAATGTAGCCATAGTGAGATATGGAGTAGGCGATACGCCCGGTTGCCAATATCGTGCTACCGATGTCAGATACCGCCCGTCCGGCACAGACTTTACCATCGAGGGGCCGGATGACTATCGACTTGAGCTTTCTACAAAGCTTGTGGGTGAATGTAACATTTCCAATCTTGTGGCAGCTGTAATAGTGGCTCTCCATCTCAGGGTGCCTGAAGAGAAAATACGCTATGCTGTGGCCGCGATTGACCAGGTGGAACATCGTCTGAACGTGAAGCAGACTCCCGGCGGAGTGACAATAATAGATGATGCTTTCAACTCTAACCCCTCCGGATCTAAGATGGCCGTTGAAGTCCTCGCACAGTTCACCGATGGAAAACGTATTATCGTAACTCCCGGAATGATTGAACTTGGAGAGCGTCAATATGAACTCAATAGTACGCTTGGAGAGCATATCGGCAACAATCTTGACGTAGCCGTCATTGTGGGTGAGTATAATAGAGATGCTCTTGTAGAGGGGATTAAGAAAACGTCCTTCAATAAAGAGAATCTCCACGTGGTGGCGTCCTTCAATGAGGCTCAGCAACTCCTTTCGCGTATATTATCGAAAGGAGACACCGTGCTTTATGAGAACGATTTGCCGGATACATTCAAATAATCATCGGGCCATTTGCGAAAGAGAGTGATGCCGCACGAACAGAAGCCGGAAGGGAAGAGCCTTAGATCCCAGTCGTTGGATCTTCTGAGGTTTCCATTAGCTGTGATCGTTGCCGCAATCCACGTCACTGCGACAAGATCTTATTGGGTGGATGGCAGTCAGATAAGATTTTCCGACATGGACGGTTCTCATCTTTTCTATGGATTTTTCGATGCATTTCTCAGAAATCAGAGTGTCCCTATATATTTCTTCATCGCGGGCTATGTGTTTTTTCTCGGCATAACTCTTACGATAGATACATACGGACATAAATTGAAGAACAGGACAAAATCTCTTTTGATCCCTTACGTCAGTTGGAACACTCTTGCGGTCTTAATAGCTCTGCTCGCTTTTCTGCCGGAATTTAAGACCATTCTTCCTAATATCCAGAATATACATTTCCACTGGAATGTTCCTTCCATACTTGAGACATTCTGGAACGCTTGGTTCGGAATATTTTCCACTGATCGTCCTATGGCTCCCGGTGGACTGATTTATCCTCAGGACTATCCTTTATGGTTTGTAAGAGACCTGATGATAATTGTGGTTTCCGCTCCGATGATATATTTCTGCCTTAAAACTACGCGATGGTATGCGGTAGCTGTCATAGGGATAGTGTGGTTTGCGCTTTCTCCCTACAAGCTTGGCCATTTCAGCCAGATGCTCAACGGCTATTTCTTTTTTACGTGGGGGGCATACATGAGCTATCACGGCCGTGACATGATAAAGGATTTCAGACACTTCTTCAAATTATGCACTGGAGGCTACCTGGTGATAAGCACCGCACTGTGGCTTTGCGATTTCCCGGAATGGCTATATGATTATCTCAAAAGTGCTAATGTGATTCTCGGAATGGTGATGGCATACGGGCTTGCATCTTTACTTATAGAATCCGGCAGAGTGAAAACAAGTAAATTTCTTGCTGCATCCTCGTTTTTCGTCTATGCGGGACATGGCCTTATAGTCGCATATATTAATGTGGCATTATTTCAGATATTCACTCCGCGCAGCTTTCTTCCTGTGGCTATGATTTATCTTATTACCCTGATAATTGCCGTAGGAGGACTATGTGTGCTTTTTGGATTGCTCGGAAAATATGCTCCGCTTCTGCAGCAAATATTTGCAGGACGGAGGTATAATAAATGACGTGAGGATAAATTTTCTTTCGCATATCATTTAATCTCACACGTATCGTTTAATTTTTAGAACTTACTTAATACGTCGTTTAAATATGGATATTAAACTATATGCCGCCCCAATGCAAGGGCATACTGATGCTGCCTACAGACATTTTCACTCAGCCGTCTATGGAGAGGCCGATGCATATTTTACCCCCTTTTTAAGGGTAGAAAGGGGTGACGTGCGCCAGCGTGACCTGAGAAGCCTGGAGTCTGAACTCAACGAAAATCATTATGTCATCCCTCAGATAATCTTTAATAGTGAGGAGGAATTCGATTTGCTCGTAGAGGCAATAATCAAGACTGGGCATAGGGATATTGACCTTAATATGGGATGCCCTTATCCAATGCAGACCAATCATGGGAGGGGAGCGGCTTTGATTTCCAATATTGACTTGATGGAGAAAATCTTCAATAAGATTAACGGAATTGAAGATGTAAGATTCTCTGTTAAAATGCGTGCCGGACTTAGGGATGTCTCCGAATGGAGAGAAATGATTAAGCTGATAAATGAGGCTTCTCTTATGCACGTTACCTTTCACCCGCGTGTCGCCTCTCAGAAATATTCCGGAGAACTTTATATGGATGAATTTGCTGATTTCCTTCGGGAGTGCCGTCATCCGGTGATATATAATGGTGACCTTCTTCTCCCTTCACAGATTATTGACTTTGTCCGCAAATTTCCCACTGTGGCCGGGGTCATGTCAGGCAGAGGTTTATTAGGCAGACCATCCCTCTTTGCTGAGGTGAAAGAGGGGATGGAATGGCAGAAAAACAGAAGGCTTGACACAATGCTTGAGTTTCATGACAGTCTGAAAAATCACTATTCACAGAGACTCTGCGGGGATGCTCAGATGCTGGCAAAAATGCAGTCTTTCTGGGAGTATGCCTTAGAGGAGATAGGCAGAAAGCCCTGGAAGGGTATTAAGAAAGCCACCACGATGCAGAAGTATGATTCTGCTGTGAATACCATATAATTATACGAAAGAAGTAATAGACCATTTCTCACTTTGACCATTCAAAAAATTCGCATGAATAAGAAGACCGACATAGCAGCTTTGTTTGATCTGGATGGGGTGATAATAGATTCAGAAAATACCTATTCCGAGATATGGGATCGGATAGAAAAACGTTTCCCGACAGGCATAGAGGATTTTCCGAGAGTAATCAAAGGCACCACCCTCGAACACATTCTATCCACATATTTCAACGACCCGACAGTAAGACCACAGGTGGAGAAAATGCTCCTCGAGGAGGAAAATGAAATGGTGTATAATTATTGTCCTGGTGCAGACAAGTTTCTTGATACACTCAAAAAGCACGGGATTCCGATGGCTCTCGTCACGTCGAGCAATAGCAAAAAGATGGCTCATCTGAGAAAATGTCTGCCGCAGCTTGAATCTATTTTTGACTTTATCGTTGTGGGCGAAATGGTATCAAAGTCGAAGCCTGACCCCGAAGGTTATCTTCTTGCTTCTTCGCGTCTTGGTGTGGATGCCGGCAGATGTGTGGTTTTTGAAGACTCGTTACAGGGAGTAAAGGCCGGCAAAGCTGCCGGAGCATTAGTTGTGGGAGTAGTAGGCACTCTTTCGGCTGAAACCCTCAGACCATACTCGGATATTCTGGTGGACAACCTCACGGAAATAAATATTGAGGATTTAATGAAAACTCTTGTACTATAAAACTTGTCCTTTGGGGACTAATTTCCCGTGGATGCTCAGCGGATATGCTTATATCATCATTAGCAGCACATCGAACTTATCTCCAAAATACTTCGTTTTATGCTTACATAGATTTTCTCACTTACTTAATGAATACGGCTAAGAATTGATGATGAATAATAATATTCCTTTAGCGGAACGACTGCGACCGGAAAGTCTTGATGACTATATCGGACAGAAACATCTGGTCGGTGAGGGTGGCGTCATCCGACGAATGATAGAACTTGGGCGGATAAATTCCTTTATACTGTGGGGGCCTCCGGGTGTTGGAAAAACCACTTTGGCAAAGATAATCGCTAAGACTACTGACGCCTCTTTCTATACACTGTCGGCAGTGACTTCCGGAGTGAAGGATGTGCGTGAAGTGCTTGATAAGTGCAAGCAGGAAGCCGGTTCGCTCTTCACAAAAGCCCGTCCGATTCTCTTCATTGACGAAATCCATCGTTTTAATAAGTCTCAGCAGGATTCGCTGCTTGGAGCCGTGGAGCAGGGTATAGTGACATTGATTGGCGCTACGACTGAGAATCCTTCATTTGAAGTGATTCGCCCATTGCTTTCGCGCGCACAGGTCTATACGCTTAAGCCCTTGGAGAGAAAAGATTTGCAAACTCTGCTGGATCGGGCTCTAAGTAAAGATGCCATTCTGCAGAAGAGACAAACGGAAGTGAAGGAGACTGAAGCACTTTTTCGTTTTGCAGGTGGAGATGCCAGGAAACTGCTGAATATTCTTGATCTTCTTGAGCAATCTACCCCCAAAGACAAGCCGCTGATAATTGATGATAAAAGCGTTACTGAGTCGTTGCAGGAAAACCCTATGGCTTTTGACCGGAATGGTGAGATGCATTACGATATTATCTCAGCTTTTATAAAATCCGTAAGGGGAAGCGACCCGGATGCTGCCATTTATTGGCTAGCGCGTCTTGTGGCAGGAGGCGAAGATCCTAAATTCATAGCACGCCGCCTGGTGATTCTGGCAGCTGAAGACATCGGGCTTGCTAATCCGAATGCGTTGCTATTGGCTAATGCCACATTTGATGCTCTCGCTAAAATCGGTTGGCCGGAAGGTAGAATAATTCTTGCCGAATGCACAATTTATCTGGCCACATCAGCCAAAAGTAATTCAGCATATTTAGCTATAGACAGGGCTTTGGAGAATGTGAGAATGACGGGAGACTTGCCAGTGCCCCTTCATCTGCGCAATGCTCCAACGTCTCTAATGAAGGAGCTTGGCTACGGAGAAGGATATAAGTATGCTCATGACTATGAGAATCACTTCGTGCAGCAGCAATATCTTCCTGATGCTATCAGCGGGACACGCTTCTGGGAGCCGGTGTCTAATCCATCGGAGGATGTGATGAAAGCAAGAATGAACGGACTCCGAGGCTTAAAGGAATAAATATTCCTACAAGAGGGTAGCAGTGGTGGACGCTACTCTTTAGAATCCTTATATTGCGTCTCAAGATACTGCTTCACATTCTGGAAGAGTTGAGAGGCAAATACAAAGTCGTTGAGAGATTTTGACTCGCTCCGGAATATATTCTTATCGTTACCTTGCCAGTCGCAATGTCCCTTATTGATAAAGATAATGTTCTCACCGATGCCGAGCACAGAGTTCATGTCATGAGTGTTAATGACAGTAGTCATGCCATACTCATGCGTGATGTCGGAAAGAAGCTCATCAATAAGAATGGACGTGCGGGGGTCAAGACCGGAATTAGGCTCATCACAGAATAGATAACGGGGATTCATAGCTATCGCGCGCGCTATGGCCACTCGCTTCTGCATACCGCCGGAAATTTCGGAGGGGTATTTGTCATTTGCATTTTCCAGACCAACCCTTTTTATACAGAAATTTGCTCTCTCCAATCTTTCCTCCTTAGTCATTTTACCAAACATCTCAAGAGGGAAAATGACGTTTCCAAGCACCGTCTTGTTATCAAATAGGGCAGACCCTTGAAAGAGCATACCTATCTCTTCACGAAGCTGTTTCCGCTGCTGGGCATTCATTTTTGTAAATGGACGGCCGTCATAGAATATTTCGCCCTCTTCGGGAGTGAGAAGACCGATAAGGCATTTCATGAAGACTGTCTTTCCGGAACCACTCTGGCCTATGATGAGATTGGTCTTACCGGTCTCGAATGTTGCCGAGATATCATGAAGCACCTGCACTCCATCAAACCATTTGGATACGTCCTTTGCTTCTATCATTGAAGTAAGAGTTTAGTGAGAATTACGTCGGCGAGCAGAATAAGGATGGAGGAAGACACTACGGCATTTGTAGAAGCCTTTCCCACCTCAAGTGCGCCACCTTTCACATAATAACCATAATATGCGGCCACACTCGTTATTATGAATGCAAAGAAATAGGTCTTTATTATGCCATACCATACATACCATTCATCAAAGAAAGTCTGGATGCCGTAGATATATTTTTCCACGGACAGCATTGTGGTGAACTGGGCTATCAGGTAGCCACCGAAGAGACCCATAAACATGGACAGGATGCAGAGCACAGGCACAAAGAGCACGAAGCCTATTATCTTGGGAAGCACGATGAAATTAGCTGAATTAATACCCATAATATCAAGGGCATCAATCTGTTCTGTAACTCTCATGGTGCCAATTTCGGAGGCTATATTGCTCCCTACCTTTCCGGCAAGTATCAATGACAATATTGAGGATGAGAATTCCAGTAAAAGAATTTCTCGGGTGGCCATACCGGTGGAATAAGAGGGTATAAGTGGCGAGACAATATTTAATTGCATCTGAATGCAAATTACAGCTCCGATGAAGATGGAGATTATGATAACAAGAGGAATAGAGTTTACTCCAAGCTTGTTAATCTCGAATATCATTGACTTTCCGAATACCGACCATTTGTCTGGCGCTCGGAACACTTGACTCAGGAAAATGCAGTATTTTCCGAAAGATTGTGTATATGATACAAGCATAAAATCAGTTCAAATATAATTAGCACTTCCACCTTTGGAACGGCCTTTAATGCGCAAAATTACTAAAAAAAACGGAGCGGAGCAAATGTAGATTGCCTAAAGGTGTTTTTGATTGGTCTGTTTCTCTGATTATTTGTTCAAATCGTAATATTTGAACTAAAATAGTAGTCATACCAAGAAATCATTTGTATCTTTGCGCCATAAATTATTTTTGATTATGAGAAAGCTAATTATCCTTGCATCTGCGTGTCTGTTGTCGTTTAGTGGCTACGCTCTCAATTATGTAGTTGTCTCAAATGATACTAAAGTCTATGACCAGCCGTCAGTGAAGGGCTATGTCACTCTCAATGGTGAGAATGCCGAACTTATGGTAAGAGGAGGGATGGCCTTCAAGTGTCGTGAAATAAAGAATGGATGGGCTCAGATTGAGTATGTCCCGGGTATCTCAGGTTTCATTATGGAGTCTCAAATTGATACGAATCCCACTTTGCCATCTCCGGGTTCATATAAACTTGCTAATGGAGATTCATCTTTTGAAATTTCGCTCTCAGGTGACAAATGGAGTTTGAAGGGGAATGGAACGGAATTGTCCGGAGTAGTAGAGGGCAATGTAGTAATTTTCAACGACCGTTTCGGCAATCCTCTTTATACGCTTGTTAAGACTGCAAAGGGCACTTTCCTATTCGATTACTCTCCCGAACTTACAAAATTTATTTAGCCCACTGACTATTAAACCATAAGAGGCTGTCTAACAAGTTTAGGCAGTCTCTTTTTTCGTTCAGTCAGGCTAAAAAAAAAATAAGGCTTTCATGCTGAAATTCAGCGCGAAAGCCTTTGCCATGTCATAGATTTTTA
>JAAVFQ010000029.1 GCA_014800685.1 Bacteroidales bacterium
ACGAACCCTCATTTAAGTTTTTCCCCAAAGTATATCTCAGGAGTGGCAAATGCAGCCTGAATCTCCCGATTTTATGTATAAAATAGAGACTGTCTAACTTTGGTTGTTAGACAGCCTCCTTTTAGGTGAAAGTATCAGTGTGTTATAATGACGGCCTTAGAACTCGTCTCCGCCATTATAGTTGTTGTCCATAGGCTGTGCATCATTTTTAGTGCGCTTAGCCTTCATATTGCCGAAAGAGTATTTAATGGTAAGCGAAAGATTGCGACCATTTCTCCATCGTTTGGAGTATTGCTCGAAGTTAGGTCCGAAAGTCGTCGACTCCATGTTGCGCGAATTGAAAATATCGCGGCAGTTGAGTGAGAACGACCAGTTTCCGAGGTTTTTGCGAAGACCGCCATCTATCATCCAGTTGGCACCGCGTGAGCCCTGGGCCTGGAGCTCTTTAGAGCGATAACGTCCGGTGAGCTGCAGCGAGAGTCCCCATGGGAGTCGCACGCTTACCATCTCGCGGATATCCCATGTGAACTGTGAGCGGGAATTTCCGCTGACTTCAATGCTTTCATCATCATTAAAGAGAGTAGTGTTCCAGGCATTCATGTGGCTGTAATAGATATTGCCCGTGGTGGTGAAGTCGAGTTTGCCTCCTATGAAAGAGTTTTTGACTACTACTTCCAGACCTGCATTCTGCTGATTGGCCACGTTGGCTTCCGTGGTATACATTACGCCATTTTGCAGATAGCTGATACGGTTGAACATGTTTTCGTTGGTGCGCAGATAAGCAGACGCGCTTATCATGTGCCATGTCCAACTCTTGATATAGTTAAGCTCAAAGGCGTTTGAATAGGCCGGTTCAAGCTCGGGATTACCATACGAGATATTCGTGGGGTCAGAGATATTTCTGAAGGAATTAAGCATTCCGCCCCAGGGACGACGAATGCGTCGGGTATAATTTATCTGCACCTCATTGTCGTGAGGAAGCGACCATGAGACGTAGGCAGAGGGGAAGAGAGAGAAGAAATTCTTATTATACTGCTCCACGTCCTCTTTGGTCTGGCCGAAGCCCAGAGAGCGGGTGTGAACCTGCCATGCCTCGCCTCGCAGTCCGGCGGAGAAACTGAATGATTTATATTTGCCGCCGAGGGTGAAATAGAGGGCAGAGATGTCGTTGGAGTAAAGGAAAGTGTTGAAGAGATTCTCATTAGGGATGAGATCTTCCTTTTCAGTGCCTATAAATGAGCGTACGGGTGTGCGCTCATGGCTGTAATTGCCGTTATATCCGGCTTCGAGTTTGAGCCAGTCAGTGAGCTGATTGGTGTAGTCGAGTTTTATTTCAGTGGAGTTGGTAGAGATGTTTTGCGTCTGCTCCTGATAGACGATATCATCATAATCTTCAGGGTGGTCGGCATCGGGAGCGAATGTCTGACGCTCATAATAGCTATTCCAGCTCGGGCCGCCCCAGTGATTATATGCTGCTGAGAAGTCGAGATAATGGTTGTCGGTCCAGCGGTGAGTATAGCCAATCTCTGCATGAGCTCCACGCATATCGTTCATCGAGCGATTTCTATTGAAATCCTGGAGCCAGGACTGAGTGGGGCCGTTGGTAAGATAGTTAGTGGTAGAATTAGTCCATCGGTGACCGAACATGCCGAATCCCGACGCAGAGATGTCATCTTTGTCAGTAAGATGATAAGTAGCTCCGAGGCGTACGAAGACGTTATTGCCGTGATTGTGGCTTTCTCCATCGCTATTGAGGTATTCACCGGTGTATTCATTAACGCCATCGGGGAGGGTGTTGAAATATTTACGGCGAGATTCGGAGCCTCCGGAGCCATGTCTCATTCTGAAACTTAGACTGGCATAAGTGTCCCATTTTGCAGTGTTGTAATTAATTGAGACGCCTGCATTGCCACCTCCGCGGGTGTTTGCCCCAAGTTCGGCAGACCCGAAATAACCGCCGCGGCGGTCTTTCTTGAGTACGATATTGATGATGCCGGCGCTTCCTTCGGGAGAATACTTTGCTGATGGATTGGTGATGACTTCTATACGCTCGATGGTCTCGCCGGGAATCTGCTCCAGAATCTGGGCACGATTGTCAGCAGAGAGGCCGGATTCTTTGCCGTTAATCCATACTGTTACAGAGCTGTTGCCTCGCAGAGATACCTCTCCGTCCTGGTCAACTTCCACGGAGGGAATAGACTCAAGAAGTTCGCTTGCCGACTGTCCGGCGGCAGCGATGCTTGAATCCACAGAGAAGACCTTGCGGTCGAGCTCGAATCTCATCTGGCTTTTAACGCCCTCCACGACGACTTCCTGAAGCACCTTAGAGTCATCGGCGAGTCTGAGAACACCAATCTCTACGTTGCCACCCTTAATAGTGACCGGGCGCTCCTGGTCTATGCTCCCGAGGCTGCTGATTTTCAAAATATATTTTCCATCGGGGACATCTACGAGCGTGAAATATCCTTGCTCGTCGGTGTTTCCTCCTATGGTGAGAGGCTTGTTGGTCGCAGCGTCAAAAAGCTGAACCATAGCGTAGTCCAGAGGCTCGCCGGTGTCTTTATTGACAGCTGAGCCGGTGATAGTGCCCTTGGCAAGAAGCAGGCCGGGCATGAGAATTGCTGTTGTGGAGATTATCTGTCGTAGTGTCATTGCGATTAGATATAGTTAGTGGGACAACAAAGAGGGAATATCAGAATCTGCGCATAGACATCTTCTGATAACTCCTTTTGCATAAACCCTTTTTTAAGACACTTTATCAACGAAATAGTTTAAATCAATATTTTTGTGTGAAAATTCAAATCCCGACTATTCTTGCTATTGTTTATTCCAGTTGGATTTGAAGTGAAAAATTTTATGATTTTTTAACATCATCCCATTTATCATCCCTTATTTATTTGCTACCTTTGTAGATGACGCCAAATAGTGATTACAAAGCTAAAATCATTTAAATTCAAACAGTTTCTTAGAACTTACTTAATAATAAAGTGATGAATGAAAATATGAATTGTCTTGTGACGGTATGCGCGCGCGGAGGTTCGAAAGGGATTCCCGGAAAGAATGTCAAGCCCGTAGGGGGGCGCCCGCTACTCTCATATACGGCCGTGATAGCGCGTGAGTTTGCTGCCCGCCATGGCTTTGACATTGCCCTTTCCACAGACTCGGAGGAGATAAAGCGCGTGGCCGGAGAGTGCGGACTCCCTACCGACTATACCCGCCCGGATTCTCTTGCCGGAGATGTAGTGGGTAAGCCCGATGCTATCCGTGACCTTATGCTGTGGGCTGAAAAGAAGTATGGTAAGAAATATGATTATGTCATAGATCTGGACGTCACCTCCCCTATAAGAACTATGGAGGATATAGAAGAGTGTCTGAGCATGATAGTTTCAGACCCGGAGGCAATGACAATCTTTTCAGTGTCGCCGTGTGGCCGGAATCCCTATTTTAATCAGGTGTCTGAAAGGCCTGACGGTTATTACGGGGTAGCCATTGGCGATGGTAACGTCACGGCCCGACAGAAGGCTCCGAAAGTTTATGACATCAACGGCTCAATCTACGTCTATCGCCGGGATGCCCTTGACTGTGCGACTCCCAAGGCTATCTCTCCGCGCACTCTTGTCTATGTCATGAATCATCTCTGCTTTGACCTTGATGAGCCGCAAGATTACGACTATCTGGCCTATCTGCTGGACACGGGACGCCTGATACTTCCCTGATACTTACTTATCGCAAAAATATTTTTACCACAAAAAGCAGCAGGGCCGCGACTTTAAGTCGCGGCCCTGTTTTGTAAAGGTCAAGTTCAGTCTCTCTGATTAGAAGACGAGCTTAGTGGATACGTTCTTGTCAGCGGTCTCAGCCTTAACGATAACTACGCCATTGAAGTCGTCAGCGTTGATGAGGAGGTTGCCGTTAGCGTCAGCGTAGTTGCCGAGTGCTTTACCGTCAGCAGCATAAAGAGCTACCTTGACAGCAGCGGGAGCAGCTACAGAGATGTTGCGGCCTGCGCGTTCGATGCGGATAGCCTCGTCAGCAGCGATGCCTGTTACGCTTTCGCCGAGCTGGAGAGCCTTGGCGAAGTTCATCTTGTCGGAAGCAACGATTTCGTGAGTAGAGTTGTCAATGATGAGAACTACAACGTCAAACTTATCGTTGGCAAGGTTGTCCTTAATGTCAAGGTTGATAAGGTTTTCAGGCACGGTGAAAGAAATCTTGAACTCCTTGGGCACTTCAGAAGTGAAGCCTGAGTTAAGATCCTGACCGTAATAGTCGGGCCAGATGCCGCGAGCTACTTCCTGATATACCATTTTGTTGAAGGGGATGTCAGCCACGCCGAGTTCGCCACCTGCGAAGAATCTCTTATAGTACTGATCGGGGATGCCGGAAGCGCCGATAGAGCTTGAAGAGTTATATCTTGAGAGATAATTCTCCTGAGTGTAGCCTGATTCATAGCCCTGCACGTCGTTTTCAAGGAAGACAACGGCGGCAGCAAGGTTAGTCATGTCGACAGTGAAGCCGGTCTCGATAGAATAAACCACGCACACCTCGTCGCCAATGGTGACGTCAGTGGAAGCACTGTTGCTGTTGTTGTAGGCAAATTTGATTTTAGACTGATAGATAGCGTCAGAGTTGAAGACGCTTTGGAAGGCCTTAAGCGCAGAGGGGTCCTGCTTGAAGAGACTACGGCTGAAAGAAGCCATGGGGAGGCCGCCGCCATTGTCGGCAGTGAAGCTGGAGACGTAGAGCTGCACACCCTGATTCATGGGGTCAGAGTAGTTCATGTTGGAGTGAATCATGATGGGAATGAACTTGGGGCCATCATTTTCATCAGTCACTCCGAGCTCCTGACGACGCTGAGCCATCAGGTCAGTGTAATACTGGGCAGCGCCGATGCCACGGGGACACCAACCGCAACCGGTGGCTGTTGCCTCTTCCATAACCACGTTGTTGGGGAAGAACTTAGTGGCGCAAACGATAGAACCGGAAATGACAGTGGGGAGAATATCGGCCTCGGCCATAGTCTCGCCATTCTCATCCTGCATCTGTGGGATGACGGTCAGAGTGTAGTCTACAGATTTATCATCGGCGATTTTGATCATAGGATCATTGAAGGTCATGAGCTGGAATGCATATTTGCCGGTCTGGTCGCCGAATTTCTTTTTGTAGGTCTTTTCTACAACTTTTCCATCATACTCAAGCTTAGCGTAAACTCCGGGGCAGGCAACGGGAGTCTTGAGGCCGATATTAACTCTTACGGCAATCTCATCGCCATTCTGAGCTACGGTCTGAGTGGAGTTGGCGTATGACATCGCGTACTGTCCAACCTGAATATTGGTAAATCCGACCATACCGATATTGGGAGTTGTGACATTGAGAGCGATGCGGATTTTCTTACCACCAAATCCTGAGATTGGAATAACGTAGGTAGTAGAGCCAATGGGGGTGTTATCGGTAGCAAACTTCACAGAGGGAGAGTTGGAGTAAATTTCAGTGAAGTCGGCAGCATCGGTGCCTCCTGCAGATACCATGATCTTGAACGGAGCGGTGTAGCCGGTAGCGGTAGTCTGGGCTACCCAATCGGGGATTGCATAGTTGACGAGGTCGAAGGTTAACATCGCGTCGTCGTAGGGCATATCGAATTCGGGAGAGATGAGCCATTCATTCACTTCTACTCCGCTGGGGTAGCAGGTGTTGAGGAAAGCATAGGAAGAACCGTCATTCTGGAGAAGAGTATTGTTGTAGTAGGGAGCTCCATAGACGGGATTTGAGGGGTCTGAGACATCAAGAGTGCCGAAATACATTCTGATGTTGGCATCGTTGGCAGGCTCTGAATCCACGCCTTTCGACAGCCATCCGTCGGTGACGCGGTCATTATCCTTAGCCATTTCGTTGAAGTCTTCCTGATAGAAGAAGGGAGACTTCTCCAAGGCGGCCTGTGCGCTTCCAGCAAGAATAAGCGCGGAAGCGGCCAGTAAGGTAAATTTTTTCATCTGTAATTATGTTTAGTTGCTATTATCTTCTAAAAAATTCCTCTCTATGACTTAGGGCTCAGTTAAAGATCATGTGAAATAAGCTAATATGCTTTAAATGAGAGTGTAAAGTCAATAAAATGCCAATATGGCAGGAAGGGTGGCATGAGTTAAGGCCAATACCTGACGGCAAAGTTAATCAAATTTTTGAAAATCTCAAAGAGTGATATATCTAATAGCTATTAAAAAATGTAAATTTAGGAGGAAAATGGCGTTAAAACCTTTTCCTCCTAAGTAAGTTGGGGGCTTAGTGACTGAGCCTTAATCGCGTTGGCTGACGGTGATATTTCCGCCCGCGGAATGAGCGGTTACAGTCGGGGCATATTGCGACTGAATGGTGGCTATGCCATCGGTATAGGAGCCGGCTCTGTCAGCGAAACAATCATAGCTTATCTGCCATGCGCCTTTGGGCAAGAATGAGAAGAAGAGGTTCGTGGCGGAGTTTCTTATTTCCCGATAATAGAAGAGCCCATCAGTGGATGTAAAGCCCGAAAGGGCATCGACGGTAGAAAGGCAGGCAGGACGCTCGTCAGTGAGGGCTACGTAGTCAAGATTGCGGGAGGCAGTGATAGTCAGCATAACCCTTATCTTGTCGCCGGGCTGTATTTCACCTTCCGTGACAAGGGTCGCTCCGTTCTGATCGTCTACCCGGTAAAGATTTTTCTCTATGGATATGTCTTGGGTGGAAGCGCTCTTCACCTGCTGCGAAGGGAGAATCATCTGCGCAACGATTCCTCCCCACGCCGGCTGATCCCCCTTGCGAGAGATGTGCAAAGTGTTGCCGGAGGCCTCGGAGGGTGGGAGGGTAATAGTAAATTCTCCGGTGAGATGAGATGCATGGTCAGCTCTATACACCTTGCTGCCGAGCATGATGCTGACTTCATCATCAGGAGTCAGCCATTGAGAGCCTGCAGTCAGAAGCGCGTTTACGATGTCGGCGGCAAGCGCAGAGTTACCCCAGTCTTGCACCTGCTTGGTGAGAATCAGCCATTGGCGGATAGCGTCCACATTATCCGAGCCGGGCGTTATCTCTGCGAATGCCTCAAGAGCACGGGTGGTGACCGCCAGTGCGTTGTAGCCGTTATAGCCGGAAGAAACATTGTCAAACCACATACCCTTATCGGGAGAAGAGACAGCGCGCTGAGACAGCGATTCCAGAATGAGACGCGAGTCGGCATCATATCCGGCACGTTTGAGGATAATGGCGGCGGTGGCAGATTCTCCAATGGAGAGATAGCGCCATTCCTTGCGAAGATATGAGAGAGTGCGTTTCTCGATTTCTTTGATGGAGCCTGAGGGTATTTCCGGGTAGAAAGAACGAATGTAGAGATAGTCGGAGGCAAGAGAGGCCGGGAAATTCTTTCCGGATTTTCTCACTATCTCTTTGAGCTGACTATCGCAATAGTCAATTCCGCGGCGTACTATGCGGCCCAAGACATCATCTTTGGGGAGGTAGCCGGCATGGCTGAGCCTGCCGAGCGAAAGCATAGTCTGCTCAGTTACCCAGAATCCCGATGACATTCCCGGGCACCAGGAGAAGCCTCCGTCGGAGTTCTGGAGGGAGGTAAGCTCTGATATGAGAGCTTTTATTTGAGCATCGTTGGCCTTGGAATCGAGAAGATGACCGAGGCGAAGCATTCTCAGCGACTCGGAAGATGCATTGTTCACCCAGGGAGTGTTCTCAAGAGAGACCGTTTTAAGGGCAGGATTTTTAAGTAGAGGCGACATGAGCACGCTGTCGGCGGGATTAGCGAGCCACTCGGTTATAGCTTGCTTAGCCTCCGGCATGTTTGCTATTATGCCATTGGCCACTGCAAGGCCGTAAAGAGCGCGGACTTTGGAGGTAGCGGTAGCATCCCGGCGCAGAGTGATGTCGGGCAGAGCAGTCAGACATACCCATGCCGGATTGCTGCAAAACTGCAAAGTTACGGTAGCGTTATCAGGATAATCGGGAAGCTTGACGCTCCGCTCATATATTTTTGCACCCAGATAGATCGGTATGCTTTCCGTGACGGGTGAAGAGGAGGGTAGCACAGGAATAATGCCCTGCTCGCCGTCTGTGTGGGCGCCGGATTTTCCATATACCCTTACGGCTATCATGCTCATATCCTCAGGCGTGTCAAAAGAGACATTAATCACCCGAGACCCTTTGGCACTGACGCTTTCAGGATCAAAGACAGCGCTTCGCAGAACTTCTCCACTGAGAGGATTAACAATCTCGATGCGTCCCGAAAGGAGGGCTACGCTGTCTGTATTGTTGAAGATGGTAGCCTGGAGAAGTGAGGAGTCACCGGAACGGAGGAAACGCGGAGCGTTAAGCCGACTCATCACCGGACGAGAGGAGACTGTCTTGAGCTTCTTAACGGTAGAGAGGAGTTTAGGAGAATAGCCGAGCAGTCTGAGATTCCATTCGGTGTTGTAGTCAGGCACCTCAAAACATATTTCCAGTTCGCCATCATTGCCGGTAGTGAGCATCGGACGGAAGAAAGCCAGCGGATGTTCAAGTCCGCGAAGCTGAGTGTCATCATCGGCCGTTACGCTGCCATTCTCAGCCGTTTCCTCAATGGCAACGGAGCCGGTGAGGAAAGTTTGGTCTTTGCCGGCATCAGGCGCCTGTTCCTTTAGCGCGCCGAACGTAGCCTTGTCTTCAGACTTCATTTCGTTGGTGACGGAAGTCCCTCTCACCATGAGCGATGATTTATACATGCGTATGCCCGAGGCACCTTGAGAGCCGTAAAGAGGATAGCCGTATGTATAGATTTCCGGATTCTGAATGAAAATATTGCGGAAGGAGGGGGCGGATGTCAACGAGAAGAGCCGGAAGCCGTTGGAAAGGTTGGAAGTGGAAACGCCAATCGGCATATAGAAATTGATATAGCCACCTGGAGCTTCCCAAAGGAGGGGAGCAATGGCTTCAAGAGCGTTGTCAGACATAGCGGCGATAACCGGGAGCGCCTCTTTCTTCCCTTCTGAAGTCTTGAACCTGAATCTCCATTTCTCAGTGGCGCCGGGAGTGATTTTGTCGCGGAAAGTCAGCGTTTCAACGTCTAAAGTTTCCGTATCGGCGCGAGGCACCACGGTCAGGGTCTTGGTGATGGTCTGAAGGTTATGCCCGCCCGTGACCGTCAGATAGGTTTGAGAACCGGGCGCGGGGGCCGGAAGCGAGAGAGTAGACATCTCGGCATCATTCTTAATCCATCGGCAGTCAATCAGACGGGAGTTGTCGAAAGTCTGACAAAGAAGGTAGGAATCATTATATCCGCTTCCTATCAGAGCTTTCACGTCAGAAGCTTTAGCCGGAGCGATAATTTTCGAATCGGGCATCCATAGAGGGGTGGGGAAGGGGGGACGGGAGTCATCCTTTCTCCAGAGGGTGAAAGACTGTTCCGAAGGATTTTTCTCGCTGTCGAAAAGCCATGCGCTGAGTTTATAGCATCCTGAGGGGAAAGAGCGTGCATTTTCGATAATAATATCTGCGTCAGCCGAGCCGGAAGCCACAATTTGATTAGAATCGAGCGACGTAATTCTGTAATCAAACGTTCTTTTCACGGTATTGCCGAGGAGGTCGGTGACGCTGACCGGAAGAGTGATTATATCATTTTCGGGAGAGACGGTCTCAGGGATATTCAGAGAGATGGAAAAGGCATTGCCAAGTGCAAAGCGGATAGGGGCGGACTGCACTGTTTCGCCCGCGGAGTCAGTTACATTGACTTCCAGAGAGAACACGCCGTTAGCGTATGGGGTCTCTTTAAGAGCAGAGGTGTCAAGAGTAATAGAGAAATCGCCATTACTGTCAGTGAGAGACTCGCCTGCATAAGAGGCATTAGGAGCCTGATGGCGCCAAAAGAAATGATTGCCTGCGAATCGCACATTATAAGCAACTTTGGCTCCGGCCACCGGCATTCCGCTGTAGGTCAGTGCAGATCCGGAAAGGGTGATAGAGTCGCCGGGGGCATACTCATCGGAGCATTTCTTCATCTCGACTGCAAAAGAGGGTGCTTTATAATCCTCAACGGAAAAGCCGGAAACAGAGGAGTAATCCTTGTAAGTTGCACGCAGACTGTATCTTCCGAGAAGTCCGTTGTCGGGAAGGGTGAATCTCCCGGCGGCGCGTCCGAAACGGTCCGTAGTGAGCTGCAGACTGTCAAGAGGAGTGTAGTTGGCATCAAGCAGGGTTACGTTAATTTTCTCATCCGGCACTATTTTGCGCTCCCGCTCTTTAGTAAGGCTGAGAATAGCGGCAAACTGAATTTCATCTCCGGGATGATAGATGCTAAGGTCAGAATAGATATTGATGAACGGGTGAACTGAAGAGTCATCCCTCATTTTATAGATATAAGCGTCGGTCGAGAGAATGTCTTCTCCTTTTTGTACAGTAATGGCGTGATTCCCTTCAGGAAGGGACACGGAGCCATTCTTGTCGGTGGTGAGAGTAGATATTCTTCTACCGGAACCGGATTCAGAAATGGTGACTTTCGCTCCTGCTATCGGCTTCTGGTTGGTGCCGGAGACAACATAGAGACGACTTTCTGAGGGGGAATGGCGATTTATGCTTTCTATATAACCGAGGTCGCTCACTGAGAAGAAGAGCGGAATAGAGTTAACTACACTCCCCGGGATGCCATCGGAAGAGCTATTATCGGAGGGCACAGCCATATACATCCCGTAAGGGAGCGGAGCTGAGCGTAGGGATATTTCGGTTTCAAAAGGCGTTTCGCCGGTGAGTCGTAGCGGAATGTTTCGGACTAAAGAGGCCTTGGAAATCAGACGCTTCACGTTCTCCCAACTGTTTGTCTGCGCAGGGAGCTTGTAAATCAGAATATTTGAGTTGGTGACGTTACTGCTCTTCACCGAAAAAACGATAGAGTCAGCAGAAAGAAACTGAGAGGGAGAAGAGAGCCTTAATTGCGGGCGACTCATTCCGGCGATAAGGTTTTTTACAGAGCCGGAGTTTATGGTGTCCGGAAAGAGGTCTACGGCCTTCCGTGCATAGTCATAAAACTCCCTTTTATCCGTGAGAAGAGAGGCGAATTTGCCTGTGGGTTTCTCTTCATCGTAAGAGTCAGAGTCAAACCGGTTGAGACTATATAAAGGGGAAAGCAGACGCAGGGAAACGGGCATTCCGTCGGTAGCCTCCAGAGCCGATAGGAGAGTTTTCTCCTTAGACCAGAATGGCATGCGGTCAGCCATTCTCAGTGTAGCGCTCATAGCGCCCTGGGAAAAGCCGTTTTCAGAGCCAAGATTAATGCATGTAAGGTCAAGCTTGTTAAGTAGAGAGTCAATTCCGGCGGAAATACTCTCCTTCCCGATGGCAACAGGGCCGAAAGGTAGAGTGAAAACGTCAGAGCGGAAATCGGAGAGAAGATTGTTGGCCTCAGATGCTAAGAAGTCTGAAATCAGCGGAGAGCCTACGCTATAAGGGACAGCGTTCTCTCTGAGGGGTGTAAGAATAGGCAGAAGAGTATCAATAGAAGCTGATCCTTCATGAATAGAGAGTGCATCAGCCCTCTCCACCAGAGCGGATATTTTGAGAGCAAACAGGTCAGAGCTCCATTCTTGTGGGTTTTCGGGAAAATGGTTTAGCGGCAGATTCCTGCGGTTATATTTCCATCGGTCGGCCAGATATATCTGCTTGAAGAGTCGAGCCTCCAGAAGGCAGTAGACAGAGGAATATGGGAAGGGGGAGTTTCCGGCCAAAGAGTCAAGGAATGCTATCATCTTAGTAGACTCCTCGGAAGAAATGATGTCAGAGGCAATCACCGTCTGAATAGCAGCGCGGAGCAAATCATCATGATTATCGGTGCGCGAAGCTGATTTAATCTCTTTGGCGGCATTATCAATCACAGTGCGGGGAAATGCGAAGTCCGGAGATTTAAACGAGTTTTCAGTCTTCTCAGTTTTGGCAACCTTATGACTCCTGCTCTTCGTTCGAGCAGACACTTCATTAAAAGAAGCAAAAATTAAAATAGCTGCAAAAAGCACGACAGTCGCATGCGCAACTGTCGTTTTTGTAAATGATTTGGCTATATGTCTGATGTTCTTCATTAGTAAGTGTTTAAAATTTGAAATAAGTAAGCCGTGAGGGTTTTCTCACTAATTTATGCCGAAAGAGCTTATTTTTTCTTTTTTTTCATCTCCCTCATTTTCTGACGGAACTTCTGCTCTGCCTCTTTCATCTTAAAAATCTGCTTGGATGTGAGGAATTTGGCGAAGATAGCATCATACTTCTTATCAATTTCTCCCTCTCTGATTTTTGCATCGGCCATCATCTTAGAGGCCTTTGCATAATCAGCTTCGGAAGCATTTCCATTTTTCTTCAAAGCCTTCTTGTAGGCATGAGCCTCTTTAAACACTTTTCGCTTTTCCTCCTGCATCGCGGAATAAGTCTGATAGAACTCCTGCTGCTTGGAGGGGGCAAGGTTCATTTCCTGCGCAAGATATTTAAGTTTGAATTCCTGAAGCTCTTTTCGCATTTCGTCGCGGCCCTTTTCAGACTCGGTTGCAAATGAAGGAGCTGCAAATAACAGAAGTGAAAGGAGAAGGAAGATGATTTTGTTAAACATATATTCAGAATTCTGCCCGCGCTATAGTCAGGCAAGGTTAAAATTAAGAAGTCATAAATTAGTATCCGGCACTTTGCTCTGAGCGTATTCAGGACGAAGTGTGTAGCCGAAATCGCGTTGCAGACTGCGGATGTCGCTATATTCATCTATCACCTCCTGCTCAAGCTCAAAGTCATTGATGTCTGCCTCAGAGGAATATTCCTCGTAGGAGGGAAGGTCAGTCATGGCTTCGGCCACAAGAGCGGGAGGATTGTCAAGGGATATTTCCGGATTGCTGACGTTATGGAAAACTTTCATCATGCACCAGATGCCGGCAAACATGGCCGCAAGATATATATATGGTCTGAGTCGATGCCAGCGCGAGACTCTCTCCGGAGCCTTAATTTTATATTCAGGAAGATTTTCAGACACGTGCGAGTACAACTTTTCCAGACTCCCCTCCGGAAGCCTGAAGGGAGTCTCCGTGCCAAATCTCTCTTTTATCTTGTCTTCTGCTCTCATGAATCAATATTTTATAAGCGGATGGCAAAAACGCCATTCCCTAAAAAACTGTTGTTTTTTAACGGGTATTATGAGTTTAATGCCGAATACTTACTTATGACAGACTAAAGGCCTCGAAGTTTAATCTCAGGTAAAAGTTCATAATTTTGCAGGAGATGAAAAAGGAGATGAAAAAAATGAGGCGGCATGAACCTTTTATCTCCTACGGCGTTTTAAAGACAAAGACAAATGAAAATCGTTTCATGATGTTAGGTTAGTTCGAAAAAGTATTATGGAAATCAAGATGCAGCCAATTGTGAAATCGGCTGCATCAATTTTTTTGTGCTCATTATATATTTGTATGTTTCAGAAATTATTTCTAATTTTGAAGCCTGAAATCAGTATTACAGTAGAATCGAATACTGCCGGAGGTAATATTTCAGTATGGCTATAAAGAAAGTAGCGGATGAAGAGGCGCTTGTGCGCGACCTGCAATCACCATCGAAAGCTAAAAAAGCATTCGATGAAATGATGCGTACCTATGGCGAGGGTATCTACTGGCAGATACGCAAGATGGTCACGAATCACGATGATGCTCTTGACCTGCTTCAGAACGTCTTTCTCAAAGCCTGGAATAATATAGGAAACTTCCGTGGGGCTGCAAAGCTTTCTACCTGGCTCTATAAAATAGCCATTAATGAATCGATAAATTATCTGAACAAAGAGCGTCAGCGCCGCAGCCTCTCTTCAGACGACGAGAATGATGCTTACCGTCTTGAAAGTATCGAAGCTGACCCATATTTTGATGGCGATGAAGCGCAGGTGGAGTTTCAGAAAGCTATTGCGTCTCTTCCTGAAAAGCAGAGACTTGTCTTCAATATGCGCTATTTCGATGAGCTTCATTATGATGAGATGTCAGAAATTCTCGGAACAAGCGTAGGCGCTCTTAAGGCGTCATATCACCATGCCGTAAAAAAAATCGAGTCCAGCCTGAAAGATAAAGATATTTTCTAACTTCCTTGCGCTCCTCTATTGGTAATAATCTTATTATCAAGTGGATGAGTATTCTTCTGTGAGTTTTTGGGGAATTTTATTGTCAGTTTCACCAAAAATTACTATCTTTGCCCAAAATGTCAAGATGACCATTTTTCATCCAATGTCGTTAGAATGAGTAAAATCCGGAAATTAAGACATTTGCCTAAGAGAGAAAAATTATTGTACATATAAAACGAAGTGTTTTTAGATATAATTTCTCGGCAGAGGAAAGTAAGATACAAGCGTATCTTGCTGAGCAGCAACCGGAAATTAACCCATAAGGACAAGTTTTTGGGTACAGGAGTTTTCTTTTTACATGCATCGTTTAATTTTTAGAACTTACTAATCTTACATAGTTTAATCTTTAATTTTCTTAATAATATGAAGAAATTTTACATCCTTCTCGCCGCCGGCCTCCTGATGCCGGGTTTTGCTTCGGCCGGTGAAAACAACAGTCTCCCTCAGCTCTCTGTCGGTGCCACTCGAGCTCTTCCGGCTCTCAACATCGACATTAAGCCCGGTGTGGTCAATGAGATTTCACAGTTTTCTGTGGACGCTCTCGGAGCCGGTTTGGTTATCAACCCCGAGACTGACAAGACCGTCACTCTTAACAAAGATGGTGAGGTTTTCGCCGAGTTCATCTCGCAGTGCAGCGACAACGTGCTTCATCTCTCTCTCATTACTCCGGTGACAAACCCCGGCGTATACGACGTAGTTATCCCGGAAGGCTATCTCCTCGTAGAGGCCACTCCCTATCCGGAAACAACATTCGCCGGCTATTCCGTAGAGAAAAAGGAAATTCCGCAGGAAATAGTCATCACTCCCTCGGCCGGTGGTCAGATCAATGAGCTCGTATCCTGCCAGATCTACTGGAGAGGATATGACAGCGTCTTCATCGAGCAGGAAAATATGGACTATGATACCACTAAGATCACGTTCACTATGGGGGATACCGAATATCCCTCCACTGCCTTTATTGAAGTTACCGACGAAGGCACTATCTATACATTCTCGCCCCGCGATCCGATTTCCGGTGAAGGTCGTCTGCGCCTCACTATTCCCAAAGACCAGATTACTATCAATGGTCAGCATCCCTCACGCGACGTCTCTTATTATTGGAACGTTGTTCCCGAAGAGGGAGGAAATCTCGACATTACTCCCGCCCCCGGCGCTGTCGGCTCTATCGGAGATTTCGTCATTCAGCTTCCCGCAGAGACGGAGACTATCGCACGCGGTAGCGGAACCGCCTATGACATTACTCTCTACAAATATGAAGAGAGTTTCCAGGCATTTGCTATCGTGGCCAACTACTCCGCTCGAATTTCTCAGGCTAACAAAACCATTACCCTCTCAGCCGGAGATGTTTTCACAGCTAAAGGCCAGTATAAACTCACCATCCCTACTTCTTATTTCGTAATCGATGGCAAAAACTGTCCTTCTCAGAACTTCATCTACGAAGTTGATCCTGATCTCGGCGTAAATACTGTTGAAGCCGCCGATGGTCTCTTCAATGTCTATGGCGCTGACGGCCGCGTAATCATTCTCAATGCAGTAGAGGATGATGTCAAAGCACTCGACGGTGGCCTTTATATCATCAATGGCAAAAAGACTATTATCACGAAGTAATGAATGATGAGTGTCTAAAACCATTGAGATATGTAAGTGAGAGAATTAGAGTGCTGTAAAAGATACCTAATCCAATGTTTGATTTGGTTTAAAAGAAAACACTCTAAGAACTTGCATATATAATAAACGGAGGGTGTGCCCGGGATTTTCCATGGGCGCACCCTCTTGATATAAGTAAGTTCGAATGATTAAGCGATATATGTGAGATGAAAACTCTTGTACAATAAAACTTGCCCTTTTGGGCTAATTTCACGTTGTCTCTCAGTCAGATATGCTTATATCTTCCTTCGTTTCGCCGCGAAATTATCTCCAAAATTCCTTCGTTTTATATGTACATTAATTTTTCTCACTTACTTGTAAGTTCGAAAAATTAAACGATATATGTGAGATTAAAACTCTTATTAAAGTTTGAATATATAGATTTACTCACATCTAATTACAGCTTATGCTCACCAGTCATCTTCAGAGATGTCAGAAGGCAATCGGCAACCCACCAGATAAACGCGCTCCGTGGCTCTGGTGATAGCTGTATAGAACCAGCGCAGGAATTCATTAATCGTGTCAGGAGTCACGGCGAGGCCGGTCATGTCGATATAGACATGTTTCCATTGCCCGCCCTGCGCCTTATGGCAGGTGACGCAATAGGCATATTTTGCCTGTATAGCATTGAAATATTCATCGTCGGCAGCCTTCTTCATCCTTGTAGAGAGCGCTCCCTCAGTGTATGTGGCAAGAACTTCTGAGTATAGACGTTTCATATCATTCGAAGATAGATTCGGCCCCTCTGCATCAAGACTGTCAAGGAGAATTTTCACTCCCACCAGAGCGTCATCGGACGGAAATCTCAGTTCCGCATCAGCAAATCTCCTGCCGAAACGCTCTTCAGGCTGTCCTACCCAGTCCACAATAGCTGTCTCTCCATTGGCGATCAGGTCTCGGCTCTTCTCCTTCTTTCCCCAGAAGTAATCATTTTTAGCTATCACGAGCCTTTCCCCCCTTAGAAGTGCCTCATCGGCATAAAGCACACGATTTCTAACGTCTCGGTTGCAGGCATTGGCAACTCTATTGGAGCGGGTGATAATAAGAGTCTCCTCCTTTCCCACTGTGGCCCACGATGAAGACAGCTCATCGGCGAAATCTATGGGCTCGATGCTACGGAAATCCCTGAAACTTCCGAAATGGAGGCGGGGTGCCTGCGGCTCTTTAGCGGCAAGTGCCTCGCGCACTATAGTGGCATTATGCAGTATGCCGCTCCCTTCCCGCTGTCTCATCGGGGTCTCAAGAGTGGTGCCGAATGGTCGGAGTCCGAGTCTTCGAAGCAGCGAGGGAGTCATCGCCGGACTGTCCTGTTCGCCCGGAGGAGGAAGCTGTGCCGTGTCGCCTACAAGAATCATGGCGCAATTATCTCCGCTATACACATATTCCACCAGATGACGAAGCACGGAACGGCTCTCTTCGCCACCGTCCGTTATCATCGAGGCCTCGTCTACGATAAAGATAGTGTCTCTTTCAGGATTGTGAGCTATCATGAAGTCGCGGGAGGTTGGATCGGCCGAGGTGGCTCGATAGATTCTCTTATGAATGGTTGAGGCGCGTAGGCCGCCGTAGCTTGAAATCACCTTTGCAGCTCTCCCTGTGGGAGCGAGCAGCACACATTTATCGTGAAATTGGCACATACCTCTCACCAGTGATGCGATTATAGACGTCTTTCCTGAGCCGGCATAGCCGTTAAGAATATAGACATCCGTGTCTGCATGAAGAGTGACAAATCTGCTCAGGGTCTTTATAAGTTTAGCCTGAGCCTCGGTAGGAGAGTAGGGGAGTGCTTTGAGAGTGGCGGCTTCCAGTTCTTCCGGAGTGGCTGGCATAGTGGGTAGGAATATTAGTGCGTTAATGCGATAGGGGCCCGCGAGAAAATAATCTTGCGGACCCCTTGAAAGTCATATTATCGTATGATAACCGTGGAAATCAGTATGATTACTTGTCAAGTTTCACTCTCTTAGAGTCCCAGATGAGGTAGCAGATGAGGAGCAGATATGCGATGCAA
Organism: Bacteroidales bacterium; assembly: GCA_014800685.1. GTDB lineage: Bacteria > Bacteroidota > Bacteroidia > Bacteroidales > Muribaculaceae > Lepagella. The sequence goes on from JAAVFQ010000029.1 coordinate 17,781, forward strand.
CCGAGAATCTGAGTGAGCTCCATGCCGAGAGGGTTCTGATATTCAAATCCGGCGAAGCGGGTGATAGCCGCGAAGACACCGAAGAGTGCGCCGCCGGCTATAAGTCCGGAGGATATCAGTGTGCCTCTGTCGCGACGTAGGTCGTTAAGTTTCTTATTCTTTGAGCTATTGCTTACGAAATAGGAAACGGCACCGCCCACGAGCATTGGAGTGTTGAGCGAAAGGGGAATGAACATGCCAAGGCAGAATGCGAGAGCAGGCACGCCGAGCCAGTTGAGGATAAGCGCAAGAATTGCTCCTACCATGTAAAGAATCCAGGGAGTGTCGCCACCCATCATCAGAGGTTCGATCACCTTTGCCATTGCGTTGGCCTGAGGAGCCACGAGAGCATCGGGGCCGCTGAAGCCATACACCTTATTGAGCACGAGAATCACGCCGCCCACAGTGGCTGCTGATACCAGAGTGCCGAGAAATTTCCAGCTCTCCTGCTTTTTGGGCGTTGAGCCGAGCCAGTAGCCGATTTTGAGGTCGGTGACAAAGCCGCCGGCCATGGAGAGCGCGGTGCAGACTACGCCGCCGATGACCATTGAGGCTACGATACCGCTTGTGCCGCTGAGTCCGATACCGACGAAGATGGCGGAAGCAACGATAAGGGTCATAAGGGTCATGCCCGATACGGGGTTAGAGCCTACGATGGCGATAGCGTTGGCCGCTACGGTGGTGAAGAGGAAAGCGATAACGGTTACTACCAGCCATGCTACTGCCGCCTGCCAGAGGGTATGGATCACTCCAAACCAGAAGAAGAAGAAGACAGCGATGAGGGCAATGACGATGAAAAAGACGATGTGCTTCATGGAGATGTCAAGCTGCCAGCGCACAGGCTTTTCGGTGGAAACGTTGCCACGCAGTTCGCGGCCTGCAAGTCCCACAGCCTGAGTGATTACGCCCCATGACTTTACGATGCCGATGACACCGGCCATGGCGATACCGCCGATACCGATCATGCGTGCATACTCTTTGAATATCATGTCGGGCTCCATGGATGCTATCTCCGGCGCGCCGTAGGTGCCCATCAGTGGAATTACTATCCACCATACAAAGATAGAACCTGCGAAAATGACGAATGCATACTTAAGACCAACGATGTAGCCAAGTCCGAGAAGGGCAGCGCCCGTATTGCAGCTGAGCACTACTTTAGTCTTTTCGGCTACGGTCTGTCCGAGTGTGGATGCTGTGGTTGTAATTGTCTCTGCCCACCAGCCGAAAGTGGCCACAAGGTAGTCATAGATACCACCGATGAGCGATGCGAGGATGAGTGTCTTGGCCTGTCCTCCTTCAGCACCGGCATTCTGAGCTGAAATCAGCACCTGAGTAGTGGCGGTAGCTTCCGGGAAAGGGTATTTGCCGTGCATATCCTTCACGAAATAGCGGCGGAAGGGGATGAAGAAGAGGATGCCGAGGATGCCGCCTAAGAGCGAACTGAGGAATATCTGGTAGAATTCCACTACGATGTCGGGATAGGAGGCCTGAAGGATGTAGAGTGCCGGAAGCGTGAATATGGCTCCGGCTACGATTACGCCTGAACAGCTGCCGATCGACTGGATGATGATGTTCTGTCCAAGTGAGTTTTTCTTGCCGAGTGCATTGCTGAGTCCCACGGCGATGATGGCGATTGGAATTGCAGCTTCAAACACCTGGCCTACTTTCAGACCCAGGTAGGCTGCTGCCGCGCTGAAGATTATGGCCATGATAAGGCCGGTAATCACCGAATAAGGGGTCACCTCCTTCTGGTCATGGGCTGGCTCCATGACAGGGCGGTATTCCTCATCGGCCGCCAGTTCCCTGAAAGCATTTTCAGGCAAACCGGTGTCTGTGATAATTGATTCTTCGTTCTCTTTCATTATGTTGTTATTGTTAGTTCTTCCGGTATCAGTGTGGGGATAGGATTTAATCATCCATGCTCTGATGAGTCAGAAACCCTTTTTCGCAGCGAATTTACAAAAAAAAATTAATATGTGCAAATAACCCTTTTAGAGGACTCGTCCGGTTGAGCCCTCTTTCCGCCTTTCGCACAGCGGGGCTTGCACGGCTGAAAAAGTGTTTTAGAGGGCTGCAATGTCAATTGTGATGCCCTCTTTATTGAGAATTGTATTAGGAAAAACAGAGGTGGCTTCGCGCAAAAAACCTTCATCATCGGAGTAGCGGGATGAGTAGTGCCCAGTGAGAAGATAGCGTGCGTCACAGTCTTTTGCTACTTGGGCCGCCTGCCTCGCGGTGCTGTGGCCTCGGGCGACTGCCAGGGGCGCCTCGGCATCAAGATAAGTGGTCTCGTGATACATGAGGTCGGGTCTGCCGATTCTCTCCGCCAGGTCAGGCATATAGGCCGTGTCGGCTATATGGACGTATGTCAGAGGGTTATCGGGAGGTAGGGTGAGCGACTCGTTGAGGAGTATTCTCCCGTCCGGCATGATGAAATCTGCCCCCTCTTTGATAGCTCTATATGCACTTACGGGAATTTCATATTTGCTGCATTCTTTCGGCAAAAGCGTGCGCAGTCGCTTTTTTTCTTCGAAAATGTAGCCTACGGCGTTGACGCGGTGGTCAAGTTTCACGCTTTTTATCCTGAGTCGCGGTGTCTCGTAGATTATGTCATCGGCCGGCTGTATTATGTTATAGTTGAGCCGGAAGGTATCCGGGTGGCCGAAAAAATCCATGAAGGATTCTATCATCTCTTTCCCTTCTGCAAAGGTGTGGATGGTAAGAGGCGATGTGTGTTTGGAGAGTGAGAGACTGCTAAGGAGCCCCGGAAGTCCCAGAACGTGGTCGCCATGCAGGTGAGTAAGAAGAATATGCGACAGTCTACCCGGCTTAAGACCGCGTTTAAGAAACTCCAGCTGCGCTCCTTCTCCGCAGTCTATCATGTAGAGCGTGTTCTGAAAGTCCACTACGGTGCAAGAGGGGAGATGCCTGAGTGTAGGTTTTGCAGAGCCACAGCCGAGAGTGTGTATTTTAAAGACAGGACTTCCCATTGACTATCTGTCCATCTGAGAGTAATCCTTAGCCAGTCCCCCCGTACCGGTCTCTTTGTAGAGCGAGGGGAGGTCATGCCCGGTCTCTTTCATCACGGTGACGAGCTTATCGAAAGAGACGCGATGACTGCCATCGGAGAATGTTGAGTAAATATTACAGTCCAGCGCGCGGGCTGCCGCGTATGCGTTTCGTTCTATGCAGGGTATCTGCACGAGACCGCACACTGGGTCGCATGTCATCCCGAGATGATGTTCAAGCCCCATTTCTGCTGCATATTCTATTTGAGCCGGAGAGCCGCCGAAGAGCTGACTTGAGGCTGCCGCGGCCATTGCGCAGGCTACTCCCACCTCTCCCTGACAGCCTACTTCAGCCCCTGAGATGGAGGCGTTTTTCTTTACGATATTTCCTATGAGTCCTGCTGTGGCAAGTGCGTGAAGTATCTGGATTTCAGGAAAATTTCGGCTCTTCCATAGATGATAGAGCACCCCGGGGAGCACGCCGCTTGATCCGCAAGTGGGGGCTGTCACTATTCTGCCGCCGGAGGCGTTTTCTTCGCTCACTGCAAGCGCGTATGCAAATGTCAGCCCTCTTGAGCGGAGATTGTCCCTGTAGCCTTCAGCCTTGACGTAATAGGAGGTGGCCTTCCGGCGCAGATTCAGGGGCCCCGGAAGTCGTCCTTCGTGCGAAAGACCTCTCTCCACGGATGCTTTCATTGCATCCCAAACCTTACGAAGATAGTCCCATATCTCAGGGCCTTCGCATTCTTCTACGTATTCCCAATAGGACTTTCCGGTCTTTTCGCAATAGACCATGATGTCTGTCATTTTGTTCAGACCATATATGTGAGAAGACTCGTCTACAGGCTGACCCTCTTCCCGAAGGGCACCCCCTCCCACACTGTAGACTGTCCATTCGTCGGTCTGCTTCCCATCTTTGTCAAATGCCTTGAACGTCATTCCATTAGGATGAAATGGCTTGAAGATATCCGGACGCCATATTATTTCCACTTCTCTCTCCGGCGATTCGAGTGTTTCATTTATTGCGACGTCAGTGAGGTGCCCTTTGCCTGTGGCGGCAAGGCTGCCGTAGAGGGTTACTTCAAACCGGTGAGCTTCCGGATTCTTTTCCAGAAACATTTCGGAGGCTATGCGGGGTGCCATTGTGTGGCTTGAGGAGGGGCCGGTTCCGATGCGAAATAACTCTCTTATGGATTTCATTGCAGTTCTATTTTATAGGGATTCTCTTTTGAGCAGGATGAAGATTCTAATTCTCTTCCCGAAGTGGCGGAATGAGGCATTCGTTTCCTTACTAACCACAAATTTACGAATTATTTTTGACAATGGCAAATGTAGACTTACGTGTAGCTTTTTTTTACATCATCTTTCTCTTTTTGCCGGCGGCGAGTGGGCAACACAAACGCAAGGCATCCGAATTTTCAGATGTCTTGCGTCTTTTTCGTTATATTTCAGCAGATTTTAACTGATAAAGCCGTTGACCGACTCTTCAATGGCTTCGGCATTCTTAGTGCCTGAATCACGCCACACTTCCTGCCCGTCTTTGAAGAGTACCCAGCTCGGATAGGTGTCTATCTTATATTTTCTCGCAAGGGGTCTGTTGTAGGAGCCATCCACCATAAGAAAGGTCGCCTTGTCTCCATATTTGTCACGAAGCTCTTTTATGTCATATTTCACTTTTACTGCATCCTGACGTCCTGCATGAAGAAATGCAAGAAGAACCGGTCTGCCGTCAGCAAGGCATTTTTCAAATCTGTTTTTCATAATTTTAATCTTTGGTAATATTCTGACTTTCTAACGCCCTGCGTGTTCTTTTTGTTCGCAAGGCTCCTCCCGGGAAAAATCATATTTTTAGGGTATTGGGTGATTCTTGGATTTTGACTAATTTCGCATCGTGATTTGAGCCTATATGATATGAGCGTATCCGGACTTTTATTATCTTTTGCTCTCGGAGGAGTGGCAGTAATGCCGTCTTCTTCCGGCGTTGAGTCGTTGCCCGCTGATACTGTGCGTCTTGACGAACTTACCGTTACCTCCATCAAGCAGGATAAACAGCTCTTCAGTCTTCCGGTAGCCGCTTCTATCGTCTCTGGTGAAGAGCTCCGGAGATTAAATGCAGTCTCCATAAAGGGTATCTCCGATGTGGTGCCTAATTTCTATATTCCTGACTATGGCTCACGCATCACATCATCTATTTATGTGAGAGGACTTGGCGCCAGAATGGATCAGCCTGCTGTGGGTCTGAATGTAGACAATGTCCCTTTCCTTAATAAAGATGCATACGACTTTGACCTCACTGATATTGTCTCGGTGGAAATGTTGCGAGGACCCCAGTCTACACTCTACGGCCGTAACACGATGGGAGGTCAGATTAATGTGACCACTCTGTCTCCACTCGACTATCAGGGCGTAAGACTCAATGCGGAGCTTTCCGGCGGCGGCTCCTTATCTGCAAATGCCGGATATTATGTCAGACCGACTTCAAATTTCGGCCTCGCGCTTGTGGGAAGATACTCCCACGTCCGTGGTTTCTTTAGAAATGAGTATGACGGGAAATATCTCGATTGGGAGAATAGTGGCGGCATCAGACTGAAGGCCGACTGGAAGCCATCTTCGTCTGTCAGAATTCTTAATGCCCTGTCTCTGAGCATCCTCTCGCAGGGGGGATATCCCTATGAAAATATCCCTACAGGAAAAATCTCGTATAATAACGAATGCTTCTATAAGAGATTTCTGCTCAACGATGGCTTGACGGTGAGATGGAAAGGAGAGTATGTCGCCCTTTCTTCCATCACTTCTTTGCAGTATATTAATGACAATATGACGCTCGACCAGGATTTTCTCCCGCTCGACTATTTTACTCTCACTCAAAAGAAGCACGAGTTGGGTCTCACGCAAGACATTATTCTGCGCCCTTCTCATCAGGTGGATACCTATTCCTGGCTCGCGGGTATATTCGGATTCTACAAGCATCTCAATATGGCGGCTCCCGTCACGTTTCGTGACTATGGAATTGCTCGACTCATTGAAGACAAAAGAAATGACGCTAATCCGCAGTATCCTATAGAATGGGATGAGCGCTCTTTTCTTCTGAATTCCGACTTTACCTTGCCGGTTTTTGGCCTCGCCGCATATCATGAATCGAAGCTGACGCTGGGAAGGTGGAATCTCACGGCAGGTATCCGCTTTGAATACGAGCGTCCCGTGCTCCATTATACCAGCAGTTGCCACACGGGCTATACGATATATGATGATTATGAGCTGAATCACCAACCTCTCAGGCACGTCCCGGTTGATATAGATGACTCCGGACGCCTTCATAAGAATTTTTTCTCGATGATGCCTAAAGTTGGGGTCCTATATAATATAGGTGAGGGGAGCCCTCTCGAACGTTCAAATCTGTATCTTAATATATCTCGCGGATATAAGGCCGGAGGCTTCAATACCCAGATGTTTTCCGACGTCTTGCAGCAGAGGCTCATGGGAATTATGGGCATCGGCGCCTCCTACGACGTTGATGAAATTGTAGCCTATAAGCCGGAGTCAAGTTGGAATTTTGAGGTGGGCACCCATTTGGCTATCCCTGCAGCTCGTTTCTCCGCTGAGGCTGCTCTCTTCTATATTGAATGCAGGGATCAGCAGCTTACTATGTTCCCGGATGGCCTCACCACTGGTCGTATCATGACTAATGCGGGAAAAACACGCAGTTGCGGAGGTGAGGTTGCGCTAAAGTGGTCGCCGGTGGAGCAGCTCTCGTTCAACGCTTCGTATGGCTATACCAACGCCCGTTTCAGGAAATTCTTCGATGGCATTCATGACTATTCCGGCAAATTCCTCCCTTATGCGCCCCTCAATACTCTCTTTCTTCAATCCCTATATGATGTCTCACTTGGCGCTGGCAAGCTGGCCCGCTCCCTGCTCATAGATGTCAATCTTCGTGGTACAGGCGATATCTACTGGAATGAGCAGAATAGCGTCCGTCAGAATTTCTATGCACTTCTCGGTGCTGCTCTTACGCTCTCGGGTGATAACTACTCTCTCCAGCTATGGGCAAAAAATATTACCGACACTAAATATCATACCTTCTACTTCGTTTCCATAGGTAATGAATTTGTGCAGAGAGGGAAACCCTTTACTCTCGGTCTTACTCTTTCCTGGCATCTCTAATCGTTTAATTTTTCTCACATATATCGTTTAATTTTTAGAACTTACTTTAAACTTACTTATATGAAAAAATCCATTCTCTTTGCATCTCTGTGTGCAGGCCTTATACTGACGGCCTGTTCTACAGAAGACCCTGTCTATACCTCTACTCAGGGCTTTAACGTGGCAAACCTCATTCTCCCCATCAATGAAAATGAAGACCCCTTTGTGCAGACCGGCACCATAACTTTCGAGGTGGAAAGCTATTCTCAAATGCTCAAGGTGGCCACCTCTGAGCTCATCATTAATAATAAAAACTATTCCTTCAACACTCAGCAGATGTCATACGGCATCACGGAATATGGAGGATTCTCCTTCGCCGCCCCTTATGTCTATGATGGCGATAATCGTATCCAGAGCTTGCGTGGGGTAGTAACCTACAATATCAATAATCCCAAATCTCTCGGAATAGACAGCAATATCTCAGGCGTTAACGGTGTGGCTGATTTCGGCGTAGCCTGTCTGGTTCAGTATAATATCCCTGATGTTGCCGTCGTGAAGACCATTCAGAGAGAAGCTTACTATGCCGGCACGGTAGACACCTCCGTCTCCGGTCAAGACCCATTCACCAGCAAGTCTGCTATCTTCCGCGTGATTCTGGATCTGGAGAAGCGGAATGCTACGGTAGTAGTTTACAATGCCAAGTTTAATTCGCAAATGCCCCAACTCACATTTGTACTCAAAGATCTCGACCTTATTTATACCGATAATGGCTATGAGATTAAGGGCGAAGAGATAGTGCCTATTGGTGCCGATGGAAGTCCCTATCCCGGATTCCCCTTTAATACGTTCCACTTCGTAGCGAAAGGCAATGATCTGAGCGCTGCTGATATTGACTTCACGGTCTCCGGAAGATTTAAAGGTAAATTCTCCGGTTCGTTCCTTAGCCAGAATTAAGACCCGGTCGGGCATAGATATTATACATAGATATTATACATAGATATTATATCTGTATAGACACTGTGTGACCGGTTCCTACCCAACATAGAGGGTGTGTCAAATCTTTTACATTTTGGCACACCCTCTATGATATTCTTAGGATTTATAAGATTTTGCACAAAGAGATTTGGAGTGATTCCCCATAGTTAATACGGCTCAAAATCTCCTATGTGAGGAAGTCTCAAATTCATACGCCATCTAAAATTTGCAGGAAATATGTATAGACAGTGGGGCGAAGCTCCATATCGCCAAATTCACGTCATCAGAGTGTTTCAATTCAAGTCTCAACTCAACTGGTCTGTTGTGTCATATTGACTTGCACTTTTTTTAGGAGTTGTGCATTTTTATAGATAAATATATTTGCTGGTTTAAGATTTTTTAAGTACCTTTGCACTAAAATTATTCCGCCGAAAGGTGTAGAAGTGATTGATACTTTAGTAACTAACTAATATTTAAACGATTAGATGAATCTTTTGATGCAAATAGGTAACGGCACTCTTGCCATTACTGCCGTGCTGACCGGTATCGGTCTTGTCTTTGCAGCGCTTTTAATCGCCAAGCTCATCTCGCCGAAGTCTTTCTCTGTAAAGAAAAGCGAGACCTACGAGTGTGGTATTCCCACTCGCGGTGAGTCTATGATTCAGTTTAAAGCCGGCTATTACATTTTCGCCATCCTCTTCCTCATCTTCGATGTGGAGACGGTTTTTCTTTATCCTTGGGCGGTGATCATGAATAAGCTCGGTGTGCAAGGTCTTCTTTGCATCGGTATCTTCCTATTTGTTCTTGTTATGGGCCTCGCTTACGCTTGGCGGAAAGGAGCGTTGAAATGGGCGTGAAAATCAAATCAATGAAGAATGAGGACTTCAAGGATAACGAATATATTGACAAACTCGTTGAAGAACTCAATGCCACTGGTGCTAACGTAGCCGTCGGCAAGCTTGACCAACTCATTAACTGGGGTATCTCAAACTCTCTTTGGCCGCTTTGTTTCGGCACGAGCTGCTGCGCTATTGAGTTTATGTCTCTCGGCGCTGCAAGATATGATATGGCCCGCTTCGGTTTTGAAGTAGCTCGCAACTCCCCCCGTCAGGCTGACTATATTATGGTGCAGGGTACTATCGTCCATCGTATGGCTCCCGCTTTACGCCGTCTTTATGAGCAGCTCGCTGAGCCTAAATATGTCATCGCCTGCGGTGCTTGCGCAGTTTCCGGTGGTCCTTTCAAAAACTCCTATTGCGTGGTTTCCGGGGTCGATCAGATTCTTCCTGTAGATGTCTATATTCCCGGATGTCCTCCCCGTCCCGAAGCAATGTTCTATGGACTCATGCAGCTTCAGCGCAAAATTAAAGTCCAGAAGTTCTTCGGCGGTGTAAATAGAAAAGAGAAAATTAAAGACTTCTTTAAAGAACATCCTGAAGAGGAGGGTAAACTCTAATCACTCGCCGAGTGGCTGCTTTCGCGGACTTCTCCCGGCTTGCCACTTGATTTTACTAACGATTACTTCATCATGAGCGATATAAAATCTATCATAAGCAAGATTTGCCCTTCTGCTACTTTCGAAGAGGGTGATACTTTGCTCGTCAGCGTGCCTGAAAAGGATTGGTATGCGCTGGCTAAGAATCTCAAAGAAAAGAAAGAACTCGATTTCGATGTCCTCTCCGCAGTCGTCGGTATGGACTGGAAAGATTCTCTCGGTGTGATCTATTATCTCACTTCTACCTCTCACAATTGGGATGTAGTCGCTTTCAAGGTGGCTGTGGAGGATAGAGAGAATCCTATGATTCATTCTGTCGCCGATCTCTGGAAAGTGGCTAACTTCCAGGAACGGGAGGTCTATGACTTCTTCGGAATCAAATTTATAAATCACCCCGATATGCGCAGATTCTTTCTGCGTAACGATTGGGTAGGACATCCTCTCAGAAAGGATTATGACTCTAATCCCGCTCTTAATCCTATCCGTATGGATGATGAGATTAATGAGGATGATACCGTCTCATACGTAGAAAACGAGAAGGGTGAGATTAAAGCCGTTCCCGGCAAGGTTTTCGGTGAAGAGGACTATGTGGTCAATATCGGCCCTCAGCACCCCTCTACTCACGGCGTTATGCGCTTCCGCGCTGCCGTAGACGGTGAGACTGTTAATAAAGTTGACGTCGTTTCAGGATATATTCATCGCGGTATTGAGAAAATCTCTGAGAGCCTTTCTTATCCTCAGATTCTCCATTTCACCGACCGTATGGACTATATGTCGGCTCATCAGAACCGTCATTGTCTCTGTATGTGCATAGAGAAAGCTCTCGGACTCGAAGTCCCTGAGAGGGCTGTCTATATCCGTACTATTATGGATGAGCTCATGAGAATATCCTCTCATCTCCTCTCATTCGGATGTACTGCTATGGACCTCGGTGCTACCACTGCTTTCTTCTATGGATTCCGTGAACGCGAACTCGTGCTTGACATCTTTGAAAAGACTTGTGGCGCTCGTATGTCCATGAACTATAACGTGATAGGTGGCGTTATGGCCGACATCCACAAAGATTTTGTAAAGGATGTGAAGCATCTGCTGGAGATTATGCCTGATCGCCTCAAGGAGTATCATAAGGTGTTCTCCGGCAATATTATTGCTAAGAACCGTCTCAAGGAGGTCGGCTATCTTTCAAAGGAGAATGCTATTAACTATTGCATTACCGGCCCCTCCGGTCGCGGCTCCAACTGGGCATGCGACTGTCGTAAGGTTCATCCTTACGCTTGCTATGATAAGGTTCAGTTTGAGGAAATTCTCGAGACCGGATGCGACTCCTATGCACGTTATATGGTGCGTATGCGTGAAATCGAGCAGTCTTGCAAAATCATTGAGCAGCTCATCGATCGTATTCCCGAAGGTGACATCCGTAATCCCAAGGTGCCTAAACTCATCAAGCTTCCCGCTGGTCGCTGGTATCAGCAGGTCGAAGCCAGCCGTGGCACGTTTGGCGTCTACATCGAATCTGACGGCCAGAAAACTCCCTATCGTGTGCATTTCCAAAGCCCCTGTTTCAACCTCGTGGGTGTTATGGATCTCTGCTGTCAGGGCTATATGATTGCAGACCTTATTACCATCGGCGCCGCACTCGACTTTGTGATTCCCGACATCGACCGTTAACCCCACTAATTCCTGACTATCTTAAATTTTCATAATACACAGACAAAAATATATGTTGGAGTTAAGCTAACGGTAATGTATGTGACTCCTCTTCTCTAAAGCTTAACTACCGTAAGAACTTCACTTCAATGTATATTTTGAGAATAAACTGAACATCTATGTTTAATTTCGGAATCTGGACAAGCGAATTTAACAACTGGCTTATGGGGCTGGTGCAGCATGATTGGCTCGTCACACTGATTGAATGTATTATTATTGCAGTGTTGGTGCTTCTCACCTACACAGTGCTTGCTCTCTTCTATATTCTTTATGAGCGTAAACTCTGCGCCTGGTTCCAGTGTCGCCTCGGTCCTATGCGTGTAGGTAAGTGGGGCCTCTTGCAGGTTTTTGCAGATATGTTCAAGATTCTTATCAAGGAGCTTATCTCTCTGAAAGGTACAGATAAATTCCTTTTCGCCCTTGCTCCTTACATCGTCATTACCTCTTCGGTGGTGATGCTTGCATGTCTACCTTGGGGCAATGGCTTGCAAATCATTGACTATAACATCGGTATATTCTTTATTCTCGCTGTCTCTTCTGTAGGAGTTCTCGGTATTCTGCTTGCAGGTTGGGCTTCTAACAATAAGTACACTCTCATCGGTGCAATGCGAAGCGGTGCGCAGATGGTCAGCTATGAGATCTCTCTTGGTCTTGCAATTCTGACTATTGTAGTTTTCGCCGGAACGATGAATATTACTGATCTCGTGATGGAGCAGGAGAAGGCTTGGTTTATTTTCCGAGGTCATATACCGGCTATTATCGCTTTCTTGATTTACGTAGTTGCCGCTACTGCTGAGACCAACCGTGGTCCTTTTGACCTTCCTGAGGCTGAGCATGAGCTCACCGCAGGTTATCATACCGAGTATTCAGGTATTCACTTCGGTTTCTTCTATCTGGCGGAATACCTTAACCTCTTCATCGTTTCCGGTATCGCTACTCTCATGTTCCTCGGAGGTTGGATGCCTCTTCACATCCCCGGATGGGATGGCTTCAATGCCGTGATGAACTATATCCCCTCGATAGTATGGTTTGTGCTCAAAGCCTTCTTTGTTTCTTACATCATCATCTGGTTCAAATGGACTTTCCCCCGCGTACGTATCGACCAGATGCTCGCTTTCGAGTGGAAATATCTCATGCCTCTGGCACTTGCTAATCTCGTTCTCATGGCTGTCTTCGTTGCTCTCGGATGGCATTTCTGATAGCTGAGAAAAGTAAATATTTAGAAATTAATAACACGAAATAATAAGCAAATTAAAATGAGCGCTAATACAGGAACAGTGACTCAAGTCATCGGCCCGGTTATCGACGTACAGTTCGAAGGTGGTAAGGACGCTATTCCCCCCATCTATGCCGCGCTGAAAGTGGAACGCGATAATGGCGAGACCCTCATTCTTGAGGTTGAACAGCACATCGGTGAAGACACCGTGCGTTGTGTAGCTATGGAATCTACAGATGGTCTTCGCAGAGGTGTAAAGGTAGAAAACCTCGGGCACCCGATTTCGGTTCCTACCGGTGCGCAGGTTAAAGGTAGACTGCTTAACGTTATAGGTGAGTCTATCGACCATCTTCCCGAATTGAAACGTGACGACCTCCGTTCTATTCATCAGCCTGCTCCCGCTTTTGACGATCTCGCCATTTCTACTGAAATCCTTTACACCGGTATCAAGGTGATTGACCTCCTTGAGCCCTATTCAAAGGGTGGTAAGATTGGTCTTTTCGGCGGTGCCGGCGTGGGTAAGACGGTGCTCATTCAGGAACTTATCAATAACATCGCAAAAGGCCATAACGGTTTCTCTGTGTTCACCGGTGTAGGTGAGCGCACTCGTGAGGGTAATGACCTTCTTCGTGAAATGATCGAGTCCGGCATTATCAAGTATGGCGACAAGTTTGCCGAAGGCATGGAGAAGGGTCAGTGGAACCTTCAGGATGTCGACATGAACGAGGTGGCTAAATCTCAGACTACTCTCGTGTTCGGACAGATGAATGAGCCCCCCGGTGCTCGTCTTCGCGTCGCTCTCTCCGGTCTTACTGTCGCTGAGCAGTTCCGTGACTCCGAGGGCGGTGGTAAAGAGGTGTTGCTCTTCATCGACAACATCTTCCGTTTCACCCAGGCCGGTTCTGAGGTGTCCGCTCTTCTTGGCCGTATGCCTTCCGCTGTGGGTTATCAGCCTACTCTTGCCTCTGAGATGGGTACTCTCCAGGAGCGTATCACATCTACTAAGCAGGGCTCTATCACTTCTGTGCAGGCTATCTATGTGCCTGCCGACGACTTGACTGACCCGGCGCCTGCTACTACGTTCAACTTCCTTGATGCTACTACGGTGCTCTCTCGTAAGATTGCAGAGCTTGGTATCTATCCTGCAGTCGATCCTCTTGAGTCTACTTCTCGTATCCTTGACCCTAATATCATCGGTGAAGAGCATTACAATGTGGCTCAGCAGGTGAAGCAGCTTCTTCAGAAATATAACGAACTTCAGGATATCATCGCCATTCTTGGTGTAGATGAACTCTCTGACGAGGATAAGCTCGTTGTGGCTCGCGCCCGTCGCGCTCAGCGCTATCTGTCCCAGCCCTTCTTTGTGGCAGAGCAGTTCACCGGTGTCCCCGGCGTCATGGTGCCTCTCGCTGAGACCATCCGTGGATTCAAGATGATTCTCAGCGGTGAGATGGATGAATATCCCGAGCAGGCCTTCCTCAATGTCGGCACTATTGATGAGGCTATTGCCAAGGGTAAGAAGATGCTCGAAGACGTTAAATAATATTTTTCACTTTTCAGGACTCTCATACTTTCGATCTTATGACACTCGAAATAATTTCAGCGCAGGAAGTGGTTTATCGCGGCGAAGCTGACATTGTCACTCTCCCCGGCGAACTTGGTTCCTTCACTGTTCTCAAAAATCACGCCTCTTTAATTTCGGTTCTTGTCCCGGGCAAGATTAAGTATCTGCGCGAAGGAGGCGAGGGTAATGAAATCGAAATTAAGGGTGGCCTGGCCGATGTCGACAATAACGTCATTTCGGTCTGCATCTACTAATTTTTTTACACAGACCTGCAATGTCGAAATTTTCAATTAAAATAGTAGCACTTCTCGTTCTCTTTGCGCTCGGTCAGTTTGGCGCTTTTGCTGATATCAAAGATGATATTAATAAAGAGCGTAAAGTCCTGATGGAAGAGGGCAATGAGGCTGAGGAAAGCATGGATGTCAAAGAGGTTATTTTCCATCACCTCGGAGACGGCTATGGATGGGAAGTGCCATTCAGCCACGTCTACAGAATTCCTCTTCCCGTCATCGTGAGGGCTGAGGATGGCAAATGGTTCTGTTTCTCTTCCGGTGATCTTACTGAGGTCACTGTCATTGAAGATATGAAGACCGGAAAAAAGAAAAAAGAACTCAATCCGGTCATCCACGAAATAGAACGTGACGGAAAGACTTATCGTTTCGCTATAGCTCATGTCAGCAGCCACAAGAACAAAGTGGTAGAGATGTTCCCTCTTTCAGCCTCTGAAGAAGCCTCTGTGAAGGCTGAGGCCGCAAAAATCGCTGCGTCTGAAAAGGGTGACTCTCATTCCCATGGCACCGTGGTGGATGGTTATGTGTTTTTCGATGGCAAATACTATCGTGAATATAAACCCTGGGATTTCTCCATCACTAAAAATGTTCTCGCACTCATTATTGCTGCAGTGCTCGTGACATGGATGGTTATGGGTATTGTTCGCTATCAGCGTAAAAACGGTATGAAGGCTGCCCGTAAGGGTCTCGGCTTTCTTGAGATGCTCGTTGAGTTTATTTATAACGGCGTTATCAAGAGTGCTCTCGGCTCTAAGGCTCCCAAGTTTGCACCCTATCTGCTTACTTGTTTCTTCTTTATCTTGACAATGAACCTTCTTGGTCTTATTGTCATATTCCCCGGCGGTGCCAACCTTACCGGTAACATTGCCATTACGCTTGTACTCGCTGTGATGACATTTATAGTCACTAACATCCGTGGTAAAAAACACTATTGGAAGGAAATATTCTGGCCCGATGTGCCTATGTTCCTTAAGTGTCCGCTCCCCATCATGCAGGTTATCGAAATTTTCGGTGTCTTCACCAAGCCTGCAGCGCTCTGCGTTCGTCTTTTCGCCAACATGATGGGTGGCCATATCATCGTCATCACGCTCGTGTCGCTGATCTTCATCTTCTCGGCATTCGGCGCGGCGGCTGCAGGTGGCTCTGTAGTCATCTCCGTACTCTTCACGGTGTTCATGTTGCTTCTTGATGTGCTGGTTAGTTTCATCCAGGCCTACGTGTTCACTCTTCTCTCCACGCTCTTTATCGCAATGAGTCAGGAAGAGGGCCATGAGGAGCACGCTCATGCTGAGACAGAAGCAACTGCCACAGAGGCGAAGGCCTGATCTTTTCCTTTTTCCTCAGACACTACTTAATAAGAATAATAATTAAAAACATAACAACTTAAAAATTTCAAGACCATGTTATCAATGATTTTAGCGCAGGCTGCTCAGGTAGCCGATCTTTCTCCCCTCGCAGCAGTAGGTGCAGCTCTCGGTGCAAGTATCGCAGCCGTAGGTGCCGGACTCGGTATCGGTAAAATCGGTCAGGCCGCTATGGAGGCTATCGCACGTCAGCCCGAAGCTGCCGGTGACATCCGTTCAAACATGATTGTGATTGCGGCTCTTATCGAGGGTGTAGCCCTCTTCGCAGTGATTGTATCTGCACTCGCACTCTTCCTCTAATATATCCACTGATAATCCCGTCACAGAATGGAATTATTCACGCCCGATTTTGGCTTGATATTCTGGATGTTCGTCGCCTTCCTCATCCTCTTCCTGGTATTGGCGAAGTGGGGATGGCCGGTGATCGTCAAGAATATGGACTCGCGCGCCGACACTATCGACAAGGGCGTGGAATTTGCCCGGCAGGCTAAAGAGTCGCTGGACAATGCACGCGCCGAGGCGCAGAAGTACATCGCCGAAGCCCAGAAACAGCAGGCTGATATGCTCCGTGATGCTGCAAAAATGAAATCTCAGATCATCGAAGAAGCCAAGAATGAGGCTTCTGCAGAGGCTCAGAAAGTAATGGACGCTGCAAAACTCTCTATCGAGCAGGAACGCAAAGAGGCTCAGAAGCAATTCAGAGATGAGGTGTCTGCCTTCTCTCTTGAAATCGCAGATAAACTCGTGCGTCGTCAGCTTAAACAAGACGGCGAGCAGGCAAGGCTCGTCAATTCAATGTTAGACGAAATTCAGAAAAACTAAAAAATGAACGACGGTCTTATCCCGCGCCGATACGCTCTGGCTCTCTTCAAGTATGCCAAAGAGAAGAATATCACTGAGCCTGTATATGATGAAATGAAGCAGGTCATTGATTCGTTTCAGAAATATCCGGAATTGCAGAAGGTGATGGCTAATCCCTTTGTCAGCCGTGAAGACAAGGCAAAACTGCTCACAGGAGCGGCAGGCGACAAGATTGAGGACGCATACAAGTCTTTTGTAAAACTTATCCTCGACGCCAACCGAGAGCAATATGCGCTTCAGATGGCTCTGGCTTATCGGGATATCTATAGAAAAGATAACCGTATCGCTCAGGTAGAGGTGACTTCTGCGTCTGCTCTCAATGATGAGCAGGTGGAGAAAATCAAGAATATCGTCCGCGATGCCTACAAAGGCATGACGCTGGAATTCTCTTTTAAAGTAGATCCCGAAATAATTGGTGGATTTATTATAACTGTAGATTCCAACCGTCTTGATGCCTCAGTAAGCAATGAACTTCAGCAAATTCGTAAAAAACTTTTAAGAAGCAATTAATACAATGCTTAACCCAAGCGAAATCTCTGATGTCCTGAAACAGGAACTCGAGAACGTCGACTCTAAGGTCAAGTTTGAGGAAGTCGGTACCGTCCTGGAAGTCGGTGACGGTGTTGCTCACGTTTATGGCCTTGAAAATGTACGCTCTAACGAGCTGGTCGAGTTTGAAAACGGCGTTACCGGCGTCGCGCTCAACCTCGAGGAGAGCAACGTGGGTGTTGTGCTCCTCAACAATGTTAACAAAGTGACTGAGAATATGTCGGTGCGTCGCACGGGTGAAATCGCATCAATCCCCGTCGGTGAAGGTCTCTTGGGCCGTGTGATTAATATCCTCGGCGAGCCGATTGACGGCAAAGGACCCATCGAAGGCGAATTGCTTCGTCTCCCCCTTGAACGCAAGGCGCCCGGTGTCATCTTCCGTCAGCCCGTAAATCAGCCGCTTCAGACCGGTCTCAAGGCTGTCGATGCTATGATTCCTATCGGTCGTGGACAGCGTGAGCTTATTATCGGTGACCGTCAGATCGGTAAAACTGCTATCGCGATTGACACTATCATCAATCAGCGTCAGAATTATCTTGATGGCAAGCCTGTATATTGTATCTACGTTGCTATCGGCCAGAAGGCTTCATCGGTGGCTTCCATCGTCCACACTCTCGAGAAGCACGGCGCGATGCCTTACACCTGCGTTGTAGCCGCTACTGCCTCTGACTCGGCTTCTATGCGCTATTACGCTCCTTTCGCCGGTGTTGCTATCGGTGAATATTTCCGTGATACCGGTAGAGATGCTCTCATCGTTTATGATGACCTCTCCAAGCAGGCTGTCGCATATCGTGAGATCTCTCTTATTCTTAAGCGTCCCTCCGGACGTGAGGCTTATCCCGGTGATATCTTCTATCTCCATTCTCGTCTTCTGGAGCGTGCTGCTAAGATCATCGACTCTCAGGAAGTGGCTTCTACTATGAATGACCTCCCTGAAGCTCTCAAACCTATCGTGAAGGGTGGTGGCTCGCTTACTGCGCTCCCCATCATCGAGACTCAGGCAGGCGACGTGTCTGCCTACATCCCTACCAACGTTATTTCAATTACCGACGGACAGATCTTCCTTGAGACTGCTCTCTTCAATCAGGGTATCCGTCCCGCCGTTAACGTAGGTATCTCAGTGTCACGTGTGGGTGGTAACGCACAGATTAAGTCAATGAAGAAAGTGGCCGGTACGCTGAAGATAGCTCAGGCACAGTTCCGCGAGCTTGAGTCTTTCACTAAGTTTGGTGGAGACATCGACCCCGTGACTGCCAAGGTTATCGATACCGGACGCAAGAATCAGCAGCTTCTCATCCAGCCACAGTATCAACCGTGGCCAGTGGAGAACGAGGTGGCAGTTATCTATTGCGGTGTGAACGGACTTCTGGAAAACGTACCTCTTGAGAAGGTGGAAGAGTTCGAGCAACTCTTTATCCAGCTTCTTAAGACCAAGTATCAGAAAGAGGTGCTTGACGTTATCAAATCCGGTAAGCTTACGCCCGAAGTTGAGACTCTCCTCAAGCAGACAGCAGCTGAGGTAGCGGCTAAATATAAAGCCTGATTAATTTGATAATCCGAATATAGAGGGGCCTCCGGCCCGACGGCACGGAGGCCCTCTTTAAAGGAGAATTTAAAGACGCATTTTTAGGCAAAGAGTGAGGAAACCGTCTCACTCCACTTGCCGATTTGAAGATAGGTAACCAAAAGTTATGGCTACATTAAGAGAACTTAAGACACGTATCGGCTCTGTATCCTCAAGTGAGAAAATCACAGGTGCCATGAAGATGATTTCTTCTGCAAAGGTGCATAAAAACGAGCAGGCACTGAAGCGCCTGGTGCCTTACAGAAATCAGATAACCCGCATCATGGGACATATTCTGCAGGCTGATGTGAATTTTTCTTCACCTCTGACCGCCGCCCGGGAGATGAATAATATAGGTCTCGTGGTCTTCGGTAGTGACGATGGTCTCTGTGGTGCATATAATATCAACATCTATAAGAGACTGCTTGAGATTCTCAATAAAATGCGAGAGAATCATCCCGGTATTAGATTTACTATCTTCCCCGTAGGAAGCAAAATTCTTCGCATAGTGAAGAAAATCGAAGGCGGGGACATCACCGTTAGGGTTCTTCCCGGAGTTGATTCAAAGATGGAGGGTGAGCGTGTCAATGAATTCACCCGAATGCTCGAAAAGGAATTTCTCAATGGCGATGTAGACGCAGTGCATGTAGTTTACATGAACTTCCTCTCCATGAGTCGTCAGGTGCTCAAAGATTCACTGCTTTTTCCCGTTGAAGCCGATGCTATCATGGGAGATGCGGAAAAAGCGGCTTCCAAAGGTAGCGAAGAGGATAAGCTTTATATTTTCGAGCCGGATGCAAATCGCATATTCAACGTCGTGCTTCCGATGTTCGTGCTCTCAACAATGCAGCAGGTGACCATAGAGAATAGGGCTTCAGAACAGGCAGCCCGCGTAATGGCCATGCAGAGTGCGAATGATAATGCCAAGAAACTTCTCGAAACGCTGCAACTCGAATACAACAAACTGCGTCAGCAGAGCATCACCACCGAGCTTCTTGATATTGTCGGTGGCCAGATGGGTAGATAACCCTCTATCGCTGCATGCAGAAACTGCTTAATGAAGCAGTAGGGGAGAAGAGAGTGGATTAAGGAAGGCACGAAGACTCTGCGTGACTTCCATGATATACAGGCCTCACAGCCTGAACAACAATGACATTTCAGGGAAATTTCCCAATATTTCTTCCGGCAAGTGAAGATTTCATAAGTTGGCCGAAATATCAATATATGGCTCCGCGTAAGGAGCAAAAGGAACTGACAAAACATCAAACTCGTTTATGAGCAGTATTAAAGAATATTTTACCTCGGTGGGCAAAGGCCTTAAAAGCCTTGTCCAGGGAATGGAAGTGACCGGCAAAGAGTTAGTCACTCCCAAGATCACTGAGCAGTATCCGGAAAATAGAGCTACACTTGACATTTCCGACCGCTTCCGTGCCGAACTGACACTGAAGTATGATGCTGAAGGCCACCATAAGTGTATAGCTTGCGGTATCTGCCAGATGAACTGTCCCAATGGCACCATCAAGCTTAATACCAAGATGGTGGAATTGCCTGACGGCAAGAAAAAGCGTGCTCTTGTAGACTATATGTATGATTTGGGAAGCTGCACATTCTGCATGCTTTGTGTCACTACTTGTCCCCAAGATGCGCTTGCATTCAGCAACGATTTCGAGCAGGCTGTATTCACTCGTGATAAACTTGTGAAAAAGCTCAATTATCGCCCGGAGCCTGAACTGCCCGCAGCAGCCCCCGCTCCCAAACCAGCAGCAGCGCCCGCACCGGCTGCCGGTGAGAAGCCCGCTGCCGAGTCAAAGATAGACACAAAAGATAATAAATAAAGAAATGGAATCAGTAGGGAACATAATTTTGTATTTTATCGTGGCTATAGTCATGGTGGTATTTTCCTTCATGACCGTGCGCACGACAAAGATTCTCCGTTCAGCGACCTACCTGCTCTTCGTTCTGCTTAGTACCGCTTTCTTCTATTTCCAGCTCGGATATCAGTTTCTCGGAGCGGTGCAGATAGCAGTTTATGCCGGAGGCATCATGGTGCTGTTCGTATTTGCAATATTGCTCACTCGCCGACCTGATGACAAGACGAATGATCTTACACATCACAGACGCGTATTGGGGACAATCTGCTCGGTAGCAGCCACTGTTCTTCTTCTCTTCGCACTCTTCAAGATGCCCATGCTTAATGGCATGTCGCTCACTCAGGTGCTCACCACCCCGGAGATCACCATGCACGACATAGGCCACGCCATGCTCGGCACAGACCGTTATCAGTATCTTCTTCCCTTTGAGGCCATATCAGTGCTTCTACTTGCTTGTATAATCGGTGGCGTAGTTATCGCCCGAAAAAGATAATTCCACATGGACCTAAGCATCTTATGGTATCTTGTGCCCAGCGTACTAATGTTCGTCTGTGGCGTCTTCGGGTTTGTCACCCGCAAGAATCTGATTGCTATACTCATCTCGCTCGAACTCATACTGAATTCGGCCGACCTGAATTTTGTCATCTTCAACCGCTTCCTCTTCCCGGGGCAGATGGAGGGTATGATTTTCACCCTCTTTTCTATCGCACTGGCAGCTGCGGAGACAGCAATCGCTATCGCTATCATTATTAATATTTATCGCAAAATCGGCAATACCGACATTCGCGAAGTAACCAAAATGAGATTCTAAGTTATGGGCATCACTCTTCCACTTTTGATTCTTATTATTCCCATCGCGATGTTCCTTTTGCTGGGAATAGGCGGTGTCAAGATGTCGCGCAAATGCGCCGGTATTCTTGGTATCCTCGGTATGGGTACCACTATGACGCTCGCTTATATTGTAGCGTTCAGTTATTTCTTTCCCGCTGAAGGCTCAGGCTTCATCATTGACGGCATACGTCAGCAGATATCAGTCTTCGATGTTACCTGGCTTCAGTTTACTGAGCGTCTTGTAGTAAAACTTGGTTTCCTTCTTGATCCTATCTCCGCAATGATGCTTGTGGTGATCACCACAATCTCCTTCATGGTGCATCTTTATTCCTGGGGATACATGGAGCATGAGCCGGGATTCCAGAGATACTATGCTTTCCTTTCACTCTTCTCCTTCTCAATGCTTGGCCTTGTAGTGGCCACTAACATCTTCCAGATGTACATATTCTGGGAGCTTGTAGGTGTATCCTCTTATCTTCTTATCGGATTCTTCTACAAACTTCCTTCGGCAGTTTCTGCATCAAAGAAAGCATTTATCGTTACACGTTTTGCTGACCTCGGATTCCTTATCGGTATCCTCTTCCTTTCTTACTATTCACACACCTTCAACTTCATTGATCTTACCACAAACCCCGGAAGCATCCTTGCAGACTTCGGTGCAGCAAGCTTCATGGGAGCCTCTTGCCTGACATGGGCGCTTGTGCTCATTTTCGTGGGTGGTATGGGTAAATCGGCCATGATGCCTCTGCACATCTGGCTTCCCGATGCAATGGAGGGTCCGACCCCCGTGTCTGCACTCATTCACGCGGCAACCATGGTCGTTGCAGGTGTGTATCTTGTGGCACGCATGTTCCCGCTTTACAGCATAGAGCCCACTTCGCTGAATTTTGTGGCAGTGGTCGGTGCAATCACCGCATTCTATGCAGCAGTGGTAGCCTGCACGCAGATTGACATCAAACGAGTACTTGCATTCTCCACTATTTCACAGATAGCCTTCATGATGGTATCACTTGGTGTGGCCAGAACTGAAATGGAGGGATGGCATTATGCAGGTCTTGGATATATGGCCGGAATGTTCCACCTTTTCACTCACGCGATGTTCAAGGCACTTCTCTTCCTCGGTGCCGGCGCCCTGATCCATGCTGTACACTCTAACAATTATACCGCTATGGGTGGTCTGCGCAAATATATGCCCATCACACACTGGACATTCCTCATTGGCTGTCTTGCCATAGCAGGTATCTATCCCTTCGCAGGCTTCTTCTCAAAAGACGAAATGCTGGCAGCGATGTTCCAGGCACATTGGTTCTGGGGCGCATGGATGACAATGGTAGCCGGACTTACCGCCTTCTATATGTTCCGTCTCTACTATCTCATCTTCTGGTGGGAAGAGAATCCGAGCTATAAGGGACACACTCCCCATGATTCTCCCTGGCAGATGTCACTTCCTCTCATCATCCTTGCGGCAGTCAGCTGTGTGGCAGGTTTCATACCCTTCGGAGAATTCGTGACATGGAATCGCGCTCCCTATCATATCCACATAGAGCCGGCTGTTGCCGCTACCTCACTTATCGTAGCTGTACTTGCGATAGCACTTGCAACCGCAATGTATATTAAGAAGAATCCCTGGCCCACAAGAATGCGCAATCTCTGGCCCGGACTCTGGACAGCCGCAAACCGCAGATTCTATTGGGATGAGATCTACATGTTCATCACCCATAAGATAATCTTTAATGGTATCTGCCGTGCAATCGCATGGTTTGACCGTCACGTCATCGATGCCTCTATGGACGGCTTCGCTAAGATCACACAGTTTGCATCTGTGAAAATCAAGGGAATGCAGAATGGAAGCATTCAGATGTATGTGATATGGTATTTCCTCGGTGCAGTTCTTCTCGCAGGTATCACCTGGCTTTGTCTCCTTTAATTAACGTATCGCAGAAAAATAAGTAGATTATGTTTGGTAATATTCTAATCTGGTTTGTAATTGTCCCCATCATCATGATGGCCGGACTGGGCCTCTGCCGTAACAGTGGCATCAACGCGATACGCGCGGTGATGGTAAGCTGCTCGACGGTTCTTATGGGCCTCGCCATCTGGCTCTGCTGCGAATTTCTTGACCTTCGCGCAGCAGGCAATACCGATCCAATGCTCTTTATGGGAGAATGGACATGGTATGCTCCTCTTAATATCAAACTGGCAGTAGGCGTGGACGGCATATCAGTCTTCATGCTTCTGCTCTCCGCAGTGATAGTTTTTGCAGGTACATTCGCTTCCTGGAAAATCAATCCGCTCCCCAAGAACTTCTTCCTCTGGTTTGCACTTCTTTCTACCGGAGTGTTCGGGTTCTTTATCTCAATAGACATTTTCACAATGTTTATGTTCTATGAGGTAGCTCTTATCCCTATGTATCTTCTGATTGGAGTATGGGGAACAGGCCGTAAGGAGTATTCAGCGATGAAACTGACGCTCATGCTGATGGGTGGCTCAGCCTTCCTGATGCTTGGTCTGCTCGGCATCTACTGGCACTCTGCCCCCGAAGGTGGAATCCCCACCTGGAATCTTCTTGAGATAGCACATAACAATGCTATCGATCCGGGCTGGCAGAATCTTCTCTTCTGCTTCACCTTCGTAGGTTTCGGTGTGCTGGGAGCGATGTTCCCCTTCCACACCTGGTCTCCAGACGGTCATGCGTGTGCGCCGACTGCAGTTTCCATGCTCCATGCAGGCGTGCTCATGAAGCTCGGTGGATATGGCTGTTTCCGCATCGCCATCTATCTGCTTCCCGCTGCCGCTAACGAGCTTGCATGGATATTCATCATTCTTACAGGCATTTCAATCGTCTACGGAGCCTTCTCAGCTTGCGTGCAGACCGACCTCAAGTATATCAATGCATATTCTTCAGTGTCACACTGCGGTATGGTGCTCTTCGCTATATTGATGCTTAACACCACAGCGATGACAGGTGCAATCCTGCAGATGCTTTCACATGGTCTGATGACAGCACTCTTCTTTGCTCTTATCGGTATGATCTACGGAAGAACCCAC
Organism: Bacteroidales bacterium; assembly: GCA_014800685.1. Taxonomy (GTDB): domain Bacteria; phylum Bacteroidota; class Bacteroidia; order Bacteroidales; family Muribaculaceae; genus Lepagella. The sequence goes on from JAAVFQ010000029.1 coordinate 42,306, forward strand.
ACCCGCGATATTCGTCAGATGGGAGGTTTGATGAAGATAATGCCCTATCTTGGCGTCTGCTACATGATAGCCGGTTTTGCTTCACTTGGTCTGCCCGGTCTTTCAGGATTCGTAGCGGAAATGACTATATTCTTCGGTTCATTCCAGGATGCTGATCTCTTCCACAGAATCTTTGTGATCACAGCTACATGCTCTATCGTCATCACTGCGGTGTATATACTGCGAGTAGTAGGCAAACTTCTTCTCGGTCCTGTGCAAGACGAACATCATCTCTCACTGACTGATGCCACCTGGTTTGAGCGACTCTCAACAGTCACTCTTATCCTTTGCATCGCCGGCATCGGATGCTTCCCGAACTGGATAAATGAAGCAATACAGTTTAGCTTCGGACCTATAATGGAAGCCGTAAACAGCGCAATCTAAAACGAAAATAACAAGACAAGAAAATGGACTATTCACAATTCGGACAGATGATTCCCGAACTCATTGTTCTTGGGATTTTCATGGTGGTGTTGCTGTGTGACGTTTTCAGCTCAGCGAAAAGCAGCAGAAACTTCCTGACACCTCTCACCACAATACTCTTCGGCCTCGGCACAGTAGCCATCTGGCTCATTCCGGCATCCAGCGAGCCGATATTCGGAGGAATGTTTATCAACACTCCGGCGACAAATGCAATCAAGGCAATCCTCAATATCGGTGTTTTTCTGGTATTTCTTCAGTCGGCCAAATGGGTGGAAAGTGATGAAGTAGCCATCCGCAAAGGAGAGTTTTATGAACTTCTTCTCGTGACCCTCTTCGGCATGTACCTGATGGTGTCGGCACAGCACTTCCTCCTCTTTGTAATTGGCCTTGAAGCAGCCTCACTACCCCTTGCAGCGCTCGTAGCCTTCAATAAGAAGCACTACGAAAGTGCAGAAGCAGCTACCAAATACATCATGACAGCAGTGTTCTCATCAGGAATCCTGCTTATGGGTATCTCCTTCGTATATGGCTGCAGCAACGGTTCTCTCTACTTCAATGATCTCCGCGAGAGCTTCATATCCGGCAACATGAGTGGCCTTATGCTCTGTGCACTTGCTTTCGTAATGGCAGGTATCGGATTTAAACTGTCACTCGTACCGTTCCATCTATGGACAGCCGATGTATATCAGGGAGCTCCGACTGCAGTCACCAGCTATCTTTCAGTAGTAAGTAAAGGAGCTGCCGCCTTCGCCTTCTTCGTGGTATTCGTTCAGGCTTTCGGTCAGGTATGGGCAGACGCATGGGAATGGATGCTTTATGCACTGATCATCGCCACAATCACGGTGGGTAACCTTTTCGCAATCCGCCAGAGAAACATCAAGCGATTCATGGCCTTCTCTTCAATCTCGCAGGCCGGATATATAATGCTCGCAGCAGCCGTAGGTAATGGCCTTGGACTGACTTCAATGCTTTACTACATTATAGTCTACATTGTCAGCAACCTCGGCGCATTCTCTGTAATTGCAATGATAGAGAATCAGACCGGCAAGCTTGAAATAGAGGATTATAACGGACTGCATAAGAGCAATCCCCGCCTGTCATTTGCCATGACACTTGCGATGTTCTCACTTGCAGGTATTCCTCCGTTCGCGGGATTCTTCAGCAAAATTTTGATGTTCACCTCAGTGACTTCAACTGACAGCATGGCACTCTACATGCTCGTGCTCATAGCGCTTATCAATACTATCATTTCACTTTACTATTATCTTCTTGTAGTGAAGGCAATGTGGATAAGCCCCGATGAGCCGAAGATAGAGAATATTCGCGGTCACTTTGCAGATCGTCTTGCACTCGGACTCTGCGTACTTGGTATCGTATTCTGCGGCTTAGTACCCTACGTATACGACTACTGCTATCAGGCAGTAAACTGCGCGATACATTGTGTAGGACTCTAAGACATTAATTTACATAACAAAAAATAAGAGGCTGTCTAACAAGTTTAGGCAGTCTCTTTTTTCGTTCAGTCAGGCTAAAAAAAAAATAAGGCTTTCATGCTGAAATTCAGCGCGAAAGCCTTTGCCATGTCATAGATTTTTA
>JAAVFQ010000030.1 GCA_014800685.1 Bacteroidales bacterium
ATTTACTAAAAATCTATGACATAGCAAAGGCTTTCGCGCTGAATTTCAGCATGAAAGCCTTATTTTTTTTAGCCTGACTGAACGAAAAAAGAGACTGCCTAAACTTGTTAGACAGCCTCGTCTTTTATTTTGGTGGCAGCTTGACAATTCTTCAGTAAACCATTTTCACTTGAAAATCTTTACCTCCAATCCACGACAAAGGATAACACTTCATCATAAGAAAACAAAGACATTTCTTGCGGATTGGGGTCTTACAGCCAAATATTTTAAGACTACCATCCAACATTTCTATATAGCAGAGTGTTTTTAGAATAACAAGAGGGGTCGTCCCTCTAAGATCAACACTAATAAACTATAGATACTATGAACACATTTTATACGCACGAGCACTCTGGATATGACTCTTGCTTAATCGGCAATCTTTATAGTGGTAACACAGACACTACTACGGAAACAAAGATGACCAGAAATCTCATAATTACCACATCAAAGGAGAAATCTTCACAATTATCCCCACTCCATTTCAAGACTATCACATTTGAGGATATGCACCTTATCACACCCTACCTCAATCGACAGGAGAGCCGCACTACCGACTTTTCTTACGGAGGAATTCTCATGTGGGTAGATGTCTTCAATTATGAATATTGCATTTATAAGAATACGCTTTTCATTAAGGGAGCGGTAGAGGACGATTTGACAAAGCCGGCATTCTCAATGCCATTGGGAGAGTTGCCTCTGGCTGAATCCGTAAAGCTCTTGAAAGAATATTGCGATGAGCAGGGAATAAAACTTGAATTTTCTGCTGTTCCTCTCTCCTATCTTGAAGACTTCAGGAATCTAGAGCCTACCAAAATAGAAGAGCTTGAAGACTGGGCGGATTATCTCTATGACGCTGAAGGACTTGCAACTCTTAAAGGGAAAAAATTGTCAAAGAAGCGTAATCATGTCAATAGATTTATGGCAGACTATCATGATCACACCCTTCTGACCATGACACCGGAGAATGCTATCCTTGCACTTAAATTCATGGATCTTTTCGACCTTGAAGGAGATGACACTGAGATGGCGATTATAGAAAGAGAGCAGACCCGAAAGATGATAAAGGAGTTTATGAAGGGAGATAACGAAATGCATGGAGCTCTTCTTCTCGTAGATGGTAAAGTAGTTGCCTTCACTATAGGAGACATAGTAGGAGACACGCTCTTCATTCATATAGAAAAGGCTTTACGAGCTTACAATGGAAGCTATGAGACCATAAATACTCTTTTCGCGCGCAAGATGCTGGCTGAGCATCCGGACATCCGATACATTAACCGCGAGGATGACTCCGGAGATCCCGGCCTTCGCAAGGCCAAGGAGTCTTACCATCCTATTACTCTATTAAGAAAATATAACGTTATCTTTTGACTTTCAGAACCTCCGAAATGAGGTTGCATTATAGTTGACATCAAAAAATCCGGATATTCACTGAAATGGAATGTCCGGATTTTTTATATTCCTAAATTCTGAATAGTCAGCAATTTACTGCTTGGAGCAGTCCATCGGACAGCGAGGTTTGATTTGCTTGAAGAAATCGTTACCCTTATTGTCTACGAGAATGAATGCAGGGAAGTCTTCTACCTCAATTTTCCAGATAGCCTCCATGCCGAGTTCGGGATACTCAAGGAGCTCTACATTCTTGATGCTGTTTTTAGCAAGAATGGCAGCAGGGCCACCGATAGAACCGAGGTAGAAACCGCCGTGCTTCTTGCAGGCATCAGTCACTTGCTGAGAACGGTTACCCTTGGCAATCATTACCATAGAGCCTCCGGCAGCCTGGAACTGATCAACGTATGGGTCCATGCGGCCGGCAGTGGTCGGACCGAATGAGCCTGAAGGCATTCCCTCCGGCTTCTTGGCAGGGCCGGCATAATAGATAGGATGATCCTTGAGATATTGAGGCATTTCTTCGCCAGCATCAAGACGCTCTTTAATTTTTGCGTGAGCTATGTCGCGGCCTACTATTATAGTGCCATTAAGTGAGAGGCGTGTGCTGACGGGATACTTGTCAAGCGTGGCGAGAATTTCCTCCATCGGGCGATTAAGATCTATCTTAACTACTTCACCTTCGCCCGCTTCGCGAAGTTCTGCGGGGATAAGTTCGCCGGGGAACTCATCAAGCTTCTCTATCCAGAGACCGTCACGATTTATTTTAGCCTTTACATTGCGGTCAGCTGAACAGCTTACACCCATGCCGACGGGGCAGGAAGCACCGTGACGGGGAAGGCGGATCACTCTTACGTCATGTGCAAAATATTTACCACCGAACTGAGCGCCAAGACCGAGGCAATGTGCGGCTTCGAGAAGCTCTTTTTCAAGCTCTACATCACGGAACGCACGACCATATTCGTTACCGGTGGTAGGCAGATTGTCGTAATATTTTACTGATGCTTTCTTGACGGCGGCCAGATTGGCTTCAGCCGAGGTGCCTCCGATAACGAATGCGATATGGTAAGGGGGGCAGGCTGCTGTGCCAAGAGTCTTCATCTTCTCGATGAGGAAGGGCACGAGAGTCTTTTTGTTAAGGATGGCTTTAGTCTCCTGATAGAGATAGGTCTTATTAGCTGAGCCACCACCCTTAGCAACAAAGAGGAACTTATATTCATCACCCTCAGTGGCATGAATGTCAATCTGAGCCGGAAGATTGCAGCCTGTGTTGACCTCTTCATACATTGTAAGGGGAGCATTCTGAGAGTAACGGAGGTTGTTTTCCGTATATGTCTTATAGACTCCGAGAGAAATCTTCTCTTCATCATCGCAGCCTGTCCAGACCTGCTGACCTTTATAAGCAGCACAGATAGACGTACCGGTGTCCTGACAGAACGGGAGCACGCCCTTAGCTGCCACTTCGGCATTGCGAAGCATTGTTAAGGCTACGAACTTGTCATTTTCTGACGCTTCCGGATCGTTGAGGATTTTAGCCACCATCTCGTTATGCTCTCTGCGAAGCATAAATGAGCAGTTATGAGAAGCTTCATTGGCGATGATAGTAAGCGCTTCGGGGTCAACCACGAGCATTTCATGGCCGTTCCAGTCTTCTACCTTCACATAGTCTTTTGTAATAAGACGATATTCTGTGGTATCGGGGCCAAGAGGAAACGGCTCCTGATAATGAAAGGGTTTAGTTGCCATAGTTATTAGATATGTATTAGTCTTTTTAAGGGAGCAGGCTAAAAGCCTACGCTGCAAAGTTAATAAAATCCGCCGACATACACAAATAGATGATGGAATGCATGAGCTATCTGAAAAAAACACCTAAGTAAGTGATAAAATCTATCTGCTTAAAATGACGTATTTTTGGAGATTATTTATCGGCAGAGTGAATGAAGATATAGGCATATCTGTCTGAGTGACAATACAAAATCAGTCCAAAGGGAGGAGTCTTATAGTAGAAGAGTTTTAATCTTACCTATATCATTATTTTTTTAGAACTTACTTATTAAAAAAGGTTAAGAAGAAGACGCGATTTTGGCGGAATGAAGAGAATTGGCTAATTTTGTAGTCTAAAAAAATCGTGACAAAATGAATTTAAGAAATATAATCGGAATCAGTCTCTCCCTTATACTTTCCTGTTCAGCGCTTACTCCGGTAGAGCTGCAAGCAAGGAAATCTGCTAAAAAAAGTGGGACGACCCAGACATCCGGGTCAAAATCCTCTAAGTCCAAATCTAAAAAAAGTTCCTCAAAAAGCAATAATAAAAATTCAAGCGCTTCAAAATCCGAGAGCAAGAAATCAAGACGCGACCGAAAGCAAACGGCTGCGCCCGCACCCAAACGTTCCACCACTACCACAAAGCGCTTTTCAAATCCCTCTGCTCCGGCTCCGGAGAAGGCCTCCAACGATTCTCTGACACTCGCTGTCAATAGAGAAATCCTTAAGGCTGTCCCTGACAATGTAAATCCCGGCGGACTCAGAGTGAATTCTGTTAATCCTAATGACATAAATCGGACTACTGACGTAAGGCTGAATGATAATTTCACTTACATTCCCATATCGCAATCTCTCATTTCAGACTTCACAAAGGCAGTGAAGCGAGCTCTGCCGGACTCTATCAGGGATTATAATGTCACTCTTAGCGTTGGCTCGCATCCACTCTCCTACTATTCCCGGAAGATAGACCGGCTCCCCGAAAAATATAGAACTAACGAGCCATTTGTAGTTGCTACAGATCCTTACGCCACCCCCTCAAAAGGGATGGAGAAGGATATTGTGGCCATGTGGCATTCTCACGGCCGATATTTCAAGAATGGAGGATGGGCATGGCAGCGTCCATTGCTTTTTGAGACTCTGGAAGACACGTATACTATGAGCTATGTGCTTCCCTATATAGTTCCTATGCTTGAAAATGCCGGTGCCTATGTGATGCTCCCTCGAGAACGAGACGTCAATAAGCATGAGGTAATTGTAGATAATGATACCAATATTGACGGAGAGCTCTATTCTCAGCCTTACTATAAAGAACATTCCGGAAGCCGGAAATGGGAAACGGGGGATGGAGACGGATTTATATACGATTTACGCACGTTCCGCGACACGGAAAACCCCTTTGAGGCCGGTACTTACCGTCAGGCCAAAACCGTGAAAAGCGGCAAACCCAGTGTGGCAGCTTGGTATGCAGATATCCCGCAGGATGGAGAATATGCTGTTTACGTAAGTTATAAGACTCTTCCCAACAGCACAAAAGATGCAAAATATACCGTCAACTATTCCGGAGGCTCAAGAGAGTTTTCGGTCAATCAGACCATGGGAGGGAGCACATGGATTTATCTCGGCACATTCCCCTTTGAAGAGGGATATAGCGATACTGAGCCCATAGTCACCCTGACAAATCTTTCATCTCAGGCCGATAAGATTGTCACTGCCGATGCTATCAAGATCGGAGGAGGCATGGGCAATATCGAACGCAGCACGAGCCGTCGCGACGTTACCGCCAACTCTTCGGCCCCTCTCGAAAACGGAGACGAAGACCTCTTTGAGGAAGATGTGGATGCAGAGGATTATGCTGCCGACCGCACACCTGTTGCACCCAAAGGCTCCAGTGGCAAATTCTCTACGTCAGGACTCCCCCGCTTCCTTGAAGGAGCGAGATATTGGATGCATTGGGCCGGAATCCCGGAGAGCGTTTATTCACCTTTCCACGGCAATGACGACTATAAGGACGACTACACAGGTCGTGGACATTGGGTAAACTATCTTGCCGGCGGCTCACGCGTGCTACCGAACAGAAAGGGACTCAACATTCCTGTCGACGTCACCATGGCTCTACACTCAGATGCCGGAAAGAGAAGTGACGACAGCATTGTCGGCACTCTGGGCATCTATTATACGAACGGAGGACAGTCTTATGCCGATGGCACTCCGAGAATGAACTCCCGCCAGCTCACCGACCTGCTCATGCGCCAGATCACTACAGATATCCGTCAGACTTTTGAGCCTCGCTGGACCAGACGCTCCATGTGGGACAAGTCATATCTTGAGGCACGCGTGCCTGAGGTGCCCACCGCACTTATTGAGCTGATGAGCCATCAGAATTTCGGAGATATGCAGTATGGCCTTGACCCATCGTTCCGTTTTCTTGTGGGGCGTTCTATCTATAAGGCGCTCGGAAGATTTCTTGCCGAAAGAAAGGGGCGCGAATTTGTAGTGCAGCCTCTTCCGGTAAAAGATTTTGCCATCGAGCGGAAGAATAAGCACCACTACCGACTCTCATGGCAGCCTAACAAGGACTCTCTTGAGCCCACTGCGACACCAAAAAAATACCTGATATTTGAAAGATCTCAAGACGTCATGGGATTTAGAAAAATCGCAGAGACAAGCTCTACCCATTATGAAGTCAAAATCAACGATAATGACATTCACTCTTTCAAGATCGTAGCTGTGAATGACGGCGGACTCTCCTTCCCCTCCGAAATCTTATCTATGCGTGAGGGCACCGGCGACTCAAGCCCTATCCTTATCGTCAACGGATTCTCTCGCGTGGCGGGTCCCGGCAAAATCAATGAGAATGGCAGAGCCGGGTTTGATTCTGAAAATGACTTCGGAGTGCCTTATATTCGTGACATATCTTTCTCAGGCCATCAGACAGAATTTCGCCGTTCCGCCGGAGAAAGCTTTGGACGCTCCAATGGCAACTATCTCCAGACAGTGATTGCAGGAAATAATTTTGATTATCCTATGATTCACGGCATGTCTATAGCAAATGCCGGTTATGGCTTCGTCAGCTGCTCAGCATCAGCGGTCATTAGCGGAGACGTCAAACTCACTTCATATAAGACTGTAGACCTGATACTCGGTAAGCAGAAGACCACTGTGGTGGGTAATGGTAAAAGCGGCGTCAACTTCCGCACGTTCCCGCCTCAACTCCAGAATGCTATCAGGAATTACCTCTCTAAGGGTGGCAACCTATTGGTGAGCGGACAGTATATCGCCAGCGACCTTTTTGACAGTCGCTCTACTGAGTCCGACCATGACTTCGCAAGAAATGTTCTCGGCGTGGAACCACTTAACGAGGCTCCTAAGACACGCTCCGGAAAACTTCGCACTACTTTCGGAAATTCTCAGGGCGTGCGTGAACGCACATTCTCTTATTCCAATACCCTTAACGACAAGCAATACATAGTGGAGAATCCCGACATGCTTTATTCTACTGACTCTAATGCCCGTCAGATTCTCGAATTTACCGATACCGATACCCCCGCCGGATTTATCGGGAAGAAAGGAAGCGGACGACGCGCTGTGCTAAGCGTGCCCTTTGAAGCCATTACAGAGCAGTGCGCACGCGATGCGCTGATGAAAGATATTCTCAATTCTTTCAAGTAAGCTTTCCATCAATAATCCACGACTTGAGAAAATTTAATGTGCATATTCTCACCATATAATTTCTGACACCAATGCTACTCACCCGTTTCACCGGCCTCAAGGCTCTTGCAGATTTTCTGAACCAACATCCCGAAGAGCGCCACGTTGCACTCCTGCTTTCAGACAAAGAGATTGACATCACGTCTGATTCCCTAAGAAGAATGTCTGATTTAGCGGCCGCCTCCGGAGCCTATCTTCTTTTCAGCAACTATGATGAAATTCTTGAAGATGGAAGTTTGGAACATCATCCGGTAATCACTTATCAGCTTGGCTCTGTAAGAGACGATTTTGACTTCGGGCCTCTGGTAGTGATTGATACAGAAATAGCAGCAAAGGGTTGCTCCATGCTCATAGAGCGAGATTCCAATATGGACGGAGGATGGTATGCCCTTCGCCTATATATCGCTCTTCAGGGGATAGACAGGATTGTCAACGTACCGGAATTTCTATATCGGATCAGACGCATTGATCACCGTAAATCGGGAGAAAAGCAGCATGACTACGTCAATCCCGCCAGAAGAGACTATCAGATAGAGAGAGAAAAGGATTTCCTGCATTATCTCAAGCAGCTTAATGCTAAAGTAGGAGAACGAAAATCCATCTCTCCTGATGAGTGTATTACCGCCGGAGTCATGGCCTCTATCGTCATTCCGGTTAGAAACAGAGTGAGAACCATACTTGATGCGGTGAACTCAGCATTGTCTCAGAAAGCGGACTTTGATTATAACGTCATCGTGGTAGATAATCAATCCACCGATGGGACGTCTGAAGCATTGAGCACTATAAATGATTCCCGATTGATAGTGATAGCAGTACCCGAAAACGAAAACCTTGGCATAGGAGGGTGCTGGAACAAGGCTATTGAGAGCGAGCATTGCGGACGCTTTGCTGTTCAGCTTGATTCCGATGACCTTTATTCATCGCCTGACACACTCTCTACTATCATAAATAAGTTTTATGAAGAGGGGTGTGCAATGGTTGTCGGCTCATACACTCTCACAGATTTTTCACTCAACCCAATAGGCCCGGGGCTTATAGATCATCGTGAATGGACAGACGAAAATGGCCCTGACAATGCTCTTCGCATTAATGGTTTTGGTGCTCCAAGAGCTTTCTTCACACCGGTGGCACGCAAATTTCTATTCCCTGACGTCTCTTACGGAGAGGACTATGCTATGTGCCTTGCGGTGAGTGGTGAGTATAAAGTCGGACGCATTTACGATTCTTTGTATTGCTGCCGTCGTTGGGAAGGAAATAGCGACGCTGACCTTAGTGTCGGTCAGGTTAATGCCCATAATTTTTATAAAGATTTTGTAAGAAGCATGGAGATGCGTCGCCGCATTTCCCAACCATAAATAAATAAGATCGGTTTTAACACCTCTTTACTATGGCTCATAGAATTCCGGGGCACGTTTCCCACCCTCTTCAGAATTTTTATATAGCTCAACTTTCCGTCTGGTCTACTGCGCGGGAAAACTATGCCGCGCTCTCCAGTGTAAAGAAACGAGATATTGCAGTGGCCGACTTTAAATCTGCCGTGCAGTTCAATCCAGGTAGGGTTCGTTCTACGAAAGCCGCGACCGATGCTGCTTCGGTTGAAAAACGCCCCTGCTTTCTCTGCGACTGCAACCGCCCCAAAGAGCAGATAGCAGAGTCATTAAACTCCGAATTCGACATTTTAGTAAACCCCTACCCCATTTTCCCTCTGCATCTTACTATCTCCTCCACCACCCATCGTCCACAGTCTCAGTGGCCTCTTGATATGGTGACCTTTATCGAGTCTATGAGGGGACTATGCGCTTTTTATAATGGAGCCTCAGCAGGAGCTTCTGCTCCAGATCATCTGCATTTCCAAGCATGCGCAGACTGCGAGCTACCTCTCATTCAGCTTGTGGAGCAAGAACATTCTTCAGACAATCCAGGTCTTATGCTTTCCACCGATTTCTCCGGTAACATTCCCTTCGGATTCTGGAGTTTTGTTATTGAACCGACTCCCGTTGGTATGCAGATGTTAAATCTCGCACAAAAGGCAAAGGGGTATCGCAAATCCGGCTACAATCAAAGACTTACGAGAGAATCCTTTGATGAGTCGCTCGCTACTGCGGATCTTCTGAACTCTCTGGTCTGGATAGATGCTATGGGCAAACTGCGCATTGTGATTATACCACGCACAGCGCACAGACCCTCACACTATTCTCGTGAAGATGACTTACATCGCACTGTAAGTCCCGGAGCTGTGGATATGGCAGGATTGATTATAGTGCCCGATGAAAAGTCTTTCGACAGTCTTTCGGCCCGGGAAGTGGAAGAAATCTACAATGAGGTGGCCCTCTCCCCCGATGAATTCTCTTCTGTTCAGTCCCTTTTACTCAAATGATAAGTCCGATACCACTTCGCATACATATTCTTACTTCCGGGTATCCTGAGGTGGAGAAATGCCCTGACGGCTTCATACTCCATAATGGACTGATAGGCAAAGACTTTCATTGGCATAGCAAGAAGACATTACATTTCAGGGGTGATTATGAGATCATTAACGGTCGCCTAATCTCCTCTATTGACGTAGAGCAATATCTTTGCTCCGTCATTGCCTCAGAGATGAATCCCGAAGCTCCTGCGGAATTTTTAAAAGCACACGCAGTAATTTCACGTTCATGGGCTATGGGAAAAATTCTTGGAACACATGCCGCTCTCTCCCCCAATGAATCCATACATTCCTCTGACACAATTATAGGCTTCAATGACACCGGCGACCATAGAGACTTTCATGTATGCAACGATGATCATTGCCAGAGATATCAAGGCATTCCCGATGACAGTAATAGAAAAAGAGTAGCAGAAGAGGCTGTAGAAGCCACTCGGGGACTTGTGCTCACGGACTCCGACGGCAACATTGCAGATGCTCGCTTCTCAAAGCATTGCGGCGGTCACACCGAGCTCTTCTCTACCTGCTGGCAAGAGAATGACCCTCATTATCTGAAGAGTTTTGAAGATCCATTCTGCGACTTGTCTGACATGAAGGAGACTGATAGAAACGCCTTCTTATCCACCATTCTTAATGATTATGACTTAGGAACTCCCTTCAAAGTCTGGAGCGTAGAATTGACTCGGGAGGAAATAAGAAAATACATTCATGACAAGTTCGGACACGACACTGGTCAAATCCAAGCATTAGCACCCCTGCAGCGCGGCCCGTCAGGCCGAATCAAAATGCTGAGAATAGTAGCCGACCATCCCCTTACTCTCGGCAAAGAGCTATTCATCAGGAGAGCCCTGAGCCCAAGCCACCTTCTATCCTCCGATTTCCAAATCACTGAAACTCAGCAAGGCTTCCGCCTCGACGGAAAAGGATGGGGACACGGAGTAGGCCTTTGCCAGATTGGCGCTGCTCGTATGGCGAAGGAGGGTGCTGATTTCCGCCAGATTCTGAATTTTTATTATCCCACTGCGACACTCACAGATTGGAATAACCATCCGTATTAAGCCTGAAGTTTCTAAGAGCTTTATATTGCCTAAATTTCCATTATCCCAAACTTTTTTGTATCTTTGCAGGTCAATTCTCAGCACGCATGAAGAATATTCGAAATTTTTGCATAATAGCACATATCGACCACGGCAAGTCAACCTTGGCTGACCGTCTGCTCGAACGAACCAATACCGTATCGGCAAAGGACATGGAAAATCAAGTCCTTGACGATATGGACCTTGAACGTGAACGAGGCATAACCATCAAGAGCCATGCGATACAGATGGACTGGGAACAGGATGGCGAACGCTATACCCTTAATCTGATAGACACTCCGGGACACGTGGATTTCTCATACGAAGTGTCGCGCTCTATCGCCGCTTGCGAAGGAGCCCTCCTGATAGTCGATGCCTCGCAGGGCATTCAGGCTCAGACCATTTCTAATCTCTACATGGCCATTGATAATGATCTGGAGATAATTCCTGTAATCAACAAATGCGATCTCGACTCAGCAAACCCCGATGAGGTGGAAGACCAGATTGTCGACCTTTTGGGATGTGACCCTTCTGAAGTGATAAGGGCCAGCGGAAAGACCGGTCAAGGCATTGATGAGATCTTAAATGCAATCGTTACTCGTGTGCCCGCTCCGAAAGGCGATCCTGACGCTCCTCTCCAGGCTCTGATTTTCGACTCGGTATTCAACCCCTTCAGAGGCATCATCGCTTACTATAAGATAGTCAACGGCACTATCAAAACCGGAGACTTCGTAAAGTTTGTCTCCACCGGGAAAGAGTATGATGCAGATGAAATAGGCGTTCTGAAGCTTGAAATGTCACCTCGAAAGGAGCTTTCTGCAGGAAATGTAGGCTACATCATTTCAGGCATCAAAACCTCCCGCGAAGTTCGGGTCGGCGATACCATCACTCACGTCAAAAATCCTTGTGAGAACGCCATCGAGGGGTTTGAGGAGGTAAAGCCTATGGTCTTTGCCGGCGTTTATCCCATAGAGACCGAAGATTTTGAAAACCTTAGAGCCTCTCTGGAAAAACTTCAGCTCAACGATGCCTCTCTCACATTTCAGCCGGAATCATCGGCTGCCCTCGGATTTGGATTCCGTTGCGGATTTCTCGGGCTCCTTCACATGGAGATTATTCAGGAACGACTCGGACGCGAATTTGACATGGATGTCATCACGACTGTGCCCAACGTGTCATATAGAGTCTTTGATAAGAAAGGGAATATGACTGAGGTGCATAACCCCTCAGGACTCCCGGAGCCAACCCTCATCGACCATATTGAGGAGCCCTACATCAGATCCTCTATCATTACACAGGCAGATTATATCGGCCCTATCATGACCCTATGCCTGGGTAAGCGTGCAGAGCTCGTAAAGCAGGAATATATCAGCGGTAACCGTCTGGAACTGACTTTTGATATGCCTCTGGGTGAAATTGTCATTGACTTCTATGACAAGCTGAAAAGTATCTCAAAAGGCTACGCATCGTTTGACTATCACATTCATGATTTCCGCCCCTCTAATCTGGTGAAGCTTGACATTCTTCTTAATGGAGAATCTGTTGATGCTCTGTCCACCCTCACTCATGCCGACAATGCTGTGCGCTTCGGTAGAAGAATGTGTGAGAAACTGAAGGAGCTAATCCCGCGTCAGCAATTTGACATTGCCATTCAGGCAGCCATTGGAGCGAAAATCATTGCGAGAGAAACGATTAAGGCAGTTAGAAAAGACGTAACCGCCAAGTGTTACGGTGGCGACATCTCTCGTAAACGCAAACTGCTGGAGAAGCAGAAAGCAGGTAAGAAACGTATGAAGCAGATAGGAAGCGTGGAAGTACCCCAAAAGGCTTTCCTCGCAGTCCTTAAACTTGACTGATCGGCTGAAAGACAGTAAGTACAGGTATAATACTCTTAGAGGGCGCATCAAAAATTTGCATTTTTTGACGTGCCCTCTCTTGTATGTTTACTTTTAAATGATTTTAGCAAAAAGAGAGATTCTGGGACGGATAGTTCTCAGCGGGATATTTTCTCAGAATCTATCGTGTATGAACTGCAAAATCTCTGCCGGCTGACTGACCACGTGATCCGCATAGGCTTTACGAAGTTCACTCACCGGACGGAATCCCCAGGTCACTCCGACGCTTTCCACACAGGCTCTGCGCGCTGTCTCCATATCCACCGCCGAGTCGCCGATGTAGAGCACGTCACGCTTTGGAGTAGGGAATTCTGAAAGCACTGAAAACACAATAGAAGGATCAGGTTTTGCCGGACGCTCAGGCACGTTACCCTTTATTGAGACAAAGTCAATATCCGGAAAAAAATGACGGACTATCTTTTCAGTCGCCTCCTGATACTTATTAGATGCGACTGCGATAGCTATATTATTGGCTCTTAATTCTTTAAGAAGCTCAGGAATCCCCGGATACGGTATTGTGGTGTCGGTGCAATGCACATCATAATACTCACGGAAGATGGCGAATAGCTCCTCAATCTCGGCAGGTTCCGCATCAGGATGTGCCCGCTCTATCAGCTTTCTAACTCCATTTCCCACCATGTAGTTATAGGCCTTTATCGGGTGCTCGGGATAGCCCTTCTTCGAGAGAGCATAATTAGTGGCAGCGCCAAGATCACTTATCGTATTCAGAAGCGTACCATCCAAATCGAAAATTGCTAATTTCTTCATAGTCAGAATATTTGTAATAATGTCAGAATGGATAGCCAATAGAGAAATGAAAGCTGCTGTCTCTGCCCCATTTGGGATGAACAAGAGGCCATGCTACGGCTCCCTCAGCGGGATTATGCGCCTTCATTCCTAAGTCAAAGCGGAGGAGAAAATAGTTGAAATCCAATCTGATTCCCACTCCGTAAGCGGCTGCAATCTCTTTATAAAATTCATTGAAATAGAAGCAACCGCCCGGTTGCTCAGGATAGTTCCTGATAGTCCATATATTTCCGGCATCAATAAAGAGTGCACCCTCTATGACCCAGAAGAGTTTGGCGCGATATTCAGCATTGAGAAGCAGGCGTATATCTCCACATTGGAAGATAAAGTCGCTTACGGAATTGCTCCCTCTATATTTTCCCGGTCCGAGAGTGCGCACATCCCATCCTCTCACTCCATTCGCACCGCCTCCATAAAAGCGTTTTTCAAAGGGAAGAACGTATGAATTGCCGTAGGGCACCCCCACACCTATGCCGGCATGAAATGCTATCGAATTTCTGTTGTCGAAATAATGAATATAGCCAAAGTCGCCATCCACTTTGAAATATTGGGAATAGCGAATTCCGAACACCTTATAGGGATTGGTGTGAAAATTGCGTCTCGGCGTAAATATGGAATTTATTAGGAAAAGAAGATTGCCGGCTATCTCTCCATTCACTCTTATGGTGTAGACATCGCGTTGCATTCCACGCGTCCAAAGATGCTCTCTCCTCTTATTTGTATGATAAAACTGATAACCCATACGCTCTATGAAGTGGTCTTCATAGCTGTATCTGAGCAAAGGGTTGTCCGGGGCAATTTCATTTATAAATCCATTCGTACTCTCAGGCAAATATACGTAATTGATATCCAAGGGTGTGAAAACGTGTCTGTTGGACGTCGCACTCTCCGACCAGCGATATGACCATCCGGCCGTGCCAATTATTCTTGTATATTCCGGTCGTTCCTGATAGTTCAGCGAAACGTTAAATTCCGTCTTAGCCTGTATCTTTCTTTTGAAGCTCTCCTTGAGCAGCGGTGCTTTGAATTTCGGGAAAGACACTCCGGCCTCTACCGAATATTCCATATATCTGTTATGGATAAAGCCCTCAAGATTACCACTGACCGACTCGTAAGCACCCCGAAATTTTGCAGTCAACGTCTCGCTTCCCTTGCCTACATTCCTATGAGTATAAGTCACGGAAGCCGCTATGCCGAGGTCCCCTTCAGAGTGAGTGCCCTCAAGTTCGAGCGCTACCGACTGAGACTTTGCGGGGGTGAGTAGAATATACGCATCAAGAAATTCCGTATCTCCTAAGCTCCCCGAAGGCACGAATCTAATATTTGCAAATTTAAGGATACCGAGTCGGGAAAGGGCCCGGTGCGTACGCGTCACGTTTATCTCCTTATACTCTTCACCCGGATGCAGATAGCAATTATCATAAAGCACAGACGGCCGCAGATATCTATCTTTGCCATATATTATCTCAATTCCTTTGTAATGGACGCTATCGATACCTGTAGCCGTGGCAAGTTCTTCCATTCTGGCCGGGTCATAGTCGGTGATATACTCCACACGCCTGATTATGTGTCTGAGGTGATGATTCCTGCTTTGCACGGCACCTCCTCCTTGCATATTGGAGAAATCGCTGATTTTCACCAGGAGTTCTACATCACTGCTCCCTGCAGTGGTGTCTGCTACGAAAGTTACATTCTCCTTTACGAAAGTGTAATAACCCTTATTCCTTAAATGGTTCGTTATAACTGCCTGCTCTTTCTCGAGAATGTCTTTATCAAGAGGGTCTCCCTCACGAATAACGAAGTGGAGGCTATCAGATATTACGATATTGCGGAGCGTATCGTCCGGGAACTCATATTTTATAGAAGATATGCGATGCGGACTCCCCGGCATGAGGCGGTAAGTCACTTTAGCCTTACGTTTCGCCGCGTCCATAAGAGTGTCGGAGGTTACTTTTGCATCCAGATACCCCTTATTGACGAGAGCTTTGCGCAGTTGGCTCTCGCTTGACAATCTTAGAGTGCTGTCATATATCACCGGGGGCTCACCGAGTTTGCGTATCCACCGATTCCACCATTTGGTAGTGTCCTTGCCCGACATATTGTAAATATCGAGACGAAACTTTGTGCTCCATAGCATTTTATGGTTGGGCTGCTGACGCACGTAAAGCATCATTTCCTGCTCTGTCACCGACTTCGTAGAGTCTTCTATCTCCAGCGACACCTTGTCAAGAAGATAGCTTCCGGCAGGCACATGGCGCGCGCTGCTGCATCCTTGAAAAAGCAGCACACTGAGTATTATGCAAATTATTCCATACCGGTATTTCAAAACTTTCAGGCAATAATATTCTGCAAATTTAACACTTTTTTTCGGCATCTCAAGCGCAGTCATCTCGAAAACTTTTGCTATCTTTGCATATCTTCTTGTAGACTCTTTTGCTTATGTGGGGACTTGCCGACTGCAATAATTTCTTCGTTTCTTGCGAACGCACCCGCGACAAATCGCTTGTCGGGCGACCGGTCGTTGTGCTGAGTAATAATGACGGATGCGCGATTGCGAGAAGCAACGAAGCAAAGAAATTGGGCGTCAGAATGGGGCAACCGGCTTTTGAATTAAGAGATCTCATTCATGATGGCAAACTGATTGCTCTCAGTGGCGATCACCTTCTTTATCGCAATATCTCCCTCAAGGTGCACGCTATTATAGCAAGATTCGTGCCGAGGGCGCTCGATTATTCTGTAGATGAGTCTTTTCTTGATATCAACGGCATCCCTACCACTGCCCTCCCTATTATAGGTCATGACATAGTCTCTTCCTGCCTCTCAGAGGCTGACATTCCGGTCACTGTAGGCTTCTCTCACACTAAGACGCTCGCAAAAATTGCCACTGAGTCCGGGAAGAAGGCCGGTATTAGTGTCCGCATCCTTGATGACCCTTCTGAGATAGAAAAACTCCTGGGAGATATGCCCATCAAAGATGTATGGGGCATAGGAAGAAGATTGGCTTCAAAGCTGGCTGCGGAAGGGGTCTATTCCGCTCTCCAGTTTTCAAGGCGTCCGGTGCAGTGGATAAGGAAACTTATGGGCGTCAATGGTGAGAAGACTTGGAGAGAACTAAATGGCGAGCCATGCATAGATCTTTCTCACATCGGCCGCCAACTGCAAGACTCTATCAGCGAAACCCGCACTTTCCCTCAGGATGAGAGTGATTACGACTATATCCGATCCAGAATAATTATTTATGCCTCTGACTGCGCACGGCGTCTGCGTGCCATGCGGGGAAGATGCCTATCCGTAACTGTTCTCCTGCGCACAAATAGATTTCACACTCAGAATGGATATTTTGCTCCGCAGGCTCATTTCTCTTTTCCTGTACCCGTCAATGACACCAACCTGATTATCGAGGGAGCCATCTCTGCGCTTGACTCCATATATGATTTCAGACACAGATATAAAAGAGGAGGTGTGATTCTCTCTGACATCACTGCTGCCGAATGCTTTACTCCCTCTCTCTTTGCCGACATTGATGGTGAGAAAGAGATTGAGAAACGGCATCGGCCGGATCTGATGAAGGCTATTGACAATATCAACCGGGAAATAGGCCATCCTGCCATACGGTTAGCCTCTCAGCTTGTGGCCGGACAGCCCGGACACAACGACGGCTATTCATCATCATTCGGAGCCCCCTCCGACATCAGATAAATAGCCGCTACGCCTCGACTTACCTATACGTAGATATTCTTTCTACTTAAGAAATCTTTTGGTAATTTCTCCGTATGCTTCGATTCGACGGTCTCTGAAGAATGGCCACCAACATCTGACGTTTTCTGTGCGTTCGGCATCTATCTCTACCACAGCCTGACAATTCTTGGCTTCAGGAGCCATAAAGAGTATTTCCCCCTGAGGGCCGGCAATGAAGCTCTGACCCCAGAAATCTATGCCGGAGGTGGCGCCGGAAGGATCAGCCTCAAAGCCACAACGATTCACGGAAATTACCGGCACACCATTTGCCACCGCATGAGAACGCTGGATAATGGTCCATGCATCTATCTGCCGGCGCTTCTCCTCCTTCGTATCATCGGGATTCCAGCCTATGGCGGTAGGATAAATAAGCACCTCCGCCCCCTTCATGGCCATAATGCGGGCGGCTTCAGGATACCACTGATCCCAGCATACCAATACACCAAGCCGTCCTACGGAAGTGTCAATAGGTTCAAATCCCATATCGCCGGGAGTAAAGTAAAATTTCTCATAAAATCCGGGATCATCGGGTATGTGCATTTTTCTATACATCCCGGCTATCTCTCCATCTTTTTCAAACACTACTGAGGTATTATGATAAAGACCGGGAGCGCGACGCTCGAAGGCGCTTGTCACAAGCACTACGCCATTCTCCTGCGCCAACCGTCCATAGAAGTCTGTAAATTCTCCGGGCAGTTCCACTCCGAGTGAGAAGTTGTCCACATCTTCAGTCTGGCAGAAATAGAGTGAGTCATGGAGTTCGGAAAGAACTATGATTTCAGCCCCTTCTGATGCAAGGTCTTCTATTGCCCTCTGGTTTCTGACTCTATTGAGATCTACATCCACATTATAGGCGCATTGCAGTATCCCTATTTTAATATTATTATGCATATCTTTTTTGATTCTTTGTCAAGTGAATAAGATTAAATCTTCATCTCCACACATCACTCAGTATTCCTCCGGGTAGCTGCATTGTGGCGCAATGAAGCGAACCGTGCTGTCTTAGTAAAGTCTTGCAGTCTACCGGGATTACATTATGATTTGGATAAGCGATTCTTACACTCTGGCAGGCAAGCGTGTCAAGAGTAGGATTTCCATAGACGGGCATAAAAATGTTACGCGGAGTCACAAGATAGTTCGCGTAGGTGGCCGGAAGCCTGTTGCCCTCTTCATCGAAAACGGGAGATGGCAGTGGGAGCTCCACAAGATTATATGGCTCTCCCTCCTTCGTCCTGAACAATGTGAGCTGAGCGCGCATTTTCAGCAATTCTTCAAAATGCGAATCACGCTCATCACGGCAACCTGTGAAAATGATAGTATTTCCCGGACACAGTCTTGCGAGAGTGTCTATGTGCGAGTCTGTATCATCCCCTGCAAGCGCTCCATAATCGAGCCATAACACATGCTCAGCGCCGAGATACTCATGCAATCGCTCTGTCACTTCTGCCTTTGTGAGACCACCATTGCGATTAGGTGAGCAGAGGCATCGCGTTGTGGTCATAACAGTTCCATGCCCGTCACTCTCCACCGAGCCTCCCTCAAGCACGTAGCCGCGCATATTTCTATAGGCTCCATCGTCCAGTATGTGCTTTTCCTTAAGATGAAGATTCACGAGATTATCCTTATCAGAGGCAAACTTAAGCCCCCAACCGTTAAACCCGAAGTCAAGAGCACGCCGACGGTCACCACGCTCCACTGTAAGCGGTCCATAGTCTCTCGTCCAGGTATCATTATATTCCATCTTAATAAGGGTCAACCTCTCGGCCGGGATGCCGGACATAAGTTTCTCGGCGGCGTCCACATCATCTACCAGAAGCATTACATTCTCTCCGGCCGTGGTGAAAGCCTCAACGAGACGGCGGTATTGCCGCTGAGCTTCTTCGAGCACATATTCCCAATCTGTCCCTTTATGCGGAAGAGCCATGAGAATTGCATCGCATTGCTCCCATTCTGCGAAAAATACTGTTTTCATTATGCAATAGTTAAGCTGGTGATTAGCACAGGCTTCTGTTATTTAAGATGCCTGACGCCCTGGCAAGTAACCTAACAGGGACGTCTGCCGTCTACAAAATTAATATTTTAATCTCATACCTCCAAAAATATCGTCCCCGGAAAATAGCAAAGGAGGTGACGGAACTATTCCGCCACCTCCAGAACTTTAGGATTATATGCCCAACTTATTTGATGATACCATCGCGGCGCATAAGAGCGTCTGCAGAGGGCTTCTTGCCACGGAACTCTACGTAGAGTGTCATCGGGTCAACCGTGCCGCCGCTTTCAAGCATCTTGTGGAATTTGCCTGCGGTGACGGGATCGAAAATACCATTCTCCTTAAAGGCTTCGAAAGCATCTGCCTCAAGTTCTTCCGACCATTTGTAGCCATAATAGCCGGCTGCATATCCTCCGGAGAATACGTGAGAAAAGCTGGTGGAGAAATTAGTGCCGGGAAGATGACGGAAAATGTTGACAGGCTGAATAGACATTACCTCAAACGCCTCTACGGATGCATTGTCAGGCAGAGGTTCGGTAATAGTATGGTAAGCCATATCGACAACGCCGAATCCCAACTGACGCATGCAAGCGTATGCGGCGCCAAACTGTGAGGATTTGATGAATTTGTCTATAAGCTCCTGAGGCATTGTCTCTCCGGTCTTATAGTGGCGCGCAAAGCTGTCAAGGAATTCTTTCTGTGTGAGGTAATTCTCATTAAACTGAGAGAAAAGCTCTACGAAGTCATGATAGACATTTGTTCCGGAAAGTGCAGCGTATGTCGCCTGTGAGGATAGCCCGTGCAGTGAATGTCCAAACTCATGAAGGAATGTCTCCACTTCGTAGGGTGTGAGAAGAACAGCTTCATCACCTACCGGCTTTGCAAAGTTACATACGATTGAGATCAGAGGCACTTCGCGCACTCCCTTGTCATCTTTGGTCTCCGTACGATATTCAGTCATCCATGCGCCGGGTGCTTTGCCAGGACGGTTGAAGAAGTCGGCATAGAGCACTCCTAGCACTTTGCCGTCTTTATCAAATACTTCGTAAGCGCGGACATCAGGATGATATACCGGAATGTCTTTATTCTCTTTGAAGGTATATCCATAGAGCTTGGTTGCAAGCCCGAAGACTCCGTCAATCGTATTGTTCAGCTCAAAATAGGGCTTCATGTCCTCGTCATTGAAGGAGTATTTCTCATTTTTGAGCTTATCGGCCCAGAAGGAGTAGTCCCATGCTTCAAGATTGAAGTTAGGATCATTAAGCTGAGTTCTTGCATAGTCTTGCACCTCGGCAAGCTCTTTCTCCATTGCAGGACGATAATTGTCTGCGAGGTTGTTGAGGAGCTGATATACGTTTTCAGGATTGGCAGCCATAGTGCCCTGAAGTGCATATTCGGCATAGTTTTTCTTTCCGAAAAGCTTTGCCAGTTCCAGACGGGCATTAGAGATTTCTTTCACGAGCCCTTCGTTGTCAAATTCACCCCCCTGGGCACGGGTGTTGTATTTGATATAAAGGTCTTTTCTGAGGTTGCTGTCTTTCTGATATTTGGCCCAGGGAGTATAGCTCGGCAGATTTATAGAGAACATATAGAGCGTGCCGTCATCCTCCTTGCCCTGCGCTTTGAGGGCTTCAGCTGCGTCGGCTCTTGCCGCTGCAATAGCACTCTCGGGCATTCCTTCGAGCTTGTCAATGGTAACCCAAACAGTACGCTCGGGATTCTTCATCTCGTTCGTTACGTTCTGAGCGAACTTCAGATTAAGATCAGAGAGCTTAAGGGTCAGTTCCTCATATTTTTTTCTATCCTCACCCTTAAGGTTTGCACCATTCTGAGCAAAATTGCGGTAGGTTTCTTCTATGAGTCTCAACTGCTCAGGGGTAAGATTTTTCTCCTTATCACGATTTTCGTAAACCTTACGGATACGGTCGAAGAGCTTCTCGTTGAGAATAATCTTAGTGCCCTGCTGAGACATCACAGGAGTCAATTTTGCCATCAGATTCATCAATACGGTGTCTCCTGTGGCATGCTCTACGTTGCCCAGAGCAAGCGTTGCGTAATTTAGAAGCTTGCCGGAACGATCCAGAGCAGCAATAGTGTTCTGGAAGTTAGGTGCCTTCTTATTATTTACTATTGCTTCGATTTCTTTATCTTGCTGGCGTATACCCTCCATTATTGCCTCTTCATAATCCGCCGGGACTATTTTATCGAAGGGCACGGCGGCATGAGGTGCCTTTGAGGGCATCATCAGAGGGTTGGTGCGTGCTCCTTCTGCCGGCTGTGCCAATGTGGTCATAAGCGTAATAGCAGTTAGTGAGCTGATAATTACTTTTTTCATGATATATTATTAAGTAAGTTCGTTATTATTAATCATCGACATACGAATTCATAAAATATTCCGTATGCATGATCCCGATATTATTGCGAAAGGGGGCAACGCCTGAGCGTACCCCCTCTGCTATAATAATTGTAAGATTATTTATCTACACCTACCATGACAACCTGAATACGGTTCTGACCGTTATAAAGGTTCTTCATGAAGTTGTTAAACTCTGTGAGAGTAAGATTCTCGATAGCCTGGCGATGACCGGTGAGAACGTTCCAGCCACGGCAGATGCTAAGAATATTATTATCCCAGTAGATATTAGTGCGAGACTGGATTTCATACTGCTTGAGGGCAGCCTCACGCACTTTATTGAAGTCTTCTGCATTAGCGCCATTCTGAAGGAGCTCAAGAAGCTCTTTATAAGCACGAGCCTGAAGAGATTCCTGCTGTTCACGGTTGGTCTGGAATGCATAAATAAGATTCCAGGTACCGTAATTAGGATTCATCTGGCCTACTACATCAGCTCCATACGTGCCACCCTCCTCTTCGCGGAGTGTTGTGGTGTAAATGTTGCTGAGCACGTCGCCTACGAGTTCGAGTTTCACGATGTTGTCAATGTTATACTCCAGATTGTTGCCGCTGAAAATATTGAATACGGTGGTTCCGGGAGTCTCCATCGGCTGTTCCCATTCAGTTTTAACCTGTCCATCTACCTGGTTAAGGTTTGTAATGGTATTGACTTTATCTGCTTTCTTGCCGGGAAGTGAAGCCACATACTGCTCAAGCAGCGGTTTGAGGGTATTGATGTCAACGTTACCGGTGAATATGAAAGTGAAGTTAGCTGCATTGGCAGTAGCCTTCTTGATCATGTTAATCATTTCAGGATAAGAAATCTCATCAAGAGTGGCAAGAGTGATGTTGTTCATCATAGGATTGTTGCCATACTGAGTCTGGACTCTCTTGTCCTGGAAAATCTTTGCGGGATTCTTGTCCTGATTTGCGATCATGGGACGAGCAGCATCGATGCGTGCTTTGAAAGTCTCTTCTGCGGGACGCACATCAGTGAAAGAGAGATAAAGAAGCTCCATCAGAGTGGGAAGATCCTTGATGGTAGATGCTCCATTGAAAGAGTTGGTGAAGTTATTTATCTGGAATGTGAGTCCTACCTTCTTACCGGAAAGATAGCGCTGAAGCTTCACTGCGTCGAAATTGCCGAGTGTAGCATAGTTATAAGCGTCTTCGATAAGCTGGATATTGGCAGCCTGACTAACGGGGTAAGAACGCTTACCACCCTCTTCGAAGGCTGTGAGAATAATCTGGTCAGAAGCAAAATCAGTGGGTTTAACAATCACTTTTGCACCATTTGAAAGCACGAATTCGGTAGTGCCTAAGTCATTATTTACTGAAGTTGATTTGATTTTACCTTTCTTGGGGAGTTTTGCTACGAGAGGCTCGTTGTTAGACTCCTCTTCCATTGCGGTGTATGGAGCGTTGATGGTCTCTTCCACAGAGGTGACCATAACCTCCTGTGCAGGAAGCACTGAAGTGTCAGTTTTTGGCTGGCTCACTACGATCACCTGATTCTCGGGAGTGAGAAGCTGTGAAGCAAGTTCATTATATGCTTGAACGGGGATCATGGGAAGAACGTTCTTCAGCATGTCATATTCAGCCTCGATGCCGGGAGCGGGCTCATTGTCGATAAAGTGGTCAATGAGTTCGTTTGCGCGCGCTTCGTTGCTTGTTTTGTCGCGTTCGTTATAAAGTCTTTCGACAGCAGAAAGATACTGGTCGCGAGCACGAGAAAGTTCACCTTCGGTAAATCCTGTCTTGCAAGCGCGAGCCACGATTGCGAGACCTTCCTTAGTAGCCTCTTTGATATCATCCTTAGCTACGACAACGACATTGAAGGAGCCTTTGGTCTTAGCTACATAGAAGTCGCTGAAATAAGCTGCGGCCTGAGCATACTTGCATGAAGGATCCATGCCGTACTCTGACAGACGGGTAGAAATCATCTGTGCCACGAGTCTTTGAAGCACTATTTCCTGAAGGTAGGCCTCTACTGTATTTCTAAGCTCGAAGGGAATCTTATCATACTTAAAGGAAATCATGCACTGAGCCATCTGAAGCTCAGGATCCTCAAAAGTGGCATAGATGGGCTCCTTATTGTCGCTGACGGACTGATAAGTACGGGGAGCAGCATCAGCTGGCATCGGGATGTCAGAGAAAAGTGCTATTACTTTTTTCTCCATCTCATCGGCATCGAAGTCGCCTACGATGACGATACCCTGCTGATCCGGACGATACCATTTTTTATAGTATGCACGAAGCACTTCGGGCTTGAAGTTCATAACTACTTCCATCTTACCTATAGGCATCTGCTGATACTGATACTCGCTATAGATCTGAGGGAGAATAGCAGTAAACATACGGTTCTGAGCGTCGCTGCGTGTGCGCCATTCCTCTTGGATCACACCGCGTTCGGCATCAATCTCAGATTCTTCCAGGAGGATAGAACCGCTCCAGTCATGAAGCGCGAGAAGCACAGAGTCCATAAGGGCCTTGTCGGTAGTGGGGACATTGTCGATGTTATACACAGTCTGGTCAAAGGCCGTGTAGGCATTGATGTCCTGACCGAAACGAATACCCTTGTTCTGAAGGTAGTTAAGAAGATTCTTTCCGGGGAAATTTGTTGTGCCATTGAAGGCCATGTGCTCAAGGAAATGAGCCAGACCGAGCTGTTCGGGCGTTTCAAGCGTCGAACCTACTTTTTGGGCGATGTAGAAATTTGCGCGCTCCTTGGGCTCTGAATTGTGCAGGATATAGTAGGTAAGTCCGTTCGGAAGTTTACCATACTTCACCTGACTGTTGAGCGGAAGAGGCGTACCCTGTGGTGCTTGCTGAGCACTCATGCCGACCAACGCAAAAAGCATACAGGCCAGCGTAAGGATTCTCTTTACCATATCAGTAACTTTATAATTGTTAATGTTTTTTCATTTTGCACAGCCCATTTTGAAATGAACTGATGTGGGTATTAGATTTTGTGTGGCTTTGTCCGGGTTATTAATTAGAACTTCTCCACCTCTTACTAACATGGTGCAAAGTTACTAAAAAGAATCCAACAATGCAAGCATTTATTGTTATTCAATAAATATTTATGATTTTTTAACTTATCTTTCCCGATTCTCACCATTGAAGATGAGAGATTTTCGTGTGCAGTCTGACTATACTATACCATTCATCATGGCATAAACCGTGAGTCCGGATACTGAGCGAATGCCAAGCTTTGTGGAGATATTCTTTCTGTGAGTGGTCACCGTATTAACAGAAATAAATAGAGCGTCAGCTATCTCCTTGAATGTTTTTCCTCGAGCTATTTCCCTTAGCACTTCTATCTCCCTTGCTGACAAGACATCACACTCTCCTACCCCCTCTTCTTCATTGCTGAAGAATCCTTCAAGCACCCTACGTATATTATCTGCATTCATGGTTAATGAGAGCGTGAGGGGCAGTTCCTCTGTCTGCGGATAGTCGGACTGTTCGGTAACGATTAGCACACGGGATTTTCTGGGGAGAAAAAAAGAAATATTACTGCTATAATGCATTGAGCTGACCACATAAAAGTCATATTCATCCTTTTGGGGATGTGCTTTCTCATCTGAAATGGTGACTTCCGAATACTCTGATAGAAAAGTTTCAAGTCCTCTGGCCACTATTAACGATGGATAAAGGATTAGCAGTTTTGACATAAGTAAGTTCTAAAAATTAAAGGATAGCTGTGAGATGAATACTCTTGATTATTAAGCTTGTCGTACGGGGCGAATTTCACGTTGTCATTGAGTCAGATATAATGATATCATCTTTCCATTCGCCATGAAATTATCTCCAAAATAACTTCCTTTTATATCTACATTAATTTTTCTCACTCACTTATGAGAAAAGGAGTCTTAGCTCGTTATTGCGGGCTATATCTTTTGACAATGTCACTATCGCTGTCACGACTCCTCGGCAAAGATTATGGTCATACTTACCTTTAAGATGTACGATAAAGAAATTTGCCAGATCTGCAAATTTATCGGCTATCTGCATGTCCATCTCCTGACGGTCGCAGGGATACCTCTCTTCATTTTCGCCGGCTTCAAGCAGGGCGGGAAAAAAGACATCCTCATCATGTCGGATTCTGCGCTGTAATTGCTCCTGCGCTTCATGAAAAAACTGCTTTAGCAGGTCGAGGTTATCTCGCTTCTCTGAATGATTGACCAGCGACTTGAGGTGTCTCTCTATGTTTGGAAGCATGGCAGTCGCATAATAGGAATTCGTCTTGCGAAGATAGTCCACTATCAGCGACGGCGCAAATTCTTTAAGATTGGATGTGGTGCTGTCCGAGTGGCCGAGGCTGACATTAATTATAGCTACTACAAACTCCGGGTCAGCCCCATTCCTGCGGCATAAGGTCTCTATACTTTTATCTCCTACACCAAGCGTTATCCCGAACCGATTAACGACTGTAATCAGTTCGGGATTTTCAAAAAGTAGTGTGCTGAGTCTTGAATGAATATTTACACTCATCTTTTCACTTTTATCACAGTGCGCTGCGTGATGACGTAGTCTACGGGCACATCATGCTCTTCAGCCGGCAGTCCATCTACGAGCTGAAAGTCATAACCCACGCCTATCTTTGTAGCTTTAGTAGTGGCAAGAAGTCTGTCATAAAAGCCTTTGCCACGCCCCAGACGATTGCCGTTTCTATCGTAAGCCACAGCCGGCACCACTATAAGTTCTATCTCTTCGGGATTTATAAGATCGTCACCCTGAGGCTCCTCTATGTGAAAAGCTCCAAGTTCAAGGCGAGAACGATCGTATGGCAGTATGTCAAGGTTTACTCCGTTCACCCTCGGAAGAAAAAACTTCTTCATCTTACTCCACTTTTCGAGGAATGCGATGGTAGAGAGTTCATCAGGAAGAGAATGATACATAAGTATTTTATCCGCAAGCATAAATGCTGCGTTTTTTTCAAGCTGATTGAACACCTCTTCCGCTGCGGAGAGTTTCTCTGCCTCTGAGAGCATTAGGCGAAGCTGCTTTATCTTGCGACGCAACTCTCGCTTTTCCATTATCTTTTCTTGCATAAGTAGTTTCTTATTTCGGTCTACATTTTTTGAAACTCCGCTCTTTTGAGGCGAAAGTTTCTTCAGCCTAAGCGGCCTACTATAAAACGCTTACTTTGTGATATTAGTTGGCGAATTACCCTTCTTTAACTCTTCCAAAGCTCTTTTCACTACCGGGTCGGCCCGGTTGAGATACTCATAGCAGGCATCATATCCCAGAGCATCTCTTACTATCATGGCTTTTATCTGACGAAGAAGCTGATCGTATGCGAGATTGATATAATACCATCTTGCCTTCTCGCCATTCTTTACAGCATAGTTCATAAATGTCTCGATCAGCACATCATCTGACGGCATGATACGTTCAAGCTGTTCAAGCGTCTTGGCCACCTTGAAGAGATCACGATATCTGTCTGTGATTTCAAAGGCGAATTTCTGCACCAGACCGGAATTTACCAAATTTATATAGTAAGAGGAGAATCCGGTGGTATCTTCCGGCACGAAAATATCAGGCATGATTCCGCCTCCACCATAGACCTTTCTGCCATTACCGGTAAAGAAGAGTTTCGATTTATCAAGGCGAATGCTGTCGGCATTATAAAACTCTCCATGATTGTATCTGTCTATAATGTCAAGCTGATACTTACCATCCAGTCCCCGCTTATATTCTTTCTGAATAGAGCGTCCGGAGGGAGTAAAATACCTCGCCACAGTAAGACGGACTGCCGAGCCGTCTCTCAAATCCATCTGATTCTGCACGAGACCCTTACCGAATGAGCGGCGACCTATGACAAGACCGCGGTCATTATCTTGGATAGCGCCAGCAAAAATTTCAGATGCCGATGCGGAATATTCATTGGTAAGCACCACTATCTCTGAATCCTGGAATGATCCGCGGCCATCGCTTATGCCCATGGTCTCATTGTCAGGAGTCCGGGATTTGGTATATACTATCATTTTACCTGCCGGCAGAAACTCGTTGGCCATATACATGGCCTGATCCATGTATCCGCCCGAATTATCTCTAAGATCAATTACAAATTTACGGGCACCCTGAGCGCGAAGTTTGCCCAGTGCGTTAAGAAACTCTTCATAAGTGGTACGAGCAAACTTAGAAACCTTAATGAAACCTACTCCATCGGCAATCATATAGACACAGTCTACGCTATTGACGGGAATATCGCCACGTATCACGTCAAATGTCAGGAGTTTGTCGCCGGAACCTCTTTTAATGGTCAACACCACTTTCGTGTCTTTCTCACCTCGAAGGTTCTTGAAGACGTCTTCATTGCTGATTTTTGAGCCGGTCAACTTCTTGTGACCGGCCTTCAGGATTCTGTCTCCTGCCTGTATCCCGACCTTCTCTGCCGGGCCGCCGGGGACTACCTCTATTACCGTTACCGTGTCTTTAATTATCTGAAACGTAACCCCGACGCCGCTGAAACTACCTGCCAGATCCTCATTGGCAGCTGTCAGTTCTGAAGCCGGTATGTAGGCTGAATGAGGGTCAAGCGATGCCAGAAGGTCAGGAAGCGCCGCTTCTAACAGACTATCCACATCTACTTCATCCACATACGTCGCGTCAATAAGACCAAGCAGCTCGCGGAGCTTTTGTTCTCCGGGGCTCAATCTCTCGCGCGAAAGAAAACTGCCTATGCAGACTCCGGCTATGATGCTCACTGCGATCACCACCGGAAGGAGTATCAGGCTTATATTTCTATCTTTGTTCATCATTAGCTTGCCACTTCATCTGCAGCATGTTTCCGGGAATGCTGTAAATGGAACTTGCTTATAACTTCTCCTCATCAAACGGAAGACTGCCTTCGGAGATAAAAGGCAGCTCGGGATGGCCGTCCAGCGGAAGGTGAAGGGTCTCCACTCCGGCCGCGTGTAGAAGATCTAAGCCATCCGTGATTCTATAGAGCTCTGAGAATACCACTCTGCGGATTCCGGCTTGAATTATAAGTTTAGAGCACTCCATGCAGGGACTGGTAGTCACATAGAGCGTGCTTCCTTCACTTGAATTGTTGCTCCTTGCCACCTTAGTGATTGCGTTTGCTTCCGCATGAAGCACATACGGATGCGTCGATCCGGAATTATCCTCGCAGATGTTTGGAAATCCTGAGGGCGTACCATTGAAGCCATCAGAGATAATCGCTTTGTCTTTCACGAGGAGAGCACCGACCTTTCTCCGGTGGCAATATGAATTTTCCGCCCAGATAGCGGCCATTCGCAGGTAGCGGCGATCAAGGAGTAGCTGCTTGTCTTTCATCTTCTGAACATTATATTTGAGCTGCTGCGAGCTGAGAAGATAGCTCATCGAGCCTCCAGCCTCACAAAGGAGCAGGCACCACAGCTCTCAATATTTATTTCTATCCCCCATGGATATGCCTTAGAGTCTGTTTCCTTTTAAATTATTTATCCGTTATATCGTTTGTTAATTCGGATTAAACGTAAACACACTCTTAATCCGCGTGGGAGAAACTATGACCCCTAAGGATTCATACTTTCTCCCTTGCGGATTTATGCATTAGTGCCGGCAGCCCGGACTCTCTTCTATCTTTATCAGAGTTCGGAATGCTCCATGAGGAAATGCTCGGCATCAAGGGCCGCGCGACATCCGGTTCCGGCAGCGGTGATAGCCTGACGATAACGGGGATCGGCCACGTCTCCGGCAGCAAACACGCCCTCTACGCTCGTGTGTGTCGTAGCACCCTGCACCTTGATATAACCCTCTGAGTCAAGTTCAAGCTGACCATCCAGGAATCCGGTGTTGGGATGATGACCGATCGCGAGGAAGAATCCATCAATATCGATAGAGAAAGACTCGGCCTCCGGGGTATCTTTATGGCGCACGAGTGTGGCACCCTCAAGACCATCTGTGCCGAAAAGCGACACTGTATTGCAGTTAAACAGAATCTCGATATTCTCGCAATTCTCCACACGCTTCTTCATCACGTCTGAAGCACGAAGATAGTCTTTTCTTACGATAAGATATACTTTCTTTGCGAGCGAAGCCAAATAAAGAGCCTCCTCGCAAGCGGTGTCGCCACCACCTACTACGGCCACATTTTTCTTACGGTAGAAAAATCCGTCGCAAGTGGCACAAGCACTCACTCCTAATCCACGGAACTTCTCTTCGTCGGGAAGTCCGAGATATTTTGCGGATGCTCCGGTAGAAACGATTACTGTCTCAGCCATGATTACGTTCCCGTCTTCATCCTCACATCTGAAAGGACGCTTGCTAAAGTCTACTTTAGATATCTCCTTAGAACGTATTTCAGCACCGAAACGGAGCGCCTGCTGGCGGATATGATCCATCATTTCGGGGCCCTGAACGCCGGTGGGATATCCGGGGAAGTTCTCTATT
This sequence comes from Bacteroidales bacterium, assembly GCA_014800685.1. Lineage (GTDB taxonomy): Bacteria > Bacteroidota > Bacteroidia > Bacteroidales > Muribaculaceae > Lepagella. Next base: position 29,630 of record JAAVFQ010000030.1, read on the forward strand.
TCCGTGGTCTGAGTCAACTGTCCGCCAGGCTGCATGCCTTCATATATCACGGGTTGAAGATTTGCACGAGATGCGTAAATGCCGGCTGTGTATCCGGCAGGTCCTGAACCTATGATAAGGACTCTGGTATTTTCTTCTGCCATATATTTTTGAGTTAAATTGAATATTAAAGTTTACTATTTTTTGCATCAAGACCCGAAATATGCCGGGTGCGATCACCTCAAATCCACTACTTTAACCTTGGGATATTTCCCGGAGGGATAAATGAAAGTGGCGGCCGAATGTTTTTGGCCGGTCGCTATGCTTTTTATGGTGAGCACATTGCGACTTCCGTCTGCTGATGTAACGTCTATCTTAAGAGGTTTAAGCGTAGATGCCTGAAGCACTACCACTACCCTTTTCAGACCACTTTTATTGGACTTGGGTGTCATGATTATTGTAGAAGTCCCTGCAGTCTGTTTTTTCGCGAAGGAGGCTGAAAAGCCGGCCGCTGAGCCGGAAAGGACTGCTACCGGATTTGACTCTGACACTTCTGAAGCGGAAGGCTTTACAAGTGTCGTCTCCTTTGTAGAGGGGGAATATGTCCACATATTACTGCCGTTATACCACACAGAGGTCACACTGCTTTGCAATGCAAATTTCGTACCACTGCTTTTCAAAGTGCCTGTCCCTTTCCCTGCGGAGCCTGAATAGACAAACGTAGCCGTAATATCACCACGGAGCCATTTGGCAACCGCCGAGTTAAGTTGCTGAGCAGCGGTCACGGCCCCCTGTGACGATACACTTATGGTTAAAGCTATCATCACAGTCAAGAATCGAAGCAGTCTTCTCAAACCTTTTTTCATATCTGAACGCAGGAAACTCCTTGCTTCACTTTAAATAACGCGGCAAACGCCTAATAGTTGTATAAGCGGATGTCACAATTACTATAAATTATTGATAATTTCCTCAAACATATTGGCATCCACAAGCACGGCTCTTGGTTTGCCACCCTGAGAGGGCCCCACCACTCCGAGCGCTTCGAGCTGGTCCATAATCCTTCCGGCTCTGTTATATCCTATATTGTATCTGCGCTGCAAAGAGGATGTAGATGCCTGATTTGACATCACGACTGACCGGCCGGCCTCTACAAGGAGTGAATCTCTCTCCACCGGGGCCCCGAATCCGTGATCATCATCCCCTGAAGCCGACTGAATTATGGGTTCGGGAAGTATATATGGGCCGGGGGCATGAGGCTGATGCTCTATATGCTCCACGATGTCTTCCACTTCAGGAGTATCAATAAAAGCACACTGCACACGCACCAGTTCCGAAAGATTGCTTATGAGCATATCTCCTCTACCGATAAGCTGCTGTGCTCCTGACTGGTCAAGAATAGTTTTACTATCCACTCCGGAAGTAACCTTGAAAGAGATACGGGCCGGGAAGTTGGCCTTTATGTTACCTGTAATAACTTTTGTGGATGGACGTTGAGTGGCTATTATCACGTGCATACCCACCGCACGAGCCTTCTGTGCCAAACGGGCTATGGGCATTTCCACCTCCTTGCCGGCGGTCATGATCAAATCACTAAACTCATCCACAATTACTACGATATAGGGTAGGAAACGATGTCCGTCCATTGAGTTAAGCTGCCCCTTCAGTACTTTATCGTTATACTCCTCCACATTGCGGGCATGCCCTTTAAGGAGACGGTAGCGGTCATCCATCTCCACACAGAGCGAACTCAAGGTGGCCACTACTTTATCCATATCCGTGATAATGGGTTCTGCCTCATCCGGAAGCTTTGCGAGATAGTGATTCTCTATCTTTGCATAGAGCGAAAACTCTACCATCTTCGGGTCTATCATCACAAACTTTACCTCTTCCGGTGTCTTACTATAGAGCAGCGAGGCAATAATGGCATTGAGACCCACCGATTTACCCTGACCTGTAGCTCCGGCCACAAGCAGATGCGGCATCTTCGTCAAATCGGCTATATAGACATCATTCTCAATGGTGGCTCCAAGCGCAATGGGCAGTCTGTATTTCGTGTTTTTGAATTTCTCAGAGTTGATAATGGAGCGCATTGACACCACTTGGGGATCCTTATTCGCCACCTCAATGCCGATGGTGCCTCTTCCGGGTATAGGTGCTATAATACGCACACCGGTAGCCGACAGTCTCAGAGCGATATCATCTACAAGACTGCTGATGGTGGAAACCTTAACACCTACGGCAGGCACAATTTCATAAAGGGTAACCGTGGGGCCTACGGTTGCATCTATACTGTCAATAGGAATTTTAAAGTCAAGCAGAGTCTTGCGGATCAATTCCTGCTTCTCTATCTGCTCATCCCTATCTACATTGATTTTCTCAGGGCCGGGTCTAAGTATTTCCGTAGAGGGAAACTGATATGAAAATCCGTAATGCCCTTTCGCCACTGCGGGTTTCGCACTTGCGCTTTGAGCAATAGTGTTACTCCTGATTTCCATTACTTCCACCTCTTCCGGCTCGACAGCTCTGTCAGTTTCACCCTCTACCTCAGCAGTCGCCTTGGCATCTTGAACCGCTGCAGCGGTCATTTCAGTCTCTGAAGTTGTGTTGTCTTTATAACCATCGTCAGCAGCCTGAGTCTCCATTTCTGTCACCGGTTCAGCGACTTTCTCTTCCGGATGGCTACCCTTCAGCTCCTCTAAGGAATACTCGTTAGAAGCTGAAGGAGCAACCTCCTTTTCATTCTTCATTTGCGAGATTACATCCTCGTCAGTGAGGATATAAGACTCATAGTCCTCATCATCTATAAGGGGTGAGGAAGCGGCGGATGGATCAAACTCCACAAGCGTCTCCTGCTGTCTGGAATCCTCCGGCTCTTCAGCCACGGCCTCCCCGGCAGCAGCTGCTTCCTGATGCTCTATCCGCTCATCTTCAAGCATAGCCTGTCTTTTTGCCTCCTCTTCAGCGCGACGCGCTGCCACTTCCGCTCTGTGGGCGTCACGAATTTTCTTCAACCGTAATATCCAATTGGTAAGGTCACGCAGACATATCACTATGAAGACAGCAATCACAAAGAGACACATCATCACAGCTCCGGTCCAGCCAAAGAAGCTGATGATAAACTCATTGACGTATCGTCCATGCAGACCACCCCAATTCACAGGAGTATTGAAGCCAAGAGTAAGCAATCCCACTATCATGGATATGGCTATAAGAGCCACAATACATTTGATAGTGAAATTCACGGTCTTGAAACGTGGTTTGCCGGCAAGATGCTTAAAGGCCATTGCCAGCAGCCACAACACTATTACTATGGAGCCAAGACCGAACGTATTATTAATCAGAAGTTCGGACAGACGTGCTCCCCCCTCGCCTCCGGCATTGTTTATTCCGGACGCGAATCCTACAGGGTCGTTGATTACAGCGCTTTGATCACTGATGCAAGCGGTGAGGTATGAGACAAAAGAGACGCAGAGATAAGCCCCGAAAAGTCCGAAAAAAATACCGAGTATGAGTTTGAGTGTCTTTTGATTAGCCCACTCCATCACAGACTCCTTGACAGCAACGGGATTAATCTCCTTTGCGGGCTTGGCCGCTTTTTTTCTTTTCTCCTTAGTGGCTTGAGCCTTTTTTCTACCGGCTGCCGGCCTGCGCGAATCGGCACCCTTGCGCTCAGACAATCCCTTAGACTGTGATTTCTCTGAGCTGACATTTCCGGAAACTGCATCCGCGATGACATCACCATCCTGAGGAGTCGTCGTTTTCGACTCCTCCGTGTCTATTTCCGGGCTGAAATTTCCGTATCTATTCATTTGTCTTTCTATGCTATTACGTAATGCACTAACTCAATAGGGCTCAGATTTCAGTATGTTGAATTAAGCCGAATGAGCACAGTGCGTTTAAATTAATCATTATTCATAAGCCCCTTCTCCGGTAGCGCTTGAGGGGACAGGAACAGGCTGTGCGGGAGAAGCCGGAGTCTTCTCATCAGGAGCCGTTTGGGCAGGAGCTACCTCTTGATTCTGACCATCAGGATTTTCATTACCTTCCGTCTCTTCCGTCGCCTTTCCCTGCTCTTGAGCGTTGCCGGCAACTGCAGGCCCACGTTCTACAACTATTCTCTCATCGGGAATACCCTTAAACATATTAGGCTCATAGCCCGTATTAACGGAATAGATGCTATATCCCTCCCGAACGTTCACAGCCTTATCACGCGGACCGGGACTGACGATAACAGGCATCCCCTTCTCCACGAGCTTAACGAGTTGCAGGATATTCTCGTTGGTAAGTCTTATGCATCCGTGAGAGGATCGTCTCCCAATGGAGCCGGGAGCAGCCGTTCCATGCAGGCCTATCTGCGATGTATTAGGGATTTTAAGGCGGATGAAGCGAGGTCCGAACTGACCCTTTGCCGGGCTGGTATAGCCGTTATCATTAGTAAAAAGCCAGTCCGTGCTGTCATACACCCCCTCTACCGAGAAAAAACCTTCAGGAGTGCGGGCATCCCCCTTCTTGTGCTTGGTGCCGAAGTTGCGAGCGCAACAGATGCCATAGTTGAGTTCCTCTACTCCATACTTGTCATAGACTATCACGCGCATGGAGCCTTTATCCACTATAAGGAATCTGTCGTGAGTGTTGTTAAGCAGTTTTTCAGCATATTCAAGATTATCATTAAGAATTTTCCAGATTATGCCGCTCTGGTATCGGGAAGCCTGGGGCGAAGACTCCATATATTTTCTTGCAGCGTCGGCAGTATCGAAATGCATATAGGGAGTACCATCATCTCTTTTTGCGGTGTCGGTCGCTACTGTGTCTACAATTTCCGGCATCTCAGAGGGAGGAACGCTATCAGCATCTGCGGTTTTGCCTTTACCACAAGCAGTGAGCAATAAAACAAACATCAAACCGAAGGCTGGAAGCCCCTTCTTGCAAAAGGAATAGATAGGATTTTGACTATTTAAATTACGCATAATGATATATTTTGCAATTCATTAAGAATAAACCGAGACACAGTGAAGTCTCTCATTTTGCCAGCCAATCTAAATTAGCCTTTAACTATACAAATTATAAAGTAATTAGCGCTAATGCTCAAGCCTGATCCTCTTTCTCAAGGAGCAGACCTGCGCAAATGAGTTACAAAATTACAAACTTTTACCCCGATTTGCAAATAAGTAGACTAAATTTTTAGACCGTACCCTTAGTAACGCACTCAATATGCTGAAATCATACACGCTATCTACATCGGCCTCTTCACGACTCTGAATAATCTTCGGTGGATTAATTTGCACGTCTCGCCAAAATTTCGTAATTTTGCTCTTATAAGCGTTCTTTAAGAATGGATGAGCTGACCAATAAAATGACCTGCCCACCCATCACTCACTGAATAGACCTTATAATTCAATTACTTATAACGAAACAGAAATGAAACCATCCCTGATAGTCGGTGCCGTAATTTTAGTTTTAGTCTACTTATGGCTTTGCCAGGCTCTCATAAGGGGTGGCGGAGGATGGACGCTGAAAAATATTTTCATTATGGCAGCCTCCGGAATTATAATTTTTGTGCCGTTATATAAGAAGTATTTCAAACAGAACAGACAATGAGCAGGCAAACCACATCTTCTGAACACCCCACTCCTCCGAAAGTCATTTCAGCTCCGGAGGAAAAGAAAACTTTGCCTTCCTCTCTCCTTACAAATATAAACTCACCGAAAGATCTGCGCTCGCTTCCTCAGGATGCTCTTCCTCAGGTCTGCGAGGATCTAAGAAACTACATAATTCATAATCTTTGCAACAACCCGGGGCATTTCGCTTCATCGATGGGGGCAATTGAGATTACCGTAGCCTTACACTATGTCTTCAACACTCCGGAGGATCACCTCGTCTGGGACGTAGGCCATCAGGCATACGCCCACAAGATCCTTACCGGACGCCGTGAGCAGTTTGCCACTCAAAGAACCTTAGGGGGCATCTCCGGATTTCCCAATCCGCTCGAAAGCGAGTATGACACCTTCATGGCCGGTCATGCTTCAAATTCCATCTCGGCTGCCTTAGGAATGGCGATTGCTGACCAAAACACTCCCGGGAAAGAGGATCGTAAGACCATTGCAATTATCGGAGATGCTTCCATCTCGGGAGGGCTTGCCTTTGAAGGTCTCAATAATGCCTCCAACAATCCCAACAATCTGCTTATAATCCTTAACGACAACGATATGAGCATCGATGACAATGTCGGTGCTTTACACAGATACCTCTCCGGACTTATCACCTCCGCCGGTTATAACAGAGTCAGAAACAACGTCTACAACTTCTTCAAAGACCGTGGACTGATTAACGACAATCTGCGCGGAAGACTCGTCAGACTTAACAATTCGCTGAAAGCATTCATCTCTCGACATCAGAATATCTTCGAAGGGCTTAACATTAGATATTTCGGGCCCTTCGACGGTCATGATGTCAATAAGATAGTGCAAGTGCTTCAGGAGATTAAAGACATGAAGGGGCCCCGCATCCTTCATCTCCGCACGGTGAAAGGCAAAGGCTTCTCAGAGGCGGAGAAAAATCCCTCAAAGTGGCACGCTCCCGGCAAATTCGACCCCTCCACCGGAACACGTCTTAAAAAGTCTTCCGACGGCCAGCCTCCGTTATGGCAGGAAGTGTTTGGCCAGACTCTCGTAGAGTTGGCCGGGGAAGATGACCGAATCATGGGTATTACCGCCGGTATGCTCTCCGGCACCTCAATGAGCGAGATGATGTCCGTCTATCCCCTGCGCACATTCGACGTAGGCATCTCCGAGGGTCATGCCGTCACTTTTGCCGGAGGTTTGGCCTCTAATGGCAAGCGACCTTTTGTAGCCATTTATTCCTCATTTCTGCAGAGGGCATACGATAATATTATTCATGACGTAGCGCTCGCAAGGCTTCCTGTGACTTTCTGTATAGACCGGGCCGGAATTGTGGGAGAAGACGGCGTCACTCATCACGGCCTTTTTGACCTCGCTTATCTAAGTTGCATTCCCGGAATGAAAATAGCCTCACCATCTTCTGAAGAGATGCTTAGAAATCTAATGTATTCTTCTCTCAAATGGGATGGTCCGCTTGCCATACGCTATCCCAGAGGACAGGCATTTACTCCGGAATGGAAAACACCTTTCCGTGAAATCCCTATCGGCAAAGGGTCGAAGGTGACGCAGCGCGCGGAGGCAAAAATTGCCGTGCTTACCATCGGGCCGGCTTTACACGACGCTCTGAAGGGGGCTGAAATGGCGGCCGTATGCGGAGCGAATGCCGATGTCTTCGATATGATATGGCTTAAACCGATTGACGATCAGTTGCTGAAGGATGTCGCCACCAATTATTCCGCCATTATCACTGTTGAAGACGGCACCGTAAGAGGCGGCCTTGCTTCTGCCGTGCGCCAATGGCTCGGCGAGAATGACTTGCAGGTACCTGTAAAGCCCCTCGGAGTGCCCGATAATTGGGTTCAACATGGCACGGTGGCTCAGCTTAAAGAGATATGCGGATATGATGCCGAAGCCATCAAAAAAGAAATTATCTCAACTTACGCTTCTCTGAAATGAAGATAATTATTGCCGGTGCCGGCGAGGTGGGCACCCACCTTGCAAAGATGCTATCTAACGAAGATCAAGACATCATACTTCTTGATTCCGATCAGGCTCGTCTGGACGTAATCGATGCCAACTATAATCTTATGACCTGGAATGGGTCCACCTCCTCTTTTGATGCAATGAAGAGCGTAGACGTGGAGCACGCAGACCTCTATATTGCCGTCACTCCTTTCGAAACCAGAAACATCACCTCCTGCGCCATAGCAAAGCAGCTTGGTGCCAAAAGAACCGTGGCGCGTATAGACAACTTTGAGTTTCTGAAAGAGGAAAACAAAAAAGTACTCACAAATCTCGGCGTCGATGTCCTCATCTACCCCGAAAACGTGGGTGCCACCGAAATTGACACCGCACTCGATCATAACTGGGCAAGATACTGGGGAGCGCTGGCCGATGACAATCTTCTGCTCATCGGCATAAAGCTGCATGACAATTCTCCTCTTATTAATGTCAAACTGAAAGACCTCCCCGTCACCACCCACGATTTCCATGTCTGTGCCATAAAGCGTAAAAGCGAGACTATCATCCCGAATGGTAATGATGAGATTCGTGCTGACGACATTGTCTACTTCATCACCACTCCCGAATATGTGGAAGAGGTGAGAGACCTCTGTGGCAAACGCAAGCGATCCATAAGAAAAGTACTCATTATGGGAGGCTCCAGGATAGCCGTAAGATTTGCCCTGCAATATCACGACAAATATCACATCAAAATCATAGAGATGAACCGCGAACGATGCGAGGAACTCGCCACCCGGCTTCCTGACTGCGAAATCGTGCACGGCGACGGCAGAGACATTGAGGTGCTTCGAGAAAATATCATATATCAGTATGATGCTTTTCTGGCATTGACCGATTCCTCGGAAACCAATATCCTCTCCTGCCTTACTGCCAAAGAATTCGGAGTGCCAAAGACAATAGCCGACGTGGAGAATCTTCAGTTTATCTCTCAGGCCGAGAATCTGAATATCGGCACTACCATCAATAAGAAACTTCTCGCTTCAAGCCACATTTTCCAGATTCTTCTGGATAGCGACCGGAGCAATACCAAGTGTATGGTGCTTGCTGATGCCGAAGTAGCTGAGATAGAGGTAAAGCCTAAAGCAAAAATCACCAAATCTCCGGTAAAAAACCTAAAGCTACCTTACGGCATGACACTTGCCGGTCTCATCCGCGGCGGTGAGGCTTCCCTTGTCGATGGTAACACCCATCTGCTACCGGGCGACTACGTAGTAGTCTTCTGCCTGGCGGGCAACATCCATAAAATAGAGAAATGGTTTTCCTGACAATTTCGTGTCTTGCTACTTGCTTCTGACTTATGGCTATCTTTTCCAAGCGTTCGTATATTAACTTCCCGATGCTGATGCGCGTCATCGGCTGGCTTCTTATGATAGAGGCGGCTTTTATGTTGATTCCTCTTGGAGTAGCACTGCTGTATAAAGAAAGCGATGCGATAAACTTCCTGATTTCCATTGGCGTGACTCTCGTAGCCGGAGGATTGCTGATGTCGCTCAGACCCAAGACCCGAGAAATGGGCAAAAGAGAGGCAATTCTTCTCACGGCTCTTATCTGGTGTATTCTCTCACTCTTCGGGATGCTTCCTTTCCTGCTGAGTCGCACGCATCTCTCTATTACTGATGCCTTCTTTGAGACTATGTCGGGATTCACTACTACCGGAGCGAGTGTACTCAACACACTGCACAACGTCCCTCATGGGATTCTTATGTGGCGATGCGTGATACAATGGATAGGAGGCATGGGTATCATACTCTTCACCCTTGCTGTGGTGCCTATGCTGAATTATCAGGGCGGAATGCAACTTTTCAATGCGGAAGTCACAGGCATTACTCACGATAAACTGCGTCCTCGTGTCAGCTATACGGCTAAAGGGCTGTGGCTGGTCTACATTATCCTCACCATCTCGCTCATCATCCTTCTCTCCTTCTCCGACATGAATTTCTTCGATGCCGCCTGCCACGGACTCTCTACTATGAGCACAGGAGGATTCTCTACTCATGACCTCTCGATAGCTGCCTGGGACTCTATTTATGTAAAGTCAGTGGTCGTAATATTCATGTTTCTCGGAGGCATTAATTTTGCTTTGATTTTCAAGCTGGCTACGGGAGACGGCAGAGGGATTTTTAAAAATGTAGCCTTCAAATGGTATTGCCTGATCACTTTGGGCTGCTATGTGCTCCTCACCTGCAATGTCATATTTGAAGGGCTGGTACATTCCTGGGATGACGTCACGCTTGACCCACTCTTTCAGGCCGTCTCCATCATATCATCCACGGGGCTCGTAGAGCCGGATTTCGGCGATTGGGGCCCGCTTTCCGAACTCGTTCTCATCGCAATGATGTTTGTGGGAGCCTGCGCCGGAAGCACTTCGGGAGGTGCCAAAATCGACCGGCTCATTGTGCTCGTTAAGTTCATTAAGAATGAGTTTTACCGCACTATGAATCCTAACGCGGTGCTCACTGTGAGTATCAATGGAAAGGGCACATCCTACATCCTTGTGCAAAAGGTGCTGGCCTTTCTCTTCCTCTATATTTTTGTGATTTTAGGCGGTGCAGTGATCCTCGTGCTTCTCGGCCTTAATCTTCGGGATGCCCTCTTCTGCTCGCTTTCAGCTATCTCCAACACCGGACTCGGAACAGACGCCACCGGAGTCGCCGGCAATTATTCCCTTGTGCCCGATGCCGCTAAATGGACGCTTGCCTTCATCATGCTGGTAGGCCGTCTTGAGCTATATACTATCCTGCTGCTCTTCACCAGAGCTTTCTGGAAAAAGTGATGCTTTATCAAGATATAGGATACGCTGATTTTCAGACCCACGGAAACGCAGGTCTGTATTTCTCAATGCTTCTACATAGGGTCCATCCACAATTACGTCTACATATCTCAGCGCCTCTCTTAGACGTTTATCAGCCATAATCTCTTCAAGTGTGTAGCCGGTATAAAGCCATACCGTGTGCCCGCATTCATGAATCCTACGGGCGAGAAGTGCTGTCTCTTCCGGATGCATCAGCGGGTCTCCTCCGGTGAGAGTGACATCGAAATCCTCCTCTTCCACCACTCTCATTATCTCATCTATTGTCATGGGGACGCCCCCCTGAGGGTCATGAGACTCAGTGTTATGACATCCGGGACACCTGTGTGAGCACCCGGCCATATATATGGATGTGCGAAATCCGGGGCCGTCTACTGTCGTACCCCGGATTATGTCGAGAATGTTAAGTGTCATTTATGCACTACTCTGTCTTTAAGTTCTGCCAGTTTACCGCTATTCCAGCGGTCTGTGGTGCCCACCAGATAGCCGGTGATTCTCTGTATCGTCTCAAACTTTGCTCCGCAGCGAGGACAATGAGTCTGCGCCGTGTCTGCATTTTCATAGCCACACTTAGGGCAATGGTTCCTATTGTGATTCACTGAGCCATAACCTATATTGTATTTATCCATCATGTCGACGATCTGCATGATGGCCTCTTCGTTATGGGTGGCATCACCGTCGAGTTCCACATAAAAGATGTGGCCTCCTCGGGTTAGCTCATGATAGGGTGCTTCGATTTTAGCCTTATGGCGGGGCGAACATCTGTAATAGACGGGAACATGATTAGAATTAGTATAATAATCCTTGTCTGTCACCCCCTCTATTTCGCCGAAAGTCTTTCGGTCTCTTCTCGTAAATCTTCCGGCAAGACCTTCAGCCGGAGTGGCAAGCACAGAGTAGTTATGCTCGTACGTGCCACAGTATTCATTAGCTCGGCTGCGTATATGACTCACGATTCTAAGACCAAGTTTCTGAGCCTCTTCCGACTCACCGTGATGCTTGCCTATCAGAGCTACCAGACACTCGGCAAGACCGATGAAGCCAATGCCGAGAGTACCCTGATTGATAACCTTTTCTATTGTATCATCAGCGTCCAGAGTGTCCGCTCCGTTCCAAAGCTTGTTCATCACGAGAGGAAATTGCTTTGCTCTTGCCGTCTTCTGAAACTCAAAGCGGTCGTGCAGCTGGCGGGCGGTTATGTCAAGCACTTCATCAAGTTTATGGAAGAATGCCTTTATTCTTTCCTCCTCATCACGAATGCTTATTACTTCGAGTGCCAGACGCACTATATTGACTGTGGTAAAGGAGAGATTGCCTCTTCCGACAGACGTTTTCTGTCCATATCGGTTTTCAAAGACGCGGGTTCTGCATCCCATAGTGGCCACTTCGTGCAGATAACGTTCAGGGTCAGAGGCATCCCAGTCTTCGCTCTGATTGAAAGTGGCATCGAGATTAAGGAAGTTGGGGAAGAAACGTCTCGCCGTCACTTTGCAAGCCAATTTATAAAGATCATAGTTTCTATCCTCCGGAAGGTAGCTCACTCCGCGCTTCTTTTTCCATATCTGAATTGGAAAAATCGCTGTGGCACCATTCCCCACCCCTTCGTAGGTGGAGAGGAGAAGCTCCCGGATCACACATCTACCCTCGGCAGAGGTGTCGGTGCCATAGTTAATAGAAGAGAATACTACCTGATTCCCCCCTCTTGAGTGGATAGTATTCATGTTGTGGATGAAGGCCTCCATAGCTTGATGCACTCTGCTCACCGTGCGATTGACGGCATGGCGCATAAGACGTTCATCTCCTTCCGTGCCTTCAAGCGACTGGTATATATAGTCGTCGATTTTCGTATTTCTAAGGGAGTCAAGATTTCTGCCCGTGAGATTCTCAAGAGTGGCCACCTCCTCAAGAAAAGAGGCGCGAACGTATGGCGCGAGATAAAAATCGAAGGCCGGAATAGCCTGACCACCATGCATTTCATTCTGAGCTGTTTCAAGAGAAATGCAGGCTATGACGCTGGCGGTCTCTATTCTCTTGGCAGGGCGCGACTCTCCATGTCCGGCAATAAACCCATTCTTCAGAATCCTATCGAGCGGATGCTGCACACAGGTCAGCGACTTCGTAGGATAATAGTCCTTATCATGTATGTGGATATAATTGCTTCTTACGGCCTGAATGGCATATTCCTCCAGGAGATAGTCATCCACAAAGGGCTTTGTGGTCTCGCTGGCGAATTTCATCATCATACCCGCCGGCGAGTCTGTGTTCATATTGGCGTTCTCCCTCGTGACATCATTATTTTTTGCCTCTATGATTTCAAGAAACATGTCGCGGGTCTTTGCCCGGCGAGCTATAGAACGCTTATCTCTATATGCAATATATTTTTTTGCAACATCCTTGCGCGCCGATTTCATGAGCTCAATCTCCACGCGATCCTGGATGTCTTCCACGGTCATCCTCTCATCACCCTGCATACCGATTCGGTCAGCTATCTTCTGGAGCAGGGTCTCGTCTTCTCCTGAATCGGTAGTGAGCATGGCCTTACGTATGGCGGCCTTGATTTTCTCTTCATTATAGCCGACTATACGGCCATCTCGTTTGACTACTGTCTGTATCATTTTGAGGATGATTTGTTTAGGTATTACTATGCGTCCAAGCGATAAATTTTCTGCTTGCAAAGTTACAAAAAAGGCAACAACCAAGCAACTTCTAAGTGTTAAAATTCTCGTTTTGGAAAACTTTTTAAGACCGCACAATTTTTAACACCCTATTTACCAGCCTATTGTAAAAACTTTCAGACAACTCTGTCTTACACATAAAATAACAAAACACAAACAATCAATTCTCTATAAAGATTTTTATTTCACCGATAAATCATTTCTTCATTTCATTTGTTATAATGTAGAAGTCAGTAATAAACTTCCAAAACACATTACCATAACAAAAAATAAAATATAAAAAACACACTATCATGGCCACACCCAAAATTACCGAAGAAATGGCACTTCGCTACCATGAAGACCCCAGACCCGGAAAAATAGAAGTTGTTCCCACCAAACCTTATCAAAGTCAACGCGATCTTTCACTCGCCTACTCTCCGGGAGTAGCCTATCCCTGCCTTGAGATAGACAAGAATCCTGAAGACGTGTATCGATATACAAATAAAGGCAATCTCGTTGCTGTCATTTCCAATGGCACGGCAGTGCTCGGTTTGGGCGACATCGGCCCGCTGGCAGCAAAGCCGGTCATGGAGGGGAAAGCTCTATTGTTCAAAATATTTGCCGGAATTGATGCTTTCGATATTGAAATAAATGAGACCGACCCCGACAAATTCATACAGATAGTCAAAGCTCTTGAGACGACTTTCGGAGGAGTCAACCTTGAAGACATCAAATCTCCTCAATGCTTTAAAATCGAACAGGGGCTTAAGGAGATTTCCAACATTCCTGTGATGCACGATGACCAGCACGGCACAGCAATCATCTCATCGGCCGGTCTCGTGAATGCCCTTGAGATTCAGGGTAAGAAAATCGAAGACATCCGTCTGGTAGTCAATGGTGCCGGAGCAGCCGCAATCTCATGCACCAGACTTTATATGCGTCTTGGCGTCAGAAAAGAGAACATAGTGATGTGCGACTCTAAAGGAGTAATACGCGCAGATAATCCCAACCTCTCTGAAGTCAAAAAGGAGTTTGCTACCACACGAGACATCCGCACACTTGCCGAAGCTGTGAAGGATGCTGACGTCTTCCTCGGACTCTCAGTAGCCGATGTGCTCACTCCGGAAATGCTTCGCTCCATGGCTCCCAAGCCCATTGTCTTTGCTCTTGCAAATCCTAACCCGGAAATAAAATATGAGGAGGCTATGGCTTCGCGTGATGACATTATCGTTGCCACGGGTCGTTCCGACTATCCGAATCAGATAAATAACGTCATTGGATTCCCCTATATTTTCCGTGGAGCACTCGACGTTAACGCCACTGCCATCAATGAAGAGATGAAAGTAGCAGCCGTCTACGCAATAGCAAAACTGGCAAAGGAGCCTGTTCCCTCTGTAGTGGACGAGGCATACGGCACAGACGACCTGCATTTCGGACGTGACTATATTCTGCCTAAAGCTCTTGACCCACGCCTGCTCACCACTGTCGCTCCCGCTGTGGCACGCGCTGCAATGGAGTCAGGAGTGGCACGCAAAAACATTACCGACTGGAACGAATATGACCTGCGTCTGCGCGCAATAATGGGTGATGACGGAATGCTTATCAGACGAGTTTATGACATAGCCCGCCGCAATCAGCGCACAATCCTCTTCTCAGAAGCCGACAATGATAATGTGATCACAGCTGCTCACACACTTTTCCATGACGGCATACTCCATCCCGTTCTCCTCGGCAATGAAGAGTGCATTAATCGTCGCGCTGAAAATCTTGGCATTTCCCTCGAAGGTATTCGCATTATTAATCCCCGAAGCAGTGAGGAGGCTGAACGCCGTGAACGTTTCGCTCACCTCTTCGCCGACAAGAAAGCACGTCAGGGAGTCACCTTCCAGAGTGCGCTGGAGAAGATGTTCTCACGCACATATTTCGGCATGATGATGCTAGAAACCGGGGAGGTGGATGCAATGATCGACTCCGTATTCTCCGCAGCCAATAAGTCGGCACGCATTGCGCGCGACGTTATAGGCCTCAAGGAGGGATATAATCATTTTGCCACACTGCATATTCTGAACACTCGCCGTGGCACATATTATCTCGCTGATACGGCCATCAATCCGATAAGCACCTCAGAATCCATCGTTGACATAGTTCGTCTTGCCAATGAAGCTGTTTCCCGCCTCGAAGAGAAACCGGTAAGTGCCCTGCTAAGCTACTCTAATTTTGGCTCTAACAAGGGAGAGACTGAGCCTGACAGAGCAGCCGAAGCCATTAAAATCCTCCACAGAGATTATCCCGAAATTGCAGTGGATGGAGAAATGCAGCCCAACTACGCGCTTGACACTGCTCTCCGCGACCGGCTCTACCCCTTCAATACTATCAAGGGCCAGGAGGTAAACACCCTTATATTCCCCACTCTCAGTGCTGCTAACATCTCATATCGCATGATGCTCGGAATGGGCGTTGGAAGCGTGATTGGCCCGATTCAGATTGGTCTTAACAAACCCGTACATTTCATCAGTGCCACAGCATCTCCGCGTGAGATTATGAATCTCGCAGCTATTGCCTGCCTCTGATGTAAGAGTTAAAAAACATATTTACTTATAATCTCGACAAAATAAATTAGGGAGGACTGAAATTTCAGTCCTCCCTAATTTATTTTATGGGTTCTTTCGACTATTATCTCAGAAGTACCTTGAAGGTAGCCGACTCTCCCTTTTGCGACATCCTGATAAGGTTAAGTCCTGCAGAGTAGGAGGAAAGGTCAATCGAAGCAGTCGTGCCGGAACCGATAAAGGCAGCCTGACGTATGCCATCCACGCTAAAGAGTTCTACAAGATAATCCGCATCAGAAGCAAATGCCACTTTAAGCTCTCTGCCGTGAAGAATGACGCGAAGATTCTCGCCTTCAGTTGCTACTTCACTGACACTTCCGGTAGCATCGGGAGCAAGGACAAGCATTACCGGCTCATTATCATAGACGGTAATGCTATGATTTGTTTCGCCCTCCGGGGTAACAGCAGTAAGAGTGACCTTACCGGCCGAAAGAGCTTTTACCACTCCATTCTCAACAGTGGCAACAGAGGGATCGGAAGTCTTCCATTCTATGCCGGAGGGAGTATCTACGTATCTCACTTCCAAGGGCATCTCCTCGCCTGCCTCAAGGCGGTCGGCAGAATGAATAACGACGTTGGTCTGGCTGTCTGCTACTGAATGAGTCTGAGCGGCATTGAGAATCTCAAAGGTGCCATCGGTCTTAATGAGATAAGAAACGAATTTAAGCTCATCAAAATCAATTTCTTCCGGGAACTCAAGCAGGTAAGTGCTTGAATAGGTCTTTCCGGCCTCCATTTCTGCCGGGAGAGACTTGGCGATACCCTCAGGCTCATTAACACCCACGGGTACATTGAAATGCACTATAGCATCTCCGGGTATTGTGCCGGGAAGAATGTGATATTCAGAAAAATCAAATCCAAGAAGCGCGGCGCCATTCTGCTGCACATTGTCAATCATGTTTTCTTCACGAACGGCTGCGAACGCTACGCGATAGTTGTCAGCTGAATTGTCAATGTTTTCAGAGGGAGTCACGTATGAGACAAGACGCACGATGCCTGGCTGATGGATATTCACTGCCTGAAGATACATACCGGCCACCACAGGCTCCTCAAGAGCAGAGGTTAGGGGGGTGAGCACCTTGGGCTTGAGAGCATTCATCTTCTGGCGACGGTTTCTATTAAAAATCATCGTAGGATAATCGGAGAATGTCAAGGCGCCACCATATTCTCCACCATACGAGGGGTTGGCAAGGTCATCAGTCACTCCGGGATAGAAGAAGTGGGGCTCTACGAGAACAAGCTCGTTGCCAAAGTGAGCCTCCAGTTTCTGACACAGCGGCGTCAGACGAGGACAAGCCGTGCACCAGGCTCCGGTAAACTTCTCTGCCACAAGCATGCGACGATTCTTATCAAGCCATACAGCATCTTCGGAAAGGGTCACGATGGCATCATTGTCTAACAGCGCCTTTACTGTATAGGAACAATGATTTTTCTCACCAAGATCCAGAGGGAGGGTCATGTCTAAATAAGAGGCACGAGGGATGGTAAAATCCTTAAGCGGAGCCACGGCAACCTCTACCTCATCAACCTCGGCGTATACCTTTTTAATATTGAGTTCGCGACCGTTATTGAAGAGCCTCAAGTCTATAGAAAGCACCCTGTCGGGATTAGTCTCCTCGGTAATGAAGTGGCGTGAGTGGTTAGTGGCGGAAAGTTTTCTGTCGGTCAGCTCGCCGACACGAATATTGTCGATGGCGAGCATGTATGTGTTGGTAGCATTGTGGACAAACGCGATTCTGACCTTCTTGCCGGCAAATTTGGATAGGTCCACGATATGAGTGCTCCAGGGATATGTCTCACCTTCAGAAGTGAAGATAGTTTCAAAAGAAGCGGGGTCAATGTCGCTTGACTCAGAGACTTTCACTTCATATCTTTCGGGGAATCCTTTATGGACTGAACGCGCATCCCATCTGAGGAGCATGCCGTTTTTTATCTCAATCACAGGAGTGTAGAGCCAGTTGTCGGTAGCCTTGTCGGGATTATCTCTATGCGACGCACTAAGGGCAGCCAGAGATGTAACACCGTTGCCATCATCCACTGTGGATACGAACCAAGTTTTTTCAGGCACGATACCACTGTAATACATCAGCTTGTCGCTACCTATCGCTCTCTTCTGAAACCCCATACCATCGTAATTTTTGGTATAGAAAGAGGCAGGAAGAGTCTCGTCATTGAACTGCTCGTTCAGCACATCGGACTGAGCGTAAGCTGAGAAAGCTACAGCACAACATGCTATCAATGATGTTGTCTTTATCATAAATTAAATGAGTTAGGCTTTAGCCGGAAGTAATTCCGGCGAGCATGATTATGGAAAATCGGCTACAAAGATAATAAGATATTAGAGAAAATGCAAATAAAGTGGAGAGATTTTGAAAATAAAATTTAAAAGCAGCGCAACTTGATGTTTTTAAAGTAGATAAGCACAGGCCTCACCCCTTTCCCGGACATAATCATGAGACATTCCATAAAGCAATTCCACAAAGACGTGTGCAAAAAATCATTTGCTGCAATGAGGAAAATTTGCTAACTTTGCAGTGACAAAGAAGTGCTGTAGGATGACAGCAAGGACATTCTTATAGGAAAACGAGTGTAACATCCTCACAGATAAAGCATAATTTAAGAAATGGCGTGGAGAATTGATGGAGTATTGGAAAGCATCGGACTTAAAGCGTCGGTGCGCACCGGTATGGCTCTCAGTGGAGGAGGAGCCCGGGGCTTCGTTCACGTTGGCGTTCTGATGGCTTTCGAACGCTTCGGCATCCGTCCCGACATTATTTCCGGGGTCTCGGCAGGCTCGATTGCTGCCGTCCTTTACGCCGCCGGCATCTCTCCGCTCCAGATCATCGAGTGTTTTGCCTCTAACCCCAAATTCGGCGACTTCACAGACTGGGCTCTTCCAAAATCAAGCTTTCTCAAAATGACTAAGTTTGAGAAACTTCTTGACAGCTGGCTTCCCGTGTCCCGTCTGGAGGAATTACAGATTCCCACCGTCATCTGCGCCACGGATTTCGACCACGGAAAATCAGTAGGATGGTCTAAAGGAGAGATTGTGCCCAGAGTGGTGGCTTCCTGCAGTATTCCCATCATTTTTCCTCCGGTGAGAATCAATGGCACTCATTATGTGGATGGAGGAGTGCTGAGAAATCTTCCCGCTTGGGCTATCAGAAAAAACTGTACGGTCCTCTATGGTAGCAACTGTTCACCACTGAGTCGTAATTACTCCTATAAAAACAGTATGCTTGACATAGCCTTGCGTTCTTATTCGCTCATGGCGAAATCAAACATCATTCAGGATCTCGCCCTCTGTGATTATGTGATTCAGGCTCCCGAAGTGGCTCATTATAAAACTTTCGACCTTTCATCTATACGCAAGCTTGTCACGTTAGGATATGACACGGCTTGCAAAATGCTCGAAACCGTTCTCTAACTATCAGAAATTATGGCAATCTCAAGAAAAGATAGACTCGTTATTTATCAGGCATTTCCGAGAATCCTGACTAACGAGTGCCCCCGCTGCATACCTGATGGCACACTGGAACAAAATGGAAGCGGAAAGCTCAACCACCTGACACCCACGCTTCTCAAAAGCCTGCGTAAGATGGGCATCAACACATTGTGGCTTACCGGCGTGATAGAGTGCGCTACCAAGACCGCTTTCCCAGAGAATCAAATTCCGGCCGATAATCCCAACGTAGTGAAAGGTCAGGCCGGAAGCCCATACGCCATTAAGGATTACTATGATGTCTGCCCTGCTATAGCAGAGAATATCGATGACCGAATGGGTGAGTTTGAGGCTGCAGTGGCTCGTTCTCACAAAGAGGGGCTGAAAGTTATAATTGACTTCGTGCCTAACCACACGGCAAGAAATTATCACTCCGATGTGTCGCCTGAGGGCACGGATGATTTCGGAGCTAATGATGACTCAACTCTCTTTTTCTCCCCGGATAACAATTATTACTATATCCCCAATCAACAGTTTTGCCCCTCTTTCCCACTTGATTCCGAGGGTTCTGAGCCCTATCGTGAATTTCCGGCAAAAGCTACCGGCAACGACTGCTTCTCGGCCTTTTGCGGATGCAATGACTGGTATGAGACAGTGAAGCTCAACTATGGTCATGACTACGGTGATGCTTCCGAACATTTCAATCCTATTCCCGACACTTGGAAAAAGATGCTTGACATTCTTCTTTTCTGGGCATCGAAAGGGGTGGATGGATTCAGATGCGACATGGTATTCATGGTGCCTCTGCCTTTCTGGCACTGGGTGATACCGCAAGTAAAAAAACAGTATCCGGAGACTATCTTTATCGGTGAGATATATGATGTAGGTCTCTACAGGAGTTTTCTTGACTATGGATGTTTCGACTACCTATATGACAAAGTGAATCTATATGACACACTTGTCGGAATAGAACGTCACGGATACTCGGCTGCAAGACTCACTGACGTATGGCAGACAGTTGACGGAATCGGCCACCGGATGCTTAATTTTCTGGAGAATCATGACGAAGTAAGGTTCGGCTCGGAGGAATTTGCAGGCGACCCTTCTAAAGTCACTCCCTATCTTGTAGTTAGTGCCATGATGTCTTGCGCTCCATACATGATATATTACGGGCAGGAACTCGGGGAGTCGGCCAGAGAGAATGAAGGCTTTGCCGGCTATAATAATAGATCGACGATATTCGATTATTGGAGCTACTCCACTCTGCGCCGCTGGCACAATGGCGGTAAATGTGACGGAGCTCACCTCTCGCCTCAGGAAAAATGGCTGAGGGCGTTATATAGCCGTGTGCTGAACATTCTAAACGGAGCACCGGCTTTGCGTGAGGGTGGATTCTATGACCTGATGTATGCCAATCTCTTCAATCCGGAGTTTAATCCTCACTCCCTTTTTGCATTTCTGCGTCACAGCGCCCATCAGAAACTGCTGATAGTGGCAAACTTCTCAGACACAGATGTTGCCGCAGGAATTAACATACCCGCCGAGGCCATTTCGTTCTGCGGACTTCCTGAGGGGAAATGCCCGGCATCTGACCTAATAGCCGATGTCACCGCTGCCAGGAAGACTTATGAGGCACTTAACATAGGAGGCGGCCAACTCACCCGTGTGCATATCGCCGCCAGAAGCGCCGTAGTCCTGGAGCTGAAATCGGCATCAGAAAGCTCACGAAAATCAAAAAAACACTAACCAACACAATATAATTTTTCATCTCAACAAAACTATGAGCAATTCGCTTCCACCCATCAAAGTATTTGCGGGCACCAACAGCCGTTATCTCGGTGTGGCCATTTGCAAGGAATTAGGCATCGAACTGGGCAGCATGCACGTAGACCGCTTTGCTGACGGAGAGTTTGAAGTCTGCTTCGATGAGAGCATCCGCGGCGCAGAAGTCTATCTCGTGCAGTCTACCTTCCCTACTTCGGACAATCTCATGGAACTCCTTCTGATGATTGATGCCGCCAAGAGAGCATCTGCCGGGACAATAGTAGCTGTGCTCCCCTACTTCGGATGGGCACGTCAGGACCGCAAGGACAAACCACGCGTATCCATAGCGGCAAAACTCGTCGCTGACCTTCTCAGCACTGCCGGTATAGATCGCGTCATCACCATGGATCTTCATGCCGATCAGATTCAGGGATTCTTCGATGTTCCCGTAGACCACCTCTACGCCTCTTCTATTTTTATCCCCTTCATCGAGAGTCTGCATCTTGAAGACATGGTAATCGCCTCTCCCGACGTAGGCGGCGCAAAACGTGCCAATTCTTACGCCAAATATTTCGACGTGCCCCTGGTGCTCTGCCACAAGCAGCGCGCAAAGGCTAACGTTGTGGCTAAGATGACAGTCATCGGCGATGTAGAGGGAAAGAATGTTATTCTCGTAGATGACATCGTGGACACCGCAGGAACCATAACTAAGGCTGCCGATCTCCTCTTGTCATTTGGAGCAAAATCAGTCAGAGCGCTCTGTTCGCATCCCGTGATGAGCGACCCTGCCACTGAAAGAGTCGTGAATTCCGGTCTTACTGAAATAATCTTCACAGACTCCATACCTTACGGAAAAGAGAACGACAAGGCTACAATTCTGCCCGTGGCTAAACTATTTGCCGACACTATCCGCAGAATCCATAACCACCAGTCTATATCATCTCAGTATCTATTTAAATAATAACGATTTACGCAGAGGGGTGCGCCGGATAGATTTATTCTGCCCACCCCTCTCTCTTTCAACACCCCGGATATGACACCCTTTGAAACGCTTAGAGACCTGCTGCTCAGAGACAGGTCTATACGCAGATTTGACGGAGGCATACCCGTCAGCGACAGTATGCTCCGCTCGCTTATAGAACTTACACGATTTTGCCATTCGGGGCGCAATCTGCAGCCATTGCGCTATAAGATAGTAAACGACCCGGAGAAATGCGCCGAGATATTCCCCGCATTGAAGTGGGCAGGCTATTATGAAGACTGGGATGGTCCGGCGGAAAAAGAGCGCCCCACGGCCTACATCATCCAGTGCCTTGACACAACGCTCACCACTAATCCTCTGTGTGACGAAGGTCTGCAGCTGGAAGCTATTTCTCTTGGCGCCACATCAGCGGGTCTTGGCGGTTGTATCATCAAAGCCTTCGACAAGCAGCTTATAGCAGAGTCTCTTCAGATACCGCATAATCTTGACATCCGGTATGTGTATGCACTGGGAGTGCCGGCTGAGAAAACCCGTATTACTGTCCTTGAGCCGGGCGGCGATTACCGGTATTTTCGTGATGAAAACGACGTGCAATGCGTCCCTAAACTTGATGTCAAGAATCTTATTATCTGATTTCTGCAACCATTAGTGAAGGATATGCGTTAATATTAAGAACGTAAGTTTAAAAAATTAAAAGATAAATGAGAGGATAAGCATCCTGTGCTATAATTTTTCTCACTTACTTAGTTTTTCTAATATACGCAATATTCTATATCTATATGGACGAGAAAACACACTCAACGATAAAAAAAGCCGACGGATCGGCGGGAAAATTCCTTATAGGCAATCTGTGTATGCTGATTGCCGCTATATTCTGGGGCGCAAATGTATCGGTAATCAAAGCATTGATACCCGACTGGATGAGCGCCAATGGCGTGACAGCCACACGCCTTATAGGTGGCTGCATTCTATTCTGGATCATTTCGCTTTTCGTTAAGAACGAAAAAATAGAAAAGGGAGATTGGCTTAAAATAATACTCGGAGGATTCATAGGCCTTTTTGGATTTATATATCTTTTCGTGACATCGCTGAGATTTGCAAATGCCATAGACATCTCAATTATAATGACACTTCCGCCGGTATTTGTTATTCTCATCGGCGTTCTCTTCCTGCACCGAAGGCCCTCTCTACTTGAATATGCCGGAGTCGCAGTCTCTTTTGTGGGAGCTTTTATAGTGATATGGGGAGGCAGCCGTGGGGAAGCCGGCCCGAATAATCTCTTAGGCGACTTAATTGCAGTCGCTTCTACGATATGCTATGCCTTTTATCTTATAATTCTTCAGGGCCCTACCAAGAAATATCATCCCGTCAATCTGCTTCGCTGGGTATTTCTTTTCGGCGCCCTTCCGGCCCTTTTCCTGGTGCCGGGCATGGAGGCCGAGGGAATCCTTAAAAGCGCCACGGCAGTTCCCTGGATAGAGATAGGCTTCGTACTGATAGGCCCAACCTTTCTCGCCTACTTCCTCGTGCAGCCGGCCGACAAATTTATTGGCCCGGAATTGGTATCCATCTATCAATATCTGATACCTGTCTTTGCCACAATCACGGCAGTTATCCTGAAGATAGACACCCTTAAATGGATACAGGTCATAGCCATGGCAGTCATCGTAGTCGGAATGATAATGACTGACTCAGGGAAGCGCAAGCGTGTGAAAAAGCTGGTAGCGGATCCCTCACACAATAATTCTAAGCAATAATACTTATTATCCAATCACAATAGTCCGACGATGAATTGTCGTCAGGCACCTAAAACCACTTAAAAGATGACGAAACCTTACGTACTTGGAATCGATATCGGGGGAACGAATACCGTCTTCGGCATAGTAGATGCCAGAGGTCAGGTAGTAGCTTCCGGATCCATAAAGACTCTACAGCATCTCGACTTCGACGACTATGTAAAGGAATTGCACTCCGCAGTGCAAAGACTTCTCTTGGCCAATGATGCAGAGGGCAAAATTCAGGGTATCGGTATCGGCGCGCCGAATGCAAATTACTATACCGGCGAAATCATCAATCCGCCCAATCTCCCCTGGGGAGACCGTATCCCCATAGCAGAAAAGGTGAGCAAGGCATTTCATGGAATCCCCGTGGCAATCACAAATGATGCCAACGCGGCAGCCCTTGGCGAAATGACCTACGGAGCGGCCAGAGGTATGAAAGACTTTATCATGATTACCCTCGGCACAGGTGTTGGCTCAGGCATAGTGGTCAACGGCCAACTCGTATACGGCCACGACGGCTTTGCCGGAGAGCTTGGCCATGTGGTCATGAAGAGAAACAACGGACGCGTGTGTGGCTGCGGACGTACGGGTTGCCTTGAGGCCTACTGCTCAGCCACCGGAGTAGCGCGCACCGCCCGCGAGTTTCTTGACGCCCGCTCTGACTCTTCACTGCTCAGAAATTTGGATCCCGAAGACATTACGTCGAAAGATGTATATGAGGCAGCCGTTCAGGGAGACCAGCTGGCGCTTGACATCTTCAAGTTTACCGGCGAGATGATGGGTGAAGCCTTTGCCGATATGGTAGCTTTCTCCAGCCCTCAGGCCATCATTCTTTTCGGCGGACTGACTAAGAGCGGGGAACTTCTTCTCAAACCCGTCAGGGAATCACTTGAAGCTCACCTCTTCCCTATCTACCGAGGCAAGACCAAAATCATCCTTTCAGAATTGAAGGAGAGTGATGCTGCAGTGCTCGGCGCCTCAGCCCTCGGATGGGAAGCTAAATACCGTGCAGAGCTCCCTGCTCCATTACCAAGCCAGCCGGCTGAGGAGACTCCTTTGCAGTAGAATATCTAATATATAAGTAAGTTCGAAAAATTAAACGATATATGTGAGATGAAAACTCCTGTACAATAAAACTTGCCCTTTTGGGCTAATTTCACGTTGGCACTCAGTCAGATATGCTTATATCTTCCTTTGTTTCGCCGCGAAATTATCTCCAAAATTACTTCGTTTTATATGTACATTAATTTTTCTCACTTACTTACTCCACTGAATTTTTATGAGGGTGTGTCAAGATGAAAAATTTTGACACACCCTCAAAGCATTAATCATGTATTAAAAATAATCAATTCATCCTGGTTGTCAGCCTTTTAACTACCCTTCCCAATATAAAGCGAATCAGTATTGAGAACTATTTTATGCTAAGTGATGTTATTTTTTCAGTACTAAGTATTGCGAAGTACTGAATTTTATATTAACTTTGCAGTGTAATTGATAAACAGATATGAAAAGAAGCAAATCTACTCACAGCACCTACCGCAATATCCGCTTTGAAAGGGGTATGGAGAATCAGTCTTATAATATTATAGGGCGAGCATCTTTAAAGGGTGGCCTCGCGCTTACCCTCACTTTACTTCCGGCCATCATGAAGGCACAAGAGCCTGCCGATTCACTCTATAATAACCTTGAAGAGATTGTAGTCACCGCTGATATTCCCGTGATTACGAATCATGATGGGAAGGTAAACTACAACGTTTCGGAAGACCCCTCTTCTACCGGCTCAACCCTCCTGGACATGCTGCGCAAAGTGCCTCTCATCACGATTGATGCCGATGAGAATATTAAAGTCAACGGTAACAGTGACTTCAAGTTTCTGATAAATGGTAAGGAGGAACCTGCTTTTAATCAGAACGCGAAACTGATTCTTAAGTCAATGCCCGCCACTTCAGTTGAGCGCATTGAGGTCATTACAGAGCCCGGATCCAAATATGATGCTGAGGGCTGTTCCGCCCTCGTCAATCTCATCACCGAGACCTCTCAGAGACGTGACGGCTACACCGCCAATCTTAGTCTGGATCTGAGCAAACAGATTGAGTCACTTTCCGGACTTGCAAGAATGAAATATGGAAAGATCATAGCCGGAGTAAATGCATCCGTAGGGACTAATATCCCCTTCAAGAATCACTCATGGGCCGACAACAGCATTCTTCTGAACAATCCTGACGGAACGGAAGCATCAATTATGAAGTCTCATGCAAAGCAGATACAAGACTTTAATTTCGCCATGGCCGGACTAAATCTCTCTTACGAACCGAACGATAGGAATCTCTTCACAATTAACGTGAACTACACCGGAATGGGAGCAGACATTGACTATAAGGAGGACTATTTGCTCAAGGACTTCAATATGGGCACACAAACTTCCTACGATAGAATTCTCACAGGAGATGTGTCTGTTCTAAATCTTTCGGCCGGCATCAATTACCAGCACACTTTCGCTGATCATCATATTCTTTCCGGAGCTTACCTCTATTCATTCGGCAATCAGAAAATGAATCTTGAGAACGACTTCTCCTATAAGCTTCCTCTCCCTTCGGCTCTCTACTCAACACAGAATTCCAATAATATAACCCGCGAACAAACCATTCAGGCAGACTACTCTCTTCCTTTGTCTTCAGACAAGCATCTGTTTGAGGCCGGAGCGAAAGGAATTTTCAGGAATAACACCGGTTTCGGAAACGCGTCTGAAGGGAAAACACCAGAGGCTCAGAGCGAAGTCATGGCAAGCAGAGTCAGCCTTCTGCAGCATCAGGAAATTGCATCCGCCTATGCTTCCTACACCGGACATTTCGGCAACCTGACTGCCAAAGGTGGATTACGCTTCGAGCATACGGAGACCAGACTACGCGACAGAGTAAAAGAGAATGGCTATTCATCTTCGCTAAACGATTTAGTACCCTCCGCGTCTCTCTCTTATTCCATTTCTCCATTGTCGCAACTAAGGATGTCATATCAGTGGAGTATTAACCGTCCTTCTATTTCCGAGCTGAATCCGTTTGAGGCGGTATCATTTGGTGGCATCACTCAAAAAGGTAATCCCGACCTCAATTCGGTGGATAACCACAAGGTAGCGGTCTCATACTCAAATTTCGGCAACGTAGTGGGAGGGTCTCTCACCTTGCAATACACACGCACCAATGGCATGATATCAGCCACCTATATCTCTACCCCCAATGGAATTATTCAGATGCCGATGAATATAGGACATTCTGACACTCCTGAGCTTTCCGCTATCTTCACATGGCAGATAATAAACAGAATGAGCATAAACTTCAACGGCGCAGTGAGATATAAAGACATTAGAAGCAACCTCAACTCTAATCACGGCTGGGAGGGTAATTATGGCATAAACTGGTCATACTCGCTTCCTTCCGGTTATAATTTCAATGCTTACGGAGGACAGGGAACGAAAAGCATCGGTCTTCAGACCACCTCATCAGAATGGCATTATTACGGAATATCCGTATCTAAGAGCCTACTTGCCGACCGTTCACTGACGCTTTCGCTCAACGCAATGAATTTCTTTGAAGGCCGACAATCTTACCTGAACATAATAGAGCTTAATCAAGGTGAGTCAAGACGCAACTGGAGCGCAAGCAACTGGAATGTGGGTGTCGGCATAAGCTGGAATTTCGGCTCAATCAAGAGTCTTGAAGAGAAACACACTCACCACGAAATTCTCAACGACGACGTGCAGAAAAATTCAAACTCCCAAGGATCATCGTCAATAGGCATTTGATTTAAATAAATTCAATAATCATCTATGCAATCCGAGACAACTAACTCTAAATCTCAGATGCGGAAAGGCATTCTTGAGTATATCGTTCTTTTAATTCTTAAAAAGAAAAAAGCGTATCCGTCAGAAATCATTCAGATACTTAAAGAGAGTGATTTTATCGTAGTGGAGGGTACTATCTACACTCTTCTCAACCGACTCAGGAAAGAGGGGAAACTTGATTATGAATGGGTGGAATCCACTGAAGGACCTCCGCGAAAATATTTCGTACTGACAGAGAGCGGAAGTTCAGCCCTGTCGGCGCTTGAAAAGGAATGGACCACCATCATTAAAGTCATAGACTCACTTACTTAACAATTAACTTATAACATGAAAAAGACCTTCACTATAAATATTGGCGGATGCCCGTTCACCATCGACGATGATGCATACGCCCTTCTCCGGAATTATCTCGATACTCTCCAGCACGCCTTCGAGCTTTCGGAAGAAGACAATGAGCTTCTCACAGACATAGAGATGAGAATGGCGGAGCACTTTACTCAAGAGACCGACTCAGGCAGGAAAATAATCACTTTTACCATGGCTGAGGATGTGATATCACGTCTTGGGCGCCCGGAGGAGTTTATTGACGCGGAAATACTTGAGGAGGCCAGAGGGGAAGAGACTGACGCTTCCCGGCAGAATTCAGCCACACCTCCAAATTTCTCTACCGAAAAGGATAGATCTCAAATCAAACATCGTCTCTATCGCGACCCGAGAGGAAAAATTCTTGGAGGCGTCTGCTCAGGTATAGCAGCTTACTTCGACATAGACGTTATTTGGGTAAGGATAGCGGTCGTAGCCTCCTTCTTCCTTTCGGCCTCCGTAAGCATACTATGCTATTTTATACTCTGGGCTATAGTGCCGGTGGCCAAGACACCCTACCAGTTTATGGAGCTGGAGGGGAATAAGCCTACGCTCACCAACATAGGGAAAACCGTTACGGACGCCTTCCGCACTCCGGCTCCCGGCGAGACTCCTACGACCGGCTATTCTTTCATCAACGGCTGCATGAAATTCGTAGGATTTCTCGTCAAATTCCTTATGGTGCTTTTAGCCCTTATAGCAGCGCCGGTGCTGATAGCTCTGGGAGCCGCTCTTGTAGCCTGTCTGGCTGCCCTGTTAGCATACGCAGTAGCAGGAACCGCATTGCTTCCGCTTGATATTTTTTCGGGCTACCTTCCCCTCTCAGCAAGTCCGTTTGTCATTATATTGGTAGCAATAGCTGCAATCCTTGCCATAGGTATTCCATTTGCAGTTCTCGTAGCAATAATGATAAATACCTACCGCCAGCGCACTATACTCTCTCCGGCTTGGGGAATGGTGCTCGGCATTCTCTGGATAGTGTCACTGGCAGCCTGCTGGATCTTTAATATGGTCTATCTTTCATAGTTAGAGTCGGTTAGACTCTATTCCGATACCGAAAAGGGCGTAATCGAACAGACACGGATCTTCGGGATTAATAGTCCGCAACGTGTCGGTCAGTTCGATGACGCTCTTTTTGTCATTGGCTTTCCTCTCTAAAAGCCCAAGTTCACGCGACACATTTCCCACATGAACATCAAGAGGAATATAGAGCTTACTCTTAGGAATAGAATTCCATACTCCCATGTCTACTATTCCATCGTCTCTTACGAGCCATCGCAGGGCCATATTGAATCGTTTCAGAGAGGTAGTGGAGAAATTCAATGGCAGACATCTGGAACATTCCTCTCCCCCGTTTGCCTCCGTAATGACTTTTTGCATCTCCTCGGCGAGAAACCACGAAGGGAGTGGCTTAGAGGCGCTTTCAATGTTTTTGCTGAAGGCATCAAGAGAGCCATGTTTGAGATATATTTCCCTTAATCCCTTGAGAAAATGCTTAAGATGTCTGCCGAAAAGAGTGCGGTGAATATTCATATCATCAGGCAACTCCCGGAAAGCTCCTTCAGCCATGAAAGCGTATGGCTGGCCATCCATGAGCTGTAAAAGTCGCTCTATGTCGCGGCAAATCATCTTACGATTGCCCCACGCCATAATTGCCGACAAAAGAGCGGCTATTTCAATATCTCTGACATCTGAAAACCGTCTGGGAAACTGGACAGGGTCTTCGCCGATAAATGCCGGTGAATTTATGCGTTCAGCCTCGCTCCACAGAAGGACGGCTGTCTCTTTATCTATTTTATTCATCGCACAAAGATAATAAATTTTACGCAAAGAAGTGAGAAAAATTAATGTACACATATATAACGAAGTAAGTGGGGAGATTTTTCCGGAACAATTCTCTTGAAAACTGGCACCCTGCGTTGACATTTTTTGGGGGATAGGGTCTTAATCGGGTCTTAATATTCCCTGAGGTTTGCTCCATAAAAAAAAAATAGCTAACTTCGCAGTTCTAAAACATAGAGAGAAGGAGACTCTTCTCCCGGACCGAACTTCTTAAAGATATAAATGAAAAGACTTATATACCTTATCCCGCTCCTTGCCATGCTGGCTGCCTGCAGCGGCATAGAACGCTCGGAAGAAGCCACCGCTGACGTGACAGCGGCTCAGATAGAAGGACGCGAAGAGGCCCGAAAATTTCTCAACAGGCCGTGGAAGGATACTCTTGAGCTTCAACGTCAGCTTATGGAGTCACGCGCGAAAAAAAGCGTCTACGAGATGAAAAACCAGCCCGCTCACGCAGCTGCCTACGACAGTGCTTTTGTCAGCACTCTCCGCACCGTAAGGCCTGAACTGGCTAAAGAACTGGAGGGCTCCAAATGATAGATTATCTCTCAGGCAACATTGCCGAGGCCTCACCGGCTGTGGCAGTGATAGAATGTGCCGGAGTGGGATATGAGGTAAACATCACTCTTCTTGATTTCCCACAGCTACAGTCTGCACAGACAGCCCGCCTATATATTCATGAATCCATTCGTGAGGATGCCCACGTGCTCTTCGGCTTTCTAACGAAAAGAGCACGCGAACTCTTCCGTCTGTTGATAGGAGTCAGCGGAGTAGGGCCTAACACCGCACGCCTTATTCTCTCTGCCATGACTGCCGACCAGGTGGAGAGCAGCATAGCGGGAGGCAACGATGCTGCCCTCAAAGCAGTAAAGGGCATCGGAGCAAAAACAGCCCAAAGAATAATTGTAGACCTCAAGGATAAAATAAAAGTGGCTGACTCTACGTTAATAAGCAGTCAGCCTGTGGTCTCCGAGGCCTACGAAGAGGCGCTTGCCGCTCTCACTACGCTCGGATTTAATCCTGTGCAGTGCCGCAAGGCTCTCAATAAGATTTTCTCTGAAGGGAAAGCATCCTCGACGGAAGAGGCTGTAAGACTGGCCATTAAGATGCTATAAGGCTATTTCACCTCCTAACCAACTCTTGCACTGCTGAATAGTGATGGTGCTTAAGACAAAGAAACGATTTTCCCCATTAGCCTGCGGAGTGCTTATAGTGGCTCTGCTGGCTACTCTATTGTCTTATGCCCAATACTCCAAGACATCGATTACGGCTCCTCCTCCCTCTAGGCCTTACATTGCACCGACCGATACGACAGGAAGACATCTGTCTGCTACAATGCCCTCACCGGTAAAAAAGACTCTTCCCGAGCAGTATGATGATTACAAGCCCGGCGAGTATCCGGCAGACCTCCGCACTCCCTCAAATATTTCCACTAATGTGGTCTATGACCCCGAAGCCGGCATGTATGTCATACATACGAAGCTGGGCGAGCGTGACATCGTGACTCCATATATGATGAGCAGCGATGAATATAACGCCGTGGCCAATCGCTCTGAAATGTGGAATTATTTCCGCCAAAGAAATTCCGAGAATTACGAAAACAAGGAGAAACAGCCCTTTAACATTCTTGACATGAACTTCGCTCTCGGGCCGCTCGAAAAGATTTTCGGCCCCGGCGGAGTGAGACTCACCACCTCCGGCTCCATTCAGCTATCGCTGGGAATAAAAAGCAATAAGACTGACAACCCGGCACTCTCTTTGCGTTCGCGCCGCAAGACCTATTTCGACCTCAACAATAAGATTCAGGCCACTATACAGGCGTCCGTAGGCGACAAGATGAAGTTTAACATGAGCTACAATACTGACGCTACCTTTGATTTCGACTCAAAGAATCTTAAGCTCGCTTATGAGGGTAAGGAGGATGAAATAATCAAGAATATCGAGGCCGGAAATGTCAGTATGTCCACCGGGTCGAGCCTAATCCGAGGAGGTACTGCCCTTTTCGGTGTCAAGGCTAAAATGCAATTCGGCAAGCTGACTCTTACGGGCCTTGTGTCTCAGCAGAATTCGGAATCTAAGACCATCAGCACATCAGGAGGCGTCCAGACCACGAAATATTCTATTAAGGCTGACGACTACGATGCGAACAGGCACTTTTTCCTTGCGCAATATTTCTATGACAATTATGATGATTTCGCTTCCAGACTCCCATACGTATCCTCTGGCGTGAATATCACCAGAATAGAAGTCTGGGTGACCAATAAAAGTGGGAATTACAACGAGACAAGAAACTTCGTAGGATTTCAAGACCTTGGAGAAAGCAGCAGGCTCGGAAACTCTTATTGGCAGCCGGATGCCTCGGTCCCCGTTCCCTCCAACCTTTCCAATAATCTTCTTGACATAGTTAAGACTGATTACCCTGATGCGCGAAATATTAATCAGGTGACTCAGGCCTTACAGCCCCTCTCTGCCTATGGCATATCGGGAGGCCGTGATTATGAAAAAGTAGAATCAGGACGACTTCTGAAATCCACAGAATATACCCTTAACCCCACTCTGGGCTACATATCTCTGAAGTCGGCACTATCAAGCGATGAGGTGCTCGCCGTGGCCTATGAATATACCTATCAGGGAAGGGTATATCAGGTGGGCGAGTTTTCCGGCGACATAACTAACACGTCTCAGTCTCTCTATCTCAAAATGCTTCGCGGAACGACCATTTCGCCTCAGCTGCCGATGTGGAAACTGATGATGAAGAATGTCTATTCTCTTGGCGCTTATCAGCTTTCAAGCAATAAGTTCAAGATGAATATCAAGTATCTGAGCGACACTACCGGTACGGAAATCGTATATCTTCCCGTAGGCCCTATCGCCAACAAGCCTTTGCTTCAGGTTATGAATCTTGACCGCATTGACTCCAATCAGGAGTCAAATCCGGACGGATTTTTCGACTATATCGAGGGCTACACTGTGCTTTCTCAGCAAGGCAAGATCATTTTCCCCGTAGCCGAGCCTTTTGGTCGCAACTTGGAAAAGAAGATTGGGGATGCCCGACTTGCGGAGCCTTACGTCTATAAAGAACTTTATGACTCTACACTCGTAGTGGCCCGCCAGTTTGCCGACAAAAATAAGTTCTCTATTGAGGGAGAATATCAAGCTTCAAACGGCGCTACAATCCGCCTTAACGCCATGAACGTACCCAGAGGTTCCGTCGTGGTAATGGCCGGTGGCACCGTGCTCACGGAGAATAGTGATTACACCGTGGACTATGCGATGGGTATCGTGACAATCACCAATCAGTCGATTATAGACTCCGGAACAAACGTCAGCGTTCGCCTTGAAAATCAGTCCATGTTCTCCATGCAGAGAAAGACTCTTGTAGGACTGGATGCTCAGTATAAGTTCAATAAGAACTTCACGCTGGGAGGTACCCTTATGCACTTTTCCGAAAAAGCTCTTACCGAAAAAGTAAATATCGGAGACGAGATTATCAATAACACAATGTGGGGACTCAACCTTAACTATTCCACACAGTTCAACTGGCTGACAAATCTTCTGAATCATATCCCCACCATTAATGCCTCGGCTCCTTCATCACTCACTATCAACGCAGAGTTTGCACAGCTTGTGCCCCACAAGCAGCAATCGGGCACCAACAAGGGTTCAAGCTATATAGATGACTTCGAGTCCACTCAGACGGGTATTGATATGCGCTCGCCCTATTCTTGGTTTCTTGCCTCTACACCCTGGGATGGTGGTAGCAATCCTCTTTTCCCGGAAGCCTCTCTCTCCAACAATGTAGACTACGGAAAGAACCGTGCCCTTTTGTCATGGTACTACATAGACAGGATTTTTACTCAACGAAATTCCTCTATGCTCCCCGGATATCTCAAAAATGACCTTCATCAACTCTCTAATCCTTACGTGCGCGAGGTGAGGGTCAGCGAAATTTTCCCTTACAGAGAACTGGTCTATGGCGAGTCAAACACCATTCAGACGCTGAATCTCTCTTTCTACCCCTCCGAGAGAGGTCCCTATAACCTTGATGCCGAAAATATTGATTCCGATGGAAATCTCCTTAATCCGGAAAAGCGCTGGGGTGGCATAATGCGAAAGATAGACAATACTAACTTCGAGACATCCAATGTGGAGTATCTGCAATTCTGGATGATGGACCCTTTCCTTGACCCGGAAAATCCCAACACCGAAGGGGGTGACCTCTACTTCAATTTCGGCGAAATCTCCGAAGATATTCTGAAGGATGGTATGAAGAACTATGAGAACGGAAATCCCATTGACGGCAATAATCAGTTTATGGCTGAAACTGCTTGGGGCCGCGTCTCCACCCAAAACTCCCTCACCTATGCCTTCGAAAGCGGGGATGACTCACGTCCTCGTCAGGATATCGGTCTCGACGGCTTGAGCAACGATGAGGAGTTCAACTTCTCATCATACTCCGATTATCTTGACCGACTTCGCGCAAAATTACCCGCCAATACCATTTCTGCAATGCAGGAGAATCCATTCTCTCCAATGAATGACCCTGCCGGCGATAATTACCATTTCTACCGGTCTGCCTATTACGATAATACCCAGACCGGCATCCTTGACCGTTACAAAAGATATAATGGCGTGGAAGGGAACTCTCTCTCTCCCGACCAAAGCGATAATCCGCAGTACCAGTCTGCCAGAAGCGTGCCAGACGTTGAGGACATCAATCAGGACAACACGCTTAACGAATATGAGCGTTATTATGAATATAAGGTCTCCATACGTCCGGAAGATCTTGAAGTCGGAAAGAATTATATCACTGACAAACAGGTGAGCCGCGTGCCTACTCGTGAGGGCTCGCAAGACGTGATATGGTATCAATTCAAGATACCCCTGAACTCACCTGACAAAGTAGTGGGAGGAATAAGCGATTTCTCCACCATTCGTTTTGCCCGAATGTTTATGACAGGGTTTAAGGCGGTCACCCATCTTCGTTTCGCTACACTGGAACTCGTCAGAGGCGAATGGCGCGACTATAACTTTAATCTTAACAACAGAGATGACTCTCCGGCCGAGGGCCAACTCGATATGAGCATTGTCAATATCGAGGAGAACTCCGCCCGCACTCCGGTCAATTATGTGCTCCCCCCCGGAGTGACGCGTATTCAAGACCCCGGACAGAGTCAGGCTACGCAGCTCAACGAGCAGTCACTGGCCATGAAAGTCACCGGACTGAGAGCCGGAGACGCGCGTGGTATATATAAGAATACGCAACTTGACCTCCGTATTTACAAGAGAATGCAGATGTGGGTGCACGCAGAGGCTCTTACCGATAATACTACCAATCTTCGTAACGGAGACCTCTCTATCTTTGTCAGATTGGGATCAGACGTCAAGAGCAACTACTACGAATATGAGATACCCCTTGACCTGACCCCACCCGGCTCTTACAATAACCGCTCGACGGCTGAGCGCCAGCAGGTTTGGCCTATATCCAACTATCTGAACGTGCCCTTCGATGCGTTCACTGACATTAAGACCCAACGCAATCATCAGCGCAGTCTCAACACTCCCGGAGTAGGCTATACTGAACTCTTCTCTGCGCGTGATCCCGGCAATGAACATAATACTGTCTCCGTGCTCGGAAATCCGTCGCTCTCTGACGTGCGCGTAATGCTCATCGGTATTCGAAATCGTTCCAACTCCACTAAGGATGGAACCATTTGGGTCAACGAATTGAAAGTGACAGACTTCAATGAAGATGGAGGATGGGCAGCTAATGGTACGGTAAACCTTGCTATCTCCGACATTGCGACCGTGAATTTCTCAGGCCATATAGAGACCGAAGGCTTCGGCAGCGTAGACCAGGGACTTTCCTCCCGCAGAATGGACAAGTATGAGCAGTATAACATTGCTGTGCAGGGCGACGTCGGCAAACTCATCCCTGAGAAGGCGAAACTCTCAGCTCCCGTATATTATTCCCGTTCTAATGAAAAGACCACTCCTAAGTATAATCCTCTTGATCAGGATATATTGCTTAAGGAGGCGCTTGACGCAGCCTCTACAAAGGCTGAGAAAGACTCCATCAAGGGGTATGCCGTGACCCAGAAGATAGTGGAAAGTTTCTCATTGAGCAACTTCCGCTTCAACGTGCAGAGCAAGACTCCCATGCCCTGGGATCCTGCCAACTTCACGCTCTCATTCTCATATAACAAGCAGAAGAACGTAGACCCCAACACCCTCTACGAAAACACCAACGATTACAGAGGATCTTTCCAATATTCTTACTCGCCATACGTGAAGCCCCTTAAACCTTTTGGATGGATTAAGAGTAAGAGTCGCCATCTTAAGTTCCTTAAGGAATGGGACATCAACTGGCTCTTCAGTTCGCTGACGTTCATGACCAATATCTCCAGATATTACTATGAGCAGCAGACGCGCTCTGAAGTTGACCAGTATTTCCAACTCCCCGTGCAGGTAAGCAAAAATTTCTTATGGACACGACAACTGAATCTTACGTGGAACCTCACACAGCAGCTTAACTTCACATTTGCCTCCAACACGCAGGCAAGGATAGAAGAGACTATAGGAGCTGTCAATAAACGACTGTTCCCGGATGAGTATCGTGACTGGAAAGACACCGTTCTCAGCTCTATACGGGGCCTCGGCACTCCCTGGAATTATAATCAGACCTTCACAGCCTCTTATCGGGCACCTTTCTCCAAGATGCCGGTACTTGACTATCTTACTGCCTCCGCATCCTATAACTCTACATATCGCTGGGACAAAGGAGCCTCGGTAGATGACCTCTATCTGGGCAATACCATTTCCAACCAGACTACCATCAATGCCGATGCCCGAATTAATTTCGAGACTCTCTTTAATAAATGGAAATATCTCCAGGACATCAACAAGCGTTTCTCCGTATCCTCTTCCACCAGGAAGAACAATGGCAAGAATGCTACAAGAAAGAACGTTCAGCCTAAGAAGAGCACTATTAAGAAGTTTGAACGCTCTTATACGCTCTCTATGGATACCACTACGCTCGTCACGCATAATCTGAAGACAAAGAAAATAAAGTTCAGCGCTGTGGTCAACGGAGCGCCTGCCAGACTTGATTATAAGATAATTGATGAAAACAACATTGAAATTCTCTCCAAAGGAAAATCTAATGTAAAGATTACCGTACGCGAGGATAAGAAAGAGCCCAAGAACACTGTCTTCAAAGACATGACGGCTCATGCCCTGCGCTTCCTTATGATGCCGCGGAGTGCCTCTTTCCGTTGGAGAAAATCTCACTCCATGACTATCCCTCTCTTCGCTCCGAATGTCGGAGACATCTTCGGTCAGTCCACAAAGTACGGGCCTATGTCTCCCGGCCTTGACTTCGCATTCGGCGTGTACGACAAGTCTTACCTTGACAAGGCAATGGATAGAGGATGGCTGCTCACCCAGAGCGATCAGACCTCCCCGGCTATTTGGAACAATACCCAGGAATTTAACTTTGAACTCACTCTTGAGCCTATCAGAGGTCTGAAGATTCTTCTTACCTCAAATCTCACTGACAACCGCACGCAGCAGGTTCAGTTCATGTATGCAGGGCAGCCCACGTCCCGCTCGGGTTCTTATACTCGTACCTTCTGGGCATTCCGCACAGCACTGAAAGGCTCGTCGGCCAATAATGGCTATGACTCAGAGGCATTCAACAAATTCCTTGCTTACATACCCACAGTAGCTTCTCGCGTAGAGGCTCAATATCATGGATTGCGTTATCCTACAGGGGGATTCCTTGAAGACAATCCCATCGGTGGAACCGTATATAATCCCGAGGTAGGCTCAGTATCTCAGACAAGTTCCGACGTGCTCATCCCGGCCTTCCTTGCAGCCTATTCCGGCTCCGACGTCAATAGTATCTCCCTTCTTCACTTCCCCGGGCTCTCTTCCATGCGGCCCAACTGGAGAATCACGTATGACGGATTCTTATATATGGGCAATCTTAGAAACGTTCTCAAGGCATTCACTATCTCACATGCCTATCAGTGCACATACTCAGTAGGCTCCTACTCCAGCTTCCTTAACTGGGTAGGCGTGCAAGGCGACCTTGGATTCTCTCAGGATGAACTGACCCGCGAACCTGTGCCCAGCACTCCATACAATATCTCATCTGTGGCCATTACTGAGAAATTTGCTCCGCTTGTAGGGCTGAATGTCACGTTCAATAACGACCTTTCCGTCAACACCGAATATAGAGATTCGAGGACGCTTAACCTCAATCCCTCAGCGGGTCAGGTGGTGGAGACTACAAGCAAGCAGTTTACCTTCGGAGCCGGATATAAGATAGCAGATTTCAATAAGATTCTAAAAATAGGGACTAAGCAGGGGGGTGTCAATAATGACCTCTCACTCAAGCTTGACCTCTCGCTCTCCAACAATCAGAGCCTCATCCGACGAATAGAGACAGCGTTCACTCAGGCCACCTCCGGCACCAGAACGTTCTCTATCAACTTTATGGCCAGCTACACGATGAGCCGTCGTATCACTCTGTCGGCATTCTTTGACCATCAGGTCAATACCCCCCTCGTATCTAACACATCCTATCCCACATCCAATTCAAATTATGGAGTCTCAGTCAACGTCTCGCTTGCCAGGTAAAAAAAGAGTATTCATCACCGGAGCAACCGGGACTATGGGTATGGCGACCCTCCATGAGTTTACCTCCCGCAGGCCCTGTCCGGTCTCGATTACAATTCTTGCAAGACCCACCTCCCGAAACAGGCGTAAACTGAAACCGTTTCTTGCCATGCCTGACATTGATGTGATTTGGGGTGACCTTTGCGACTACGAAAGTGTAGCCCGAGGAGTAAAAGACAGCGATTTCGTGCTTCATCTCGGGGGCCTTGTCTCACCGGCTGCCGACTATTTTCCGGAGAAGACGAAGAGGGTCAACATAGGGGGAGCGCAAAACGTGGCAAAGGCAGTCATGGATTCCGGCAGAGCCGAAGATATATATGTAGTCTACATAGGCTCTATCGCTCAGCTGGGAGATCACCGTCCGCCTCATCATTGGGGACAAACCGGCGACCCCCTTCTCCCTTCTGCTTTAGACGAATATGCCTACTCCAAAATTGAAGCCGAAAGAGCCATAGTAGACTCCGGCATTCCTCACTGGGTAGCGATGAGACAGACAGGCATCCTCAGTCCTGACCTTCTGAAAAAGGGATCCGATCCCATCACATTTCATGTACCCCTTGAGGGAGTTCTCGAATGGACCACAGCCGAAGATTCAGGACGACTGATGGCTAATCTATGCACCACTCCCCTCCCCGATAGCTTCTGGAATAATTTTTACAACATAGGAAGTGGAGAGACATATCGGCTTACGAATTATGAATTTGAATGTCAACTGCTCAAAGCTATCCATTGTCCTGCACCGGAGAAAATTTTTGATACACGATGGTTCGCGCTTTATAATTTCCACGGCCAATGGTGGGCAGATTCTGACGTTCTTGAGGAATATCTGCATTTCCGATCCGGACTCACCATGCAGGAGTATTTTCACAAAATGGCCGATTCGCTTCCCTTCTATTTCCGGCTGACTCCTCTGGCTCCTCCGGCGCTTATTAAATGGGGGATGAAAATGGTTGCCTCAAAGAATTCCCTCGGAACACTTTATTGGCTTAAAAACAATGTAGAAGACCGCATTCATACTCACTTCGGGAGTCGTGAAGAGCAGTCTCTGATTCCAAGTTGGGAAGCACTGAAGCCTCGATTAAATATCCCTTTGAGCAGAAAGCCCCCAAAGGATATGCCTCCCCAAAAGGATATTCATACACTTTCCCTCGTTGATATGAAGCAGAAGGCACATGAACGTGGAGGAGAATGTATTTCGGGAAAGATGGAGGCCGGGGATATGGCTACCAAATTGACATGGAAATGTCGCCGTGGACATATCTTTGAGGCCTCTCCCGCTCTTATATGGCAAGGTGGCCACTGGTGTCCCGAATGCCTATGGAACCATTGCCATCCCTACTGACAACATATATATGTCAATACAGCCCGTCGGTTATTACTATCCGATGATGCCCAGATTAGAGTCCATATCGTTAATGGCAAGGAAATACAAAAGCAGACATAAATAAAACTATTTATATACGGTAAGGGCATGTCCGAATTGAAAAATTTTGACACGCCCTCACCTTTATAACATTACGATTAAGGTTCTGCTTATTTTCAGTATATCAACTTTAATCCTCAAGGAGCAATCCCTCACCCCCTGATGATTATTCCATCAGGAATACTGCTCAAGTAGTTTCTCAAGGTCAGCTGCCGAATGAACTCCGGCGCCTCTCCATTTCAGTTCTCCATCCTTAAAAATCATCAGAGTTGGTACGCTCTGCACCTTATAAGCTGCAGATAGAGCCTCATTCTTATCTACGTCAACTGTCAGGATACGAGCCTTCTCTCCCACTCTTCCATGAAGTTCTTCAAGTATAGGATGCATCATCTTACATGGGCCACACCAGGTTGCGAAGAAGTCTACTAAAACAGGAGTATTCCCTTTGATAATTTCGTTAAATTTTTCCATAATCAAAATAATTTATAGAAATTGCAAAATGCAACATCTGTAAGTTTCGGAGAATGGGCACGAATAAGATTTTAATCGTGAGAATGGGGAACTCCGCTTTCCAGATTCCATGATTAGAACGTTTAGACACTTCCATAAGTTCATATTCCAATATAATATGGCCTCAACCCACGGGATATGAAACGTCAGTAGACCAAATCTTACTGACTTAATCGAGTTTCCTCATTTTTTGCCATTTTCGCTTGCACTCTATCGGGAAATTAATTATCTTTGCAGACTTTATTAAAATTAATATGTAAGCGAGAATTTTATTGGATATCTAAAGACTTTGTTATTTTAAAGATATTTTTGTCTGGACTGAGGATACTCCTCTTAGTATGTAGCTGAGAACCAAGGCAAAAGTATTCAAAAAACAATGAACTTTACTATTCAAGACTTCTCATCTTACTCCTTCATTAATTTTAAGAAGTTACTTAGAACTTACCTAAAACCTTAGAATCAATATGGACCAGAATCTTAAACTCTGCCCCAACAAACTGGTGCAGTTCCTTCAGAAGTCGCCTGACCAGATTCGCAAGGCCGACATCATCAGATTCGTTGCCGAGAACGGTATCCGCATGATTAACTTCATGTATCCTGCAGACGACAATCGTCTCAAGACTCTAAATTTTGTAGTAAACTCAGA
This sequence comes from Bacteroidales bacterium, assembly GCA_014800685.1. Classification (GTDB taxonomy): domain Bacteria; phylum Bacteroidota; class Bacteroidia; order Bacteroidales; family Muribaculaceae; genus Lepagella. Next base: position 70,597 of record JAAVFQ010000030.1, read on the forward strand.
GGAGTATCTCGACTCCATTCTCACCTATGGTGAGCGAGTAGACGGCTCCAGCCTATTCCCCTTCATTGAAGCTGGCAATAGCGACCTCTACGTTATCCCCCGCTACTCTACTGCCTTTGTAGACCCCTTCGCAGAGATTCCTACTCTCAGTATGCTCTGCTCTTTCTTCGACAAGGAGGGAAAACCTCTCAATTCAGCTCCCGACCAGACTCTTCGCAAGGCTTGTGAAGCTTTCACCAAAACCACAGGTATGGAGTTTTATGCCATGGGCGAGCTGGAATATTACGTCATCTCCGATGATAATGGCCTCTTTCCCGCTTCAGACCAGAAGGGCTATCATGAGTCTGCTCCATACGCGAAGTTCAATGACTTCCGCGCAGAGTGTATGGACCTCATAGCGCAAGCCGGCGGTCAGATTAAGTATGGCCACAATGAAGTGGGCAACTTCACTCTCGACGGCAAAATCTACGAACAGAACGAGATTGAATTCCTTCCGATACCTGCTATGGAGGCTGCTGACAACCTCATGATAGCAAAGTGGATTATCCGCACCCTCGGTGCCAAGAAGGGATATGACGTGACATTCGCACCTAAAATCACTGCCGGAAAGGCTGGCTCAGGTCTTCACATCCACTTCAAGATTATGAAGGATGGTCAGAATCTTATGACTGAGAACGGCAAGCTCAGCGACGTAGCAAAGAAAGCCATTACCGGCATTCTGGAATACGCTCCCGCTATTACCGCTATGGGCAACAAGGTGCCCACAAGCTATTTCCGTCTCGTGCCTCATCAGGAAGCTCCCACTTCAGTTTGCTGGGGAGACCGCAACCGCTCTGTGCTCGTTAGAGTACCTCTCGGCTGGACAGGTGAGAACGATATGGTCTCTCAGGCCAATCCTCTCGAAGCCGGTCATGGCACCGTGGCTCCGCAGAAACAGACTGTAGAGCTTCGTTCCGCAGATGGCTCAGCCGACATCTATCAGCTCATGGCGGCTATGGTGGCTGCTGCTCGCATCGGTTTTGAGATGGACAACGCTCTTGAGCGTGCTGAAGATCTCTATGTCAGCGTGAATATTCACAATGACGAGAATAAGGAGAAACTCGCTGCTCTCAAGTCTCTTCCCGACAGCTGCGCTGCTTCGGCCGATGCTCTCGAGGAAATGCGCGGTGCCTTCGAGGCTTATGACGTATTCTCTCCGCAGATGATCGATGGAATCATCAATAAGCTTCGCGGATATGACGACCGCAATCTCCGCAAGGAACTTGACGGTACCACAAAGATGCTGAAGGTAGTTCGCAAGTTCTGGCACTGCGGCTAATCTCCCGTCCTTTATCAACACAAAATACCGACTCCGGATAGAGCGAGCCACTGCGAGGCCTCTATCCGGAGTCCTTTATTAAAACCTGTTATAGCATTAAATCTATTCTTACAATGAAAGATTCAGGGAATTATCCCTTTGACCCTTCGCTCCTCCGCACCACTCCTTTAGGAGAAGAGCGCATCAGGCGCCACCTTCACCTCGGCGAGGAGGTAGAAGTGCTCCCTTATTGCAGGGATATAATCCGCCGAAACCAATGCACATTCGAAAGAAAAGGGAAAAACTGGTATATGACAGCCGGTCCGGCCAGATTTACAATCCATGCCGGAAGCCTTACCATAATCACGGTTCGCCTTATATAAGCAGTCTGAAATTAGAATTGGAAATAGATGAAGGGTGCCACCTCTTCGGTCATGAACTCCACTACAAGTTGCACTACTACTACGAAGACAAGCAATTTCACTATCCAGGGAGCCTTCACAAAAATCAGTTGTAATTTATCAGCCCATCTTTGAGGCACAAAATGCATTACTATCAAGGTAAGCATCATTATGCACCAAACCATGCGATACTCGAAGAATTGCGGTATCTGATCCCAATGCCAGTCCACGAAAATATTTCGGATGATAAGCACTGAGTCGCTGAAGTCTGCCGCACGGAAGAAGACCCAAAGTAAAGAAACGTAAATGAAGGTGACAAGCCATCCTAAAAACTTCACCGGCCACACGTCAGGAATTTTCTTCAGCACCGGCAGGCATGCTTTATGCACTGCAAGGCCTACTCCATGCATGGCTCCCCAAAATACGAATTTCCAAGCAGCTCCGTGCCATAGACCGCCTATCAGCATCGTCAGGAAGTTATTCACATAAGTGCGAATCGTTCCCTTCCTATTACCACCCAGAGGGATATAAAGGTAATCTCTCAGCCACGAAGAAAGAGATATGTGCCAGCGGCGCCAGAACTCGGTAAGATTGCTGCTCTGATATGGAGAATCAAAATTAAGTCCGAGATCAAAACCCATAATAAGTGCAAGACCGATAGCCATGTCCGAATATCCGGAGAAGTCACAATATATCTGCATTGTGTAGCCCAATACCCCCATGAAAGCCTGCACTCCGGTATAGGTGGATGGGTCTGAAAATATAAGGTCGTTATACTGTGAGATATAATCGGCTATGATAGCCTTCTTGACTATACCTATAATTATGAGCCATAGTCCTCCGTAAATATTTTCAAGAGTAGCCGGACGATTATTTTCCAACTGTGGAATAAACTTGTCTGCTCTTACTATAGGGCCTGCTACCAGCGCCGGGAAGAAGGAGAGGAAGAAGAGGTAGTCAAGCCATGTCTCAGTGGGCTCTATTCGTTTTTTATAGACATCCACCACATAACTTATACTTTGGAAGGTATAGAATGAGATTCCCACCGGAAGTACTATATCAAGCGGCTGAAAGTTGCCCTCTACCATCTGATTCCAGTTCCAGAGGAAGAAGTTGGCATATTTGAAATAAGCGAGCACCGAGAGTGAAATGCAGATGGATGTCCACATCAGTACAAGACGCTCAGACTTAGAGTCAAACTTTATCATCCATCGGGAGATTAGCCAGTCGATCAGCGACGTAGCGAGCAGCATCACCACAAATTCTCCCGATGACTTATAATAAAAAAAGAGGGAGAAGGCCACTACGAAGATTACCATCTTCGTCTTGCTACTCTTAAAAAGAGCATAGAGGGGGATAAATAATATGAAAAGAAGCCAAAAGAGCCCTGAAGAGAAGAGCAATGGAGCCTCCTTATCATATTGAAGCAGATGAACTATGTTGGAGAGAGCCTGTGGAATGTTTATATCTTGCATCTCGAAGAAGCGGATGAAAATGTGCGTAAATATTTAAGCTGACGCTAAGGAGTCTTTAGAAGCCTTAGGCTACAGCTCTTATCATTTATTTCTCGCTTTTAGGAATTTAAGATTCGGACGAGCATTAGCCACCGAATCGGCAGGGAAGTCTGCGAGGAAGGGATGGCGTGAATCCGGAATCCACTTCATCACCGAGTCCATCCATTGGGCCGATGCCTGCTTTGTCGGGTGTATGTGGTCTTTCTTACGGGCCAGCTGCAATTCGCTGGAGCGGAAGAAGGAGCCTTTGGGAAGATTCTTTTCTAATATATCGTTCAGCCCCCCATCCATCTTAAGTGAGGGTGGCCCAATCCAGACGAAAGGCACATCCCCTATTTTCTCTACGATAGCACGAATCTGAGGCAATCTGATTTCGGGCGTACGAAGATAAAGTTCATTTGCTCCGAGAGCAATGAAGACCTGAGTAGGCTTATAGAGACGCATGTAATAGTCCAGAGTATCGCATTCAGCCCAAGTCTTGGTATTGGACGAGTCCCAATTCACTGCATATACCGTATGGCCATTCTGTCGGGCATAGGCCGCAAGGCGTTCGGCCAGATGCATTGTCATGGAGTCTCCGAATATAAAAAGGGTCTGAGCGGTGGAATCCGTCTGATTTACTATCGCCACATCTTCATCTTTACTCTCTTTGGCAAGGAATACTGAATCTTCCGCCTCGCTATCTGACTTCAATATTGTCTCGGCAAATGGAGCCTTTTTAAGACTCTTTTCGCCAATTTTTATTTCCTCCTCTGCAAAAGAGAAAAGCACAAACAGGGCTAATGCGACCGTAAGCAGAAGCCAAAGCCTGAGATATGGATAACGACGCTGTCGTCTTCTATTCATCTTAAAAAACTCTCACAAAAATTTCGTGCAAAGTTAGCATAATTACTCCTAAGAGGCAAATTTTTAAACTCGTTTTTTTGAGTGAATTAAAAATCAATTAAGTAAGTATTGAAATTTAATTTATACTATATTCGTGCTAATTTTTTAGTTGATTTCGGCGCGGAGCGAAGAAGAATATAAGCATATTCGACTTAGCGGCAAGCCGGAAGCGACAAAAAAGAAGCCGAATATAGTATAAAAGATTTCTAAACTCATATTATCGTTTAATTTTGAATACTTACTTATCTTTAAATAATCATATTTAGACCATACTATCTGAGATTTACCACCGTAATGCCGGCTCCTCCAAACCTCACCTCTTCATCGGCTGCGGCGACTACATTCTGATTCGTGCGCAGATATTCACGGATTATCTGACGTAAGATGCCGTGCCCCGTGCCGTGAAGGATTCTCACTCTTCCTTGTGCAAACTGCACGGCATCATCAATAAAATATGTAACGGCCTGAAGAGCCTCATCCGCACGCATACCCCTCACGTCGATCTCCGGCTTGAAATCAAGCTGGCGCTTTCTGCTATCGTCTGATGTCTCTTTTGATACGGAATAAAGCGTTTCTGTCGCTGTCGGTTTAGGTGCTGAGACTGCTTTAAGTTTTCCTAAATCCACGAATGTGCGGAGCGCCCCGAAAGCTACTTCCGCCCTCTTTCCTGATATTGAAAGGATCTTCCCCGTGACGCCGCCATCTTGCATCTTTACGTAATCGCCGGCTATAAGGGCGCGACCGGCCGACTTCTTTTGCTCGCTGACAGAGCTCTGTGGCCTTTTTTTCTTATCGGGCCGAAGCAGCTCCGGCACCTTATCTTTGCCCTCTTCCTGTAATTGTCGCTTGTATTTCTCAAGCTCTGCCCTAAGCTCCTTTGTGCGCTCTTTTTCTGCCTGATTGCGTCTTATCTCATGGATGGCATTTTCAAGTCGCGCATTGGCTCCCTCCATTATTTCACGGGCTTGCTTGCGGGCTTCTCCTATTATTTCCGCTCTTCTTGTCCTTAGATCATCAGCTTTGCTCTCGTTTTTCTCGATAATCTCCTCCAGACGTCTCTCCTTTTCTCGAATTGACATACGCTTATTGGCCCAATAGCGCCTGTCGCGCGCTATGTCAAGTATGTATTTATCCAGATTGACGTAATCCGAACCGACTATGTCTTTCGCTTTACCTATTATCTTCGGGTCAAGACCTGTCTTGGTAGCTATTTCAAGAGCGAACGAGGATCCCGGAGAGCCTACGGCAAGCTGAAACAATGGCTGCAAATGCTCTCTATCATAAAGCATTGCTCCATTGATAAGACCCTCTTCCGAGTCTGCAAATGTCTTAAGGTTCTGATAATGAGTTGTGACTATTCCGAAACATTTTTTCTCATTCAGAGCACCCAGGATAGCCTGAGCAAGAGCCCCTCCGATCTGAGGCTCAGTCCCTGACCCCATTTCGTCTGCAAGGAATAAGGTTGAGGGATTTGCATTTCTGAGGAAATGCTTCATATTCCGCAAATGAGATGAATAGGTCGAAAGATCGTTCTCTATCGACTGCTCATCGCCGATATCAATAAACAGGCTGCGAAACACCCCCGCATGCGAATTGGAATACATGGATGGCAGGAGGCCACACTGAAGCATGTATTGTATGATGCACACTGTCTTAAGACACACAGATTTTCCACCCGCATTCGGACCTGAGATTACCAATATTCGCTGATTCTTATCCAGTCTCAAAGTAAGTGGCACCACTTCTCGCCCTTGAGATTCCAACGACAGCCTAAGCACGGGATGAGTAGCGCTATACCAGTCTATTTCCGGCTTCCTCTCAAGCACTGGCATTTCACCATGAATCTGCTGCGCAAGAAGAGCCTTAGCCCTGATGAAATCAAAGAGACCGACCATCCTGCTACCCTCCAATATGGCATCTATCTCAGGACGGAGAAGGTCAGCTATACCCATTAAAATGGTTATTATTTCTCGCTGTTCTTCCATCTCAAGTTCTCGAAGCTGATTAGCTGATCTAACCACTTCGGTGGGCTCTATAAAAATAGTTTTCCCCGTAGCACTTTCATCATGAACTATGCCGGGTATTTCCCTCTTCTTCGGAGCTGACACAGGGATTACAAGACGACCGTCTCTTACTGCCGGAGTCGTGTCTTTATCTATAATACCCTGAGCCACAGCTCTGTCTATTACGCGCCTCATTACTGTAGACATGGAGGACTGAAGCGAACGAATAGATCTGCGTATTTCAAACAGCGCAACAGATGCATCATCCCTCACATCTCCATATCTGTCTACTATCTTTTCAATTTCAGATATAAGAACAGGGAAAGTCTGCAATGAAGAGAAAAGACGGGAAAGAGAGTCATATCCGTTTTCAGAATGTTCGCCACCGAAAAAGCTTCTCAGTCTTTCCATCTGATTGAGCAGACCGCAGAGCTTGAAGAGTCTGTCTGCCGACAAATATGAGCCATCTGATCTTATCTCTGTAAGGTAAGGGGTTACGTCGTACATGCCATCAAGGGGAAGGTCAGCTCCTCCATCCAGTAGTTTCTTCATCTCAGCGGCCTGAAGAAGAAGTTCTTTAACTTCCCTGAAGTCTGTGTGGAAACGCAGCCGTTCCACCCATTTCGATCCTAACGTGCTTATACAATAGTCGGTAAGAAGTTTTCTTAGAGGCCTAAATCCAATCTTGGACTCAAAATCAGAGGGATATATCATTTTATATCGAAAAGTTTCTAAAAATAATCTGCATCTATAACGGAATTATTTCGAAGATATTCTCTCGGCGAAAAGAATGAAAATATTGTAAGTGCCGACCTATGCGTCTGTGAGAAATTATCACCAAATGGTAAGGTTGGAAAGAACACGATTTTGCGTCACGCTCACAACGCTTAATTCGCATTGATTCCGCATCGTCCCCAAAGTCGTAGGGCTATCATAAAGACACTCAAAGGCCGCAGACTATTTGAATAATCCGCGGCCACGTCAGAATGTATAGGTTAGTTACTTGTCTTGATTTGCTTCTTCAAGAATCTTGAGAGCCATGTCATAGATGGTAGTATCGTCGAGCACTACAATACCTCCGTCGGGACCCGGCTCGATGTGCATGCCGGCAGCATTTTTGCCGAACTGATAGTTGACACCTCCGAAATAGTTGCGTACGGTCTGAACTGTTACATTAAGTTCGTCTGCGATGCGATGGGTTGAGCCATCAGGCAGACTATCTTTGAGTCGGCGAAGTTCATTGAATGTGATTGTCTTGCTCATAATCTTTTGTATTTTGAGTTTATAATTTCTTTTAGTTGAAAAGGGTATTCCCCCCTTTCGTTCGGCTAATTTACAAAGATTTTTCCATTCCGCCAACTATTCCGTCTAAAAAATTTATATGTTATATAACATCATTTCTCCATTTACTTTTTGCCAACTATGATAATCAGTCACTTAGCCCCCACGGCTCTCCGGCCTGATGAGAAATGAGCCTAAATTATTTCAAAGTCCTTAGCCTCTATCCAGCCCAGAAGCTCTGAATTTAGTCTTACCTTATACCAGGCTGTTTTCCCCTTGTCATCTTCGCGGGTGTCAAGCACGGAGAGTCGGGTTCCGCTGTGCAAAGGGGTTGTGGAGACTTTGGCATCAGTGGCCGGTTCGGTGCGTAATTCTACTTTATAGGCTGTTATGATACCCTCATCTTTGCTATAATACTCCTTGGCTGCCGCAAAGGAGAAGATGAGGAAAATAATGCAGAATCCCAGAAAGAATAGAGCCCCGAAAAATCCCACTTTCCGCGCATTGACGTTAGTGGTGAACATATATAGAGCCACTGATCCTACTACCAGCACAAAGGCAAATGCTGCAAAGAGCGCCCAATAATTTGATGATGTCTCTTTCGTTATGTTTGAATAGACTCCGGCAAAGAATGACGGGGCGTCTGGAGTGACAGTCAATTTGCGGCCTCTGGTTTCTGCTTTGTTCTGGTCTTCTATCCTTGTGCGCAGATAAGAAAGATTATTCTTTATCGTAGAATTGCCGGGATCGAGTCGCAATGCACGCTCGTATGCGAGTGTCGCTTTTCCGAAGTCTCCGGCCTTGAAGCAAGCATTTCCGAGATTATACAGAAGTGGAGCCGAGACTCCGTTTATCTCCATCACCTCTTCATATATAGGGATTGCCTTGGCATATTCGCCGGCATTATAGAGCTTATCGGCCTCTGCTATGCCTGTGGCAGTGGGGTCGGCGCCCATGTCGGTCTGTGCAGACGATGACACGAAGGCTGCGAGCAGCATTACTATAGTTATCAGTCTCTTTACACTCATTTTCATTTTGCACCTCCTTTCTCACTTTGCTCTTGGCTACTCCCCTTTTCTTTTGACTTGTTGATGCTTTCTTCAAGCCGGTCAAGCGTCTCCGTTGCCTTTTTGTAGACCAGGGGCATATTCTTTGACTGATTCTCGGGGGAGAATTTTGCAAACTCACATTCATCGAGGAGGTCGAGCACCTCCCACACTGCTTTTGAATCTGTGGCTATCTGTCCAAGTTTCTCTGAAATATTCTCTCGTGAGAGTTCAGATGTCGGCATTTTAAGTTTGTCACCAAGATATCCCCATACGGCCTTTAGAATTTCATCATAGAAATTATCGGAATCACCGGCCTTCATGCATGCAGCCGCTTTCCGTAGGCGCCTTCGTGCCATTTTGCTTGCTTTCTTGGAGCGGAGGGTGGTGATATCAGAAAGCTGACTAAGTCTGTGGCGATATCCTATGAGCGCTATGATGAATAGCACTGTCGGGATAATATACCATAGCCAATAGACAAAGGTGTATACATCCGGCTTGCTGCTGTGGGTCAGCTCACTCAGGGCTGGCATAAGTTTGTCATCAAATCGGAGTCCAAGTCGGGTCTGCGACTTCGCCGATGCATTTCCTTTCCCTACTGTTATAGTATATCCTTTTGCTACACTCTTCTCATATTTCCCGGTAGCAGGGTTAAAATATACAAGCGTTACGTCCGGTATCTTAAACTCACCCTCCTCAAGAGGCATAAACGAATAGTCAAACCTCACTTCACCATTCACATTACTTGTCCCGACCGTAGCGTCTACCTTCGTCTCAGGAGAATAGACTTCGAGTTGTGAGGGATAAAGAGTATTAAGTTCCGGAAGTTTTACATATTTAAGATTGCCTGCGCCCTTGACATTATAGATGACGGAGGCAGCCTGATTGGTAAGGAATTTCTGAGCGGGAAGCTGAGACGTCAGAGTAAACTGTCCAACACCCCCGGAGAAATCTGACGGCTGTGGCTGTGGCAATGCCTTGACATTGATGGTAAGATCATTCGGCTTCACATTCAGTTGCACGGGAGCTGATGTGGAAAGACTGCCGAAAAGAGGGTCATTGTAATATTGGCGCTCATCTGCAGCCACTGTGTAGGTGTTGCCCAGAATCTTGAGTGTCCCTTTCATCTGAGGGAAGATGATGTAACGGGCTATTACAGCCGTGGCATACTGCTTACCGTTATACGATTCAAAATGTAAGGATTTGTCTGTGGCAGACGACTCTTCCACTACGAAACCTTCAAACTTTGGAGCAGCCGTCGCGCCTACAAATCTTATGGCCGAAAACGAACAATATAATTTTACGGTGTAGACAAGAGCCTCTTTCTCGTATGCATCGGTTTTTGACACTGATGCCCTTAGAAACAGATTGCCATTTCCCGTTCCTACAAATTTTGGACCGGAGCTGGTAGCATTCGGGTCATTATAGGCATCCTGTCTTGCCTGCTGCGCTGTTTTGTCTGTCTCTTTTCCGATGGTATATGATACACGGTTGCTCTTCAAGCCTCCGACGCTTACAGGCCCGAACGAGAAACTGCCCTCCTCCGTTGCGCGAAGAGTCAGCGTATATTCCGAAGAATGAGAACTTCTGCTTTGGCCATTTACGGAAGTATATGATGACGATTGGCCGGTGCGGTCAAAATATAATACTTTTGCCCCCGGCACCGACGAAGGTCGCTGAGGCTCTGCATCTGCATCCTGCACCGTATAAATGATATAGAATGTATCCCCTTTCCCTATGGCTCTTCCTCTGCTCCCCAGCACTCTGAGGCTCACGGATGCTCCGTAGCCGGTTGTAGCCAGCAGAAGCATCAGAAGGAGGGCTAAATTTCTTAATTGTCTTCGGCTCATAATTAGTCTACAGTGAATGTGTGAGGAGATTAAATCTCTTTATATTCCGGCCTTTTGCCATCAGGCACTCCGGTGCGTATTTCAAGCTCTATTGCACTTGATTTTGCTGTTTCAAACTTTTTATTTTCCGGATCGAAATATACAAACGTCAGGGGTGGGATAGTAATAATTCCCTCTTTCAGAGGCGAAAAGCCACATTCAAATGTTAAGTCAGAACGGACTACACCCTCCTCAAGATATGTATGACATTCCTGCGATACGGATCTCACGCCGAGTTCCGCAGGGAAACGACTGAGAAGATCCGGCAGGTCTACTCCCGACAAATCTCCTTGTCCGGAGACCTGCACTATTAAAGTCTCCGAATCCCCCTTATACGCTACTTTTGGCACGCTGGCTTGTATACGATATTCTCCCACGGCTCCACTGAAATCCTTTGGTGTCGATGATGGCAGGGAGGATACTTTAACCTTTATCTTCTCTCCCTTAACCGGATATTCCGCCGGGACCGCACGCCTGACTGTTCCCCAGAAAGGGTCGCTGAAAACTTCATATTCATTGACTCCTATGATGTAGTCCTCACCTTTTATGGTGAAACTTCCTGACTGCTGAGGTATCAGCACCACATCTTCAAGCCATACGCAATAATAGCTTTTCCCCTTATATACCTCTTTTGTAGCCTGGTGATATCTATTAGTGCGAGCTACCGGTATTCTTGTTCGCTCGAATCCATCAAAGACCGGGCGGGATACAGGACGTGCGAAATCTATGGAAGGATTTGTGCTATAGAGCCTTACTGAGAAGCAGACTGGCACGCCGACGTAGAGATTCTTGTCTGACAAAGAGGTGATTATAAATAACTCCGTGTCGGAATACTCGTTCTTATTCTCTGAGGCTCCTGCACTCAGAGAGGCTAACATGGCCAGAAGTATCAAGAAAATGTTGAAGTTAATTTTTTTCATCACATTAATATTTTCCAATGTTATTGGTGCGTATTGCGCGGGCTTACCAATTTTTTCGGTTTGGCCTGCTATTCTGCGATTTTTGAGGATTCATGACGCGGACGCGGGTCTGTGCCTCCTTATTTTCCATGGCCTTGAGTATCTGGTCTGCAGTTTGCTCACTTATCTGATTGTCAGGAGTATTCTGCTGAGGCTTCTGCTGCTCTTGGTCCTTATCCTTATTATCCTTGTTTTCGTTCTTATTTTCCTGATTTTTATCTTTATTCTGCTCCTTGTCTTTATCTTTATCTTTATTCTTATCCTTATTTTTATCCTGGTTTTTATCCTTATTATTCTGCATCTTCAGCTGAGTGATGCGCAGGTTCCTGCGCGCTTCATTGTCGTTAGGGTTGAGTCGAAGCGCCTGCTTATACTGCTGAAGAGCAGTCTGATAGTCCTCAGAATTGAAAGCTACATTTCCGAGATTATAGGCTGCCCGCGATGCAAGATTTGCTTTTGCTTCCCCAAGTGACTCCACACTCTTCAGCAATTTACTTCCATCTGCAATATACTTTTTTTTATTCTCATCGGTGACGCCGGGGGCAGCCGCAAGCCTGAGATTAGTGAGTCCGAGATTATAAGTAGCTACGGTGCTGGAAGGATTCTCTGAAAGAGCTTCCCTGTATCTTGCTGCCGCTTCTGCATATTTGGATTCTTTATAGAGCTTATTGCCTGCAAGGATAGCTCTACGTTCTTTGCGTGTAGAATTGCTCTTACTCTCTGCTCCCGAGGATTGAAGTCCTCCGAAAAGCACGCACAGACAGGCGATTATCAAGATAATTCTTCTTTTCATTTGCGAACCTCCTTTTTAAAGAGTGTTATTCTGTCAAGCCAAGATATTTTTCTGTCAAGGATGAAAATATCAGCTACGATAAGCACCAGAGCTATCCATAGGAATATTGGGAAAAGCTCATCATGAATGGCATTAAAGCTTGACTGCATTGAAGTCCTTTTAACGGTAGAGAGTTGACGCTCTAGCTCATTTAGAGCATCCCTATTGGCAGCATTGACATAAATGCCTTTTCCTGCCTTAGCTATGCGCGCCGCAAGCTCTTCGTTAAGGGCTGTGGCCACCGGGCTGCCGGTATCCGGGTCGGCAAGATAAGAGCCATTGACCGGCACCGGAACAGGTTGTGAAGTGCCTACTCCAATGACATCGACCTGAATATTATTCTTGGCGGCATTTTTTACGGCATCCATCACTCCGTTCTCATCCTCAAGATCCTCAGCATCCGTTATAAGAATTATAGCCTTGCCGGCTTTCTTATCGTCACCAAATGCCCGAATGGACTGATCTATTGCATCGGCAATATTGGTACCTTGATTGGGATACTGCGCCGGGTCTATAGAATTGAGAAACATCTTTGCCGATACATAGTCTCCCGTAACGGGGATTAGCGTGTAGGCTTCTCCGGCAAATACCACCAGACCCACTCGGTCATTATCAAAACCATTTATAAGCTTCTCGAGCATGAGCTTTGCAGTACGCATTCTCGGCGTTCCCTCCGGGTCGCCGGAGGCAGAAGCATACATTGAGTTAGAGGCATCCACAGCAATTACAACCTCTATGCCCTCCTTCTCTGTCTTCTGATCCTTTATGCCACCCCAGGGTCTGGCCACTCCGATAATAATCATAGTAAGGGCAACCATCCTTACTGTGATTTTCAAGGGTGGCTTATATGGAGAGACATCCGGCATGAGGTCTTTCAATATTGCCGGATTACCGAATTTTTTCAGATTCTTCCGTCTGACGTATCTTGCCCATACATAAATCACCACAAACAGAGGCACAAGAAGCAGCAAGATCAGCAGATGCGGATATGCGAATGTAAACATATTTTCTCTCTGATTTTTGAGTTTAAGGAATTCGGCGGAGCACTACATATCTTAGAAGGAGCATTAGCGAGTAGGCTGCGAGGGCTCCCCATGCCCACGGCATATAATTTTCGTCAAGTCGCGAATAGCGGTCTACGTCAAGCAGAGTCTTTTCAAGACGATCTATTTCCGCAAATACCTCCTTTAGCGTAGTTGCATTCTTGGCGCGGAAGTATTTGCCCCCCGTGAGCGATGCAATCTGCTTGAGGCTTTCCTCATCTATTTTAGTTTCTATTGTCGTGGCTGCGAAGCCGTATGGGTCTCTGACGGCGACACTTCCGTCAGTGCCGGCGCCGATGGTGTAGACCTTTATCCCCTTCTTCCTCGCAATTTCAGCGGCCGTCGAGGGGGCCACATCACCGGCATTATTTGTGCCGTCTGTCAGGAGAATGATGCTCTTTGATTTAGCCTTTCCACTTGAAATTCTGTTTATGGCCGAAGCAAGTCCGTCTCCTATTGCCGTTCCATCCTCAAGGCTGCCCATCTTGACATTCTTCAGGGCATTCACCAGAGCTCCGCGGTCGTTGGTCAGAGGCATGATAGACAGAGACTCTCCGGAAAATATCACCAGACCCATATTATCGTTCTGTCTGCCCACTATAAATTTCTCCGCTACCTCTTTGGCGGCCATAAATCTATTGGGTGCAATATCAGTTGCTGTCATGGAGCCGGAGATGTCGAGAGCCAGAATAATATCTGTACCCTCTATGCGGGATTTACTCATACCCTCCCTTGTCATAGGACGCGCAAGAGCTACTATCACACACCCTATCGCGATAAGTTCCAGCAGAAAACAAAAATGCATCAGCAGGCGTTTCCACCCTGCGCCTCCGGAAAATCCCTGAAGGGTGGATATTCCCATGTAGGGCGAGGCATTACGCTGCTTTATTATATACCAGTATATAAGCGGAATATAAATGAGAAACAGCCATAACAGTGCCGGATGTTGAAGTGTCATCTTCTTCCTCCTTTCTTCTTCATCTGTTTGGGTTTGCGGGAAATCTTTAGCGGGCTGGTCTTTCCTGCTTTTTTCTCTTTGGAAAGATTTTGAGTTCCCTTAATTTGCTTAACCTCCTCAGCAGCCTCAAGCGATGCCTTGTAGGCCTCTATCTCTTCAGCTGTGGGCTTCGTTTCCTCCACAAACTTCAGAGCACTCTCGTATGCCGCGATATTATCCTCGGGCAAAGGCCTCACCTTTGCAAACTTCACATAGTCAGCGGTGTCAAGTATGCGTCTCACATAGTCACGCTTATCCTTTATCGCAGGATTCTCATTCAGACGTTCCACTATCTGGGGAGTGGTCATTTCCACAGCGTTTATACCGAAACGTTTTTCAAGGTATATCCTGAGAATATCAGTAAGCCGGGTGAAATATTCCTTATCCATTCCCTGCTCCCAGAGGTTTTCGCTCTTCAGCTTGGTGAGATTCTTAATAGCTACATCGTATGGTAGCGGTTCAGGCTTTTTAGGAATGATAAATCCTTTGGTGCGATAGCGTCGCCACCCCCATATAATTCCTAAGATAAGAGCAAGGATGATGACTAAAAGCCACCAGTATTCCACCATCCAGTCGGGAAGATTATCAAAAATAGACTTTCCTTCCGGCTCGGCGGTGGGCGCGTAGTCTGAAATCTGCGCATCGGCAGTCACGGCTACCGGAATCACTTTCAGCGATACACTATTGGAGCGAGCCGAGTCACGCCCGCATACATACAGGAATTCCGGCAACTTGTAAAATCCGGAATCAAACACCTGTACGGGCACCTCATATTTGATACGGATTTTTCCGCCGGCTTCTTCCACCGTGTCCCTGCGATAGGATGTCCTGAGCTCAACGCTGTCCCCGCAAACGGTGACATACCCTTTCTTATCTGCGCCCGAGAACAGAGGAAATCCTCCCGGAACGCCCTTCTCCTGTGTCACTTCCAGGCGTAATGTAGCGAGCCGCCCCATGAGGATCTGAGTGCTGTCAAGACTGGCTTTCACTGTGGGAGCTGACAATGCCGTCCCTGTAGCGAATATTATCAGCAGGACAACTAAAATCTCTCTATATGCTTTAATCATAGGATACTCCTCTTACTTTTATCAATATATTTATCAGAAGTTGTTCACCTAAATATTGACTTGAATTTTTCGGGGAAGGGAATCAGTTCAAACGCAATGAGCGACGGCGGAAAAGTCCAAGAAGAGCCTTTACGTAATCTTCATCTGTGCTTACACTGGCCATATCCACTCCGCATCGAGTCATAGTGGCTACAGCTTTCTGCTGCCTCTCATACCAAAATTTCCGATATGCCTTACGCACTCCAGACGATGAGGTGTCAACCCACTTATCTTCTCCGGTCTCCATATCCCTCAGTCTTATAAGACCTACGTCCGGCATCGTCGCATCTCTCTTGTCATAGACCTGAATAGCCGCTACATCATGCTTCTTATTGGCAATAGTAAGGCTCTTGCGATAATCATGACCATCTATTAAATCACTGAGAAGGAATACTGTGGCTCTCTTTTTTATCGCATTGGTAAGAAATACCAGCGCCGAGTCTATATCGGTGCCACGATCGGTAGGCTTGAAGTCGATTATTTCCCTGATGATGAGCAGTATGTGCTTTCTTCCCTTTTTGGGCGGAATGAATTTCTCTACCTTGTCGCTGAAAAAAATCACTCCTACCTTGTCATTATTCTGAATAGAGGAGAAAGCAAGGGTGGCCGCTATTTCAGCCATGACCTCCTTCTTAGGACGACCCTCTGCACCGAAATCTCCCGATCCGCTCACGTCTATAAGGAGCATAACCGTAAGCTCACGCTCCTCTTCATAGACTTTCACGAATGGTTTGTTATGTCGGGCTGTAACGTTCCAATCTATATCTCGGATGTCATCTCCAAACTGATATTCCCTGACCTCGGAAAATGTCATTCCTCTACCCTTGAAAGCAGAATGATACTCACCGGCAAAAATGTTATTGCTCAGTCCACGTGTCTTTATCTCTATCTTTCTTACCTTTTTTAACAGATCTTTTGCGTCCATAAGCTATGGGAGATTACGACATCCCGCAACGAGAGACCGTTCCGGGCAGGTTACGGCACGGGCACCACATCAATTATCCTTGTGATTACCTCGTCTGAATTGATATTATTAGCCTCCGCCTCATAAGTGAGACCGATACGATGGCGAAGAACGTCATGGCACACTGCACGCACATCTTCAGGAATCACATAGCCTCGGCCGCGGAGGAAGGCATACGCACGCGCTGCAAGAGCAAGAGAAATAGAAGCTCGCGGAGAGGCTCCATAGGCTATTATGTCTTGCAGGTCATCAAGCTTATACTTTGCAGGCTGACGTGTGGCAAACACCAGATCGACTATATAGTTCTCTATCTTTTCATCTATATAAATCTGCTGCACGAGTTTTTGAATCTCAAGCACCTCTCTCGAATCCACTACCGGCATTACGGCGGGAAGAGAGCCGCGGATATTTTGTCGGATAATCACTTTCTCCTCCTCCGGAGTGGGATATCCTATGACTACCTTCAGGAGGAAACGGTCTGTCTGGGCCTCCGGCAGCGGATAGGTGCCTTCCTGCTCTATGGGATTCTGTGTGGCCATAACGAGGAATGGGCGATCAAGAGGGAACGTTTCATCGCCAATGGTCACCTGACGTTCCTGCATTGCCTCAAGAAGGGCTGACTGCACTTTTGCCGGAGCACGATTTATTTCATCTGCAAGCACAAAATTTGCAAAGATCGGGCCCTTCTTCACCTCAAAGGCCTCCTTCTTTACGCTGTATATCATAGTGCCGATGACATCTGCAGGAAGAAGGTCGGGGGTAAACTGGATTCTATTATATTTGGCATCTACGAGCTGGGCAAGCGTTTTGATGGCGAGAGTCTTGGCCAGGCCGGGCACTCCTTCAAGAAGCACATGGCCATTGCAGAGAAGCGCTATGAGCAGTGAATCCACAAGATGCTTCTGGCCCACTATGCGCTGATTCATACCATTGCGAATTACGCTCAGGAAATTGCTCTTTGACGCGATTAGGTCATTGAGCTCGCGGATGTTGACTGTTTCGTTCATATCTATCTTTATCCGAGTTTAATTTATTCTGATTTATGAATGGATTTTATCCCCACTCTCCGCTGGATTTCTTTCATAGCTGATATTGAGCCTCAAGAGGGAAATATCCTTATGCAAAATTACAACTTTAGAATGATTTAGGAGATATAATCCCTGTTAAATAAATTTAATCATTCTTATCCGCGGGCCGTGACGACTCCTCTTGGAACGCGTTCCAGCCCTGCGCCCTGATGGCAAACTCCTGTCCATCGGGAGACACGAGTGCGCATCCGAGTTCAGGTTTGGTCATATACCCTATCATTGAGATACCTCTGATTTTGTCTATCTTTTCCTTATCCACGAGCGGAACTGTGAAAAGAAGCTCATAATCTTCGCCTCCGTTCATTGCTGCTGTCACCAGGTTCATATTAAACTGCTCTGCCATTACGGCTGTCTGATAGTCGATGGGGATTTTCTCTTCATAGACACGACAGCCTGTATCTGACTGACGGCAAAGGTGCAATAGCTCAGAAGACAGCCCGTCGCTCACGTCCATCATTGATGTCGGCTTCACACCATTTTCTTTCAGAAGAGCCACGATGTCTTTTCGCGCTTCCGGCTTCAACTGGCGTTCAAGTATATACTCCTTACCTGCAAAATCCGGAGTAAATCCCTCCTTATGCCCCGCCGCCACTCTGTTTTCTCTTTCCAGCAGCTGCAATCCCATAAAGGCAGCTCCGAGGTCGCCGCTGACGCAAATTAAGTCGGTGGGCTTAGCCCCGTTTCTATAAACGACATCTTCCGGGGCGGCCACTCCCAGGCAAGTGATGCTTATGACGAGACCGGTGACAGATGCGCTCGTATCTCCACCCACAAGATCCACGCCATAAATCTCGCATGCCAGCCTAATACCTTCATAGAGCTCTTCTATATGCTCCACAGTGAAGCGTGAAGAGACTCCGAGGCTTACAGTGATTTGCTTTGGAGTGCCATTCATGGCATAGATATCACTGAAATTCACTATAGCTGCTTTATAGCCCAAGTGCTTGAGAGGAACATATCTAAGGTCAAAATGTACTCCTTCAAGCAGAAGATCTGTAGTCACGAGTGCCTCATTATCGCCAAATGAGAGCACTGCGGCATCATCTCCTACTCCCTTTTTAGATTCCGGATTGCGCAATGGAAAGTCTTTCGTGAGTCTGTCTATGAGTCCAAATTCTCCTAACTGAGATATTTCTGTCTGTTTCATTGGGATATTCTGCTATTATTTCGCCGGGGTAAATACATTATAATCAGAGCATCCGGCATTACTCTGTGGTATGGCAAATTTAAAGAGGGTGAGCTCAATTAAATTTTGCCTCACCCTCTATTAAGTATATTCTACAAAGTAAGCTTCATTCCTTCAAGTAAGCTTCTCTCTTATCTGTGAAACAGATTGCTTCACTTAGTTTTATCCATTTGAGATTTTCCTCAAATCAGATTCTTGCCAATAGTTCCTTGATGAGTGTAGTCATGACGGGCTGAGCGGTGATTGCAGCCTTCTGCACCTCTTCATGAGAGGGGACTTCTGTAATGTCTTTTCCGCCAAGGTCAGTGATGACTGAAACGCCAAATACCTCCATACCCGCATGCTTGGCTACGATAACCTCAGGAACAGTAGACATGCCTACTGCATCGCCTCCTATAATGCGGAAATATTCATACTCTGCAGGCGTCTCGAAAGTAGGGCCGGTAGTTCCCACATAGACTCCGTGCATGAGTCGGAGGGATTTTTCCGCCCCGATTTCATCAGCTATCTTTATCAGACGATGAGAATAAGGTTCGGTCATTGCAGGGAATCTGTCGCCAAGTTCATTATAATTCTTGCCTCGGAGAGGATTCTCAGGGAAGAGATTGATGTGGTCAGTGATTATCATCACATCACCAACGGAGAACTCCTTGTTCATACCGCCGGCGGCATTGCTGACGAATAGAGTCTCCACTCCGAGTTCTTTCATAACACGGACAGGAAAAGTAACCTGCTTCATGCCATAGCCTTCATAATAGTGGAAACGACCCTGCATGGCCATTATATATTTGCCACCGAGATTACCAAAAATCAGCTTTCCGCTGTGTCCTTCTACTGTTGATACGGGGAAATTTATTATCTCCTTGTAATCTATTTCCTTAATTACCTCCATGTGATTGACCAGATCTCCCAGACCTGTCCCCAGAATGATACCGATCTTAGGAAGTTCATTCACCTGGGTCTTGATGAAGGCTGCAGTTTCCTTTATTGCCTCCAGCATATTCTTTTCCATTACTAATCAGATTAGATGTTTTA
Source organism: Bacteroidales bacterium (assembly GCA_014800685.1). Classification (GTDB taxonomy): domain Bacteria; phylum Bacteroidota; class Bacteroidia; order Bacteroidales; family Muribaculaceae; genus Lepagella. The sequence continues at coordinate 90,123 of JAAVFQ010000030.1, forward strand.
ATTTCTACGTAACTAACTAACCCTCCAATGACACAGGCACTGTAAGGGCTATATAAGACTAACATCCTAATCACGGAAAAGTTTTGTCTTAAATAAAATAGGGGTCTGAGACCCCTATGCAAATTTATCACGATTTGATATATTATCCCCAAAAAAACTTCGCTTTATATGTAAATTAAATTTTCTAACTTACATATCAGATCTGCGAATCATTGTCATTGTCATTGACATTGACATTATCATTAGCATCAGTCGTAGAATAATGGCCTATCGCGCTCCGTATATCGGCAATGATATCGGAATCGCCCCTCTCCTCTACCATTTTCACTTCTATAGGTATATAGTAAGTTAGCGGCTTCAATTCTTCCGGGAAATAGGGATTATTTACGAGGCGCACAGCATCCTTTTCAGTGGTGATAATCACTTTTCTCTCCCCCTTCATGCCACCAAACTTCTGCAATATCTTCTGCATATCGCTCCTTGAAAAGTCATGATGATCGGGGAAGTGATTCACTTTTACTCTGAAAGGAAACTTCCTGAAATGGCGTATGAATGTACGGGGATGTGCTATCCCGGTCACAAGAAGCACGGTGTCTTTCTTAGACAGTGAATGCAAAGAAACAGAATATGGCCTGTCATCAGGAAATACGGGACGTAAACCCTTATACTCCAAACCCGAAAAATAAGATTTTTGAAACGCCAGAAGATCAAGATTTTTCTCTACCAGGCGATAATCCAGAGGCGACATCGTATCCGGACATTTGGTCACTATCACCATATCTGCCCGGTCGGTGGAATGACGATCCTCTCTTAAACGTCCTAGTGGAAGAAGATTATCTTTCCATGTAGGACGGTTGTAGTCCACAAGAAGGATGGAGAGCCTCGGCTTTACGTAGCGATGCTGAAAAGCATCATCGAGTATTATGAGATTAATTTCCGGATGAAGCTCCAGAAGCTTCTCTATGCCGGTGCGCCGCTTTTCGCATACAGCCACCTGCACTCTATGACCGAATTTCTGATAAATCTGGTATGGCTCATCTCCTATGGAGCGGGGAGTGCTCTTGCCATTTGCGAGAAGGAATCCACGAGTCTTTCTTCTATAACCGCGTGATACTACTCCTATATTATAGTCCATAGCCAACCGGCTTAAGAGATATTCTACATGAGGCGTTTTCCCAGTGCCGCCCACAGTTATGTTGCCGATGCTTATTACCGGCACATCATACTCCTTCTCCTTAAGCACACGGAGATCAAAAAGCTTATTTCGCACCATAGTGATGCCGCCATATATCCAGGATAATGGAGTCAGAGCGCATCTTACTATTGTGTCTATGGTGCTGGTTTCTTTCATTTTGACCTTGAGATTATCAGTTAAGGCATCATACGGTAATGGAGAAATATGGCATTCTAACCTGACACGGTTTTCGAGTCAGAATTTCAGCCACAAAAAATATCGTTGACAGATCGGCTTCCGGATATGCAGTTCTCAGTCGGAAGGCCAACTCAGCTACTTCGGCACTTGGCATATAATCCCAGAAAGATGGCTCTATGACCGGATAGATCGCCGTGTCATAATTATCTTTGAGACCGGCCTTATCGGCGGCATATTTTACAGCTTCCTGAAGAGATCCGAGTTTATTCACAAGACCGATTTTCAGTGCGGTCTCTCCGTCCCATACTCTTCCCTCTGCGATAGCACGCACCTTCGATTCACTCATTTTTCTTCCGGTAGCGACTCTCTTGATAAAGCTGTCATATCCCTCTTCTATCCAGCGCTGAAGAGCTGCCTGCTGACTGTCTGTCATTGGCTCGAATAGATTAGGGAAGGACGCTCCCTTATTTGTCTCGACCATTACCATATTGACGCCAATCTTATCAAGAAGGCCGCTTATCTCAGGTATTAGACCGAAAATTCCTATGGAACCGGTAATCGTCATCGGGTCAGCGAAAATATAATCTGCACCGGCAGATATCCAGTATCCCCCGGAGGCCGCATAGTCACCCATGGACACTATCAAGGGTTTCCCTTTTGATTTTAGATATTCAAGTGCCTCTGAAATCTGGACGGTGCCGAATACGGATCCGCCGGGCGAATTGATTCTCAACACTACGGCTTTGACGTTGTCATTATCGGCGAGGCTGATAATTTCCGGCACAAGTTTATCACAATTTATACCGGCACCGGTGGTCTCCGCAATCTCTCCGGTAGCATAGAGGATAGCCACCTGCTTTGACGATGACCTGAACTGCGACCAATTGGTCTGTGAGGTGAGAAATGTGTCGGATACAAAATTTACATCCTTTGCCTCTTTACCCACAAGGTTGCCGAAGATACCATCCACTTCCCGTTCATATACCAGACGGTCAACAAGGCCGGATTTTTTTGCAAAATCAGCCTGACGGAAAGTGATGAAATCCTTATTTATCAAGGTGTCTATAGTAGCGGCGCTTTCAAGACGACGACTGTCAGCCATCTCCCGGCGCATCAGACTCCATACATTACCATTCAGAGTATCAAGCTGAGCTCGCGCCGGTTCGCTCATTGTCTCCATGATATATGGCTCCACGGCGCTCTTGAAAGTACCTACTTTGAAGACTTGAAAATGCACTCCCAACTTATCGAAGAGTCCTTTCATGAACATGTTGCCGCTGGCAAGTCCATGAAGCATCACTTGTCCCTGGGGATTCATGAAGATACTGTCAGCCACAGTGGCCACATAATAGTCGCCCTGCATGAATGTGTTGGCGTATGCATATATAGGCTTGCCACTTTTCTTGAAATCAAGCAGCGAATTGCGCAGAGCATGGAGAGTGGCAGGAGGAGCACTGACGCCTTGACATTTCAGATAGATAGCATCTACATTTTTATTTTCGGCAGCTTCCCTTACAGCTGTCACGAGCGAATGCAGAGTTTTTGGTTTTTCCACGTCGCCACGCAAGAGCATATTGACATCGAACTGACGGGCCTGCTCCACCTCTTCAATAGTGCCCTCAAGATCTATGACAAGCACTGAATGAGAGGATAATTTTTCCGTGGAGGCTGAGGAGACGGCCATCTTCCCTACAAATGCGAAAAAGAAAATGACACCTCCGAGTATGCATATCGCAATAGCGACCCAGGCTCCTACAAATGAGGAGAGAGTATTTAGAAAAAACTTCTTTAACATCCTGCTATTTCTGCTACGATGGATTTTATTTTGCAAGCCAGTTCATCTGCTCTCTCAGCATTCTGCGCTTCTGAGTAGATGCGTATGATCGGCTCTGTATTTGATTTTCTAAGATGAACCCAAGAATCGTCAAAATCAATTTTCACACCATCAATATCCGTGATTTTCTCATTAGCGAATCTCACTTTGAGAGTTTTGAGAATTTCATCCACATCAATTTCAGGCGTAAGCTCTATTTTGTGTTTGGTAATCTCGTAGGGAGGATAGGTCTTTTTCAGCTCCGAGACTTTTTTCCCGCTATGAGCGAGCAGCGATAGGAAGAGAGCGACCCCTACAAGAGCATCGCGGCCATAGTGAAGCTGAGGATAAATCACCCCGCCGTTGCCTTCGCCACCGATGATTGCACCGGTTTGTTTCATTTTGGCTACCACATTTACCTCTCCTACTGCAGCCGGACTGTAGGAGGCTCCTCGCGCTACGGTCACGTCTCGCAGAGCGCGTGAAGAGCTGAGATTGCTCACCGTGTTGCCCGGAGTATGGCTAAGCACATAGTCAGCTACGGCCACAAGAGTGTATTCTTCTACAAACATTTCACCATTCTCCATGACAATGGCAAGTCTGTCTACATCAGGGTCAACCACAAATCCGACATCCGCTTTCCCCTCTTTCATCAGATCTGATATCTGGGTGAGGTTTTCGGGTATGGGTTCAGGAGTATGGGCGAAGCGTCCGTTGGCTTCGCAGTTAAGCTCGATTATATTTTCCACTCCTAAGGCGCGCAGAAGCTGAGGGATCACGATTCCGCCCACTGAATTTACGGCATCGACTGCCACAGTGAAGTTCGCTCTCTTAATGGCCTCAATATCCACCAGAGGAAGATTCTTCACCTTATTTATATGCTTACGCGCCCAGGTGTCATTTTTAAGTTCGCTGCCGAGTTCCGTGACAGAGGCGTATGTATAGTCTCGACAGGCGGCTATTTCAAGCACCTTTTTCCCCTCTGCATCATTAAGAAATTCGCCGTTGCAGTTCAGCAATTTCAGAGCATTCCACTGCATCGGGTTATGGCTTGCTGTAATGATTATGCCACCGTCTGCTCGTTCTCCCGTCACAGCGACTTCTGTAGTGGGTGTAGTGGCGAGTCCGATATTCACTACGTCGAAACCCATAGACATCAAAGTGCCTACAACGAGTTTCTCTACCATCTCACCGGAAATGCGAGCGTCACGTCCTACTACGATGACTCCTTTGCCATCGTTATTATTCTTTTCTCTACGGATAAATTCAGCATAAGCCGAAACGATATTCACGACCTCAACGCTGCTCAGGCCGTCGTCGGGGCGGCCTCCGATAGTGCCGCGTATGCCGGAAATGGATTTAATTAGTGACATCAGTATTCTGCCTTGAAATATTTCACTTTATATACGTAGGGGATGCACTGGCTCTGGTCGGTAGTAAAGCCCTGATAGGATCTTACCACCATCTCTACTTCGGAGTCATATCCAAGAAATTTCAGGGGCTCCTGAATGGCTGTACCATACTGAACGGTGCTCTCTACGCGTTTATTTCCAAATATAAGACTTGTATTGCCGAGGGGTGAGTTCATGTCATTGGCATTGCCTACCCACGGTGCGGGAATCCCTTTATAAAGCGAGTTGATATTCTGACGAAGGAATCTGAAATATACCACGTCGCCATAACGGGGGCGTCTCTCCGGATCGCCTGGATTGATCACCTTCATATACAGATAGCCGTCATCATCGAGTTTATAGAACGGAGCGTCTTCTCCATACTTAAGTACAGAGTCTTCCGGCACATTTAGTTCTATATCCTGATTAGCCATATACCAATTTGTGGCTATCTCTTCGTCTCTGAGCAGCTCTGAATAGCTTTTCGAGTCATCACATCCGGCTATGGATATGATAATCGCTGCCAGAGCGGATAGGATCGATGCTTTATAGAGTCCTGTAGATTTCATTCTTTCAGTTTCCTTTTTTATAACATTCTCTTAACTGCTTCTCAAAAGAGGGAATCGCCTCGATAAGTATTCTGCGGCAGTCCTCAAGAGTGCCTGACTTATACTCACCGCCGGCCGCCATCACATGACCTCCTCCTGAGAAGAGTTTTTTGCATATTTCATTCACTGGAAAGTCAGAGATACTTCTGGCTGATACCTTTATGCAGTCGCTGTCTTCGCGCAGGAAGAAGCATGCCACTACAGATTTTATCTCAAGAGGACGATCTACAATTCCTTCGCTGTCGCCTCTTTCGTAGCGATATTCCTCCAGCTCTGATGCCGAGAGTGTGACTACAGCGAGATGAGAGTCGGAATGAAGTTCAAGCTTCCTGTCAAGAGCATACGCCTGAAGCCGGAAGGCATCAAGGGATTTCACCTTGAGCGCTTCTCGCACTATCCGAGGCTTGTCTACGCCTTTGGCCAATAGCTTCATCAATACTTCATATATTTCCGGATCCGAACAGTTCACCGTAAAGTTTTGCGTGTCGGTAATCAATCCTGTGCAGAGACATGTTGCGCTCTCTACATTCATTTCAGGATAATAGCCCATCGCCGCTATTATGCGGAATACAAGTTCACAGGTCGACGACATTTCCGGAAACGAAAAGGACACATCGCAGAAAGCATCCGGCTCTACGTGATGGTCGATAAGCACCTTAGGGCACTTGGCATCCGTCACGACCGACGCAAAATTATCCAGCCGTGAGGGTGTATTGAAATCACAGCATATCAGCAAATCGGCTTCACTGACCAGACGTCGCGCATAATCACTATAGCGAGTAAATGACACTACATCTCTGAATCCGGGCAAAAAAGTCAACGAACGGGGCGCTTGATCCGGAGTCACCACCTTAACCTCTTTTCCAAGACTGGAGAAGAGATGCGCAAAGCCCAATGTGCTCCCTATGGCATCGCCATCGGGACGCACATGGCAGGTCAGCACTATCCGCTCTGCCCGCTTCACCAATTCCGTAAGCCGCTTTATATCAGCCTCTTTTAGTATCTTAGTCAACATTCTTGCAAATTTCAACTGACAAAGATAGTAAGAATTTCGCAAAATATTGCTACCTTTGCATACTTTTTTTCATTCTCCCTAAAATTTGTTATCACTATGAGTCACTCCAGACAGAAAAAAATGGAGGCCTTTGGCCGAGTCCTTGACACTCTTGACACCCTCAGGGTGAAATGTCCCTGGGATGCCAAGCAGACAAATGAATCTCTTCGCCCTAACACTATTGAAGAGGTTTACGAACTCTGCGATGCTCTTCTAAAGGACGACGTGAGTGATATTAGAAAAGAGCTCGGCGACGTGCTCCTTCACATCGCTTTTTATGCCAGAATCGCTGATGAGCAGGGGCGTTTCGACATTGCCGATGTCTGCGACGCGCTCAATGACAAACTCATCTTCAGACACCCCCATATTTATGGCGATGTCAAAGCCGATTCGGCCGAAAAGGTGCTTAAAAATTGGGAGGAGATTAAGCTAAAGGAAAAGGGAGGCAACAAAACTGTTCTTGCCGGAGTCCCCACATCTCTCCCGGCCCTTATTAAGGCTAACAGAATCCAGGAAAAGGCCCGTAATGTCGGGTTTGACTGGGAAGAACCCCGTCAGGTCTGGGATAAGGTAAAAGAGGAGATCAATGAGGTGGAAGCCGAGATTATCAAGGGGGAAAGCAAGGGGCTTGAAGAGGAATTCGGAGACCTGCTCTTCTCTGTTGTCAATGCCGCGAGACTTTATGGCGTTGACCCTGAAAACGCTCTCGAAAAGACCAACAGGAAATTCATTCGCCGCTTCAACTATCTTGAAAATTCCGCTGCTAAAATTGGCAAATCTCTCAGGGATATGTCGCTTGAGGAGATGGATAAATTCTGGAATGAAGCTAAAAGTTTAGAATAATTACTTCAATCTTTTTCTTTATTTAAGTCTCTACATTATTGCCGACTCCCTCCCTTTATGATTCTTTGTATTACCGAGAAACCGTCCGTTGCGCGCGACATTGCGGCCATTATCGGAGCCACCTCCCGCCACGATGGCTTCTTTGAGGGCAACGGCTATCAGGTCACGTGGACTTTCGGACACCTCTGTACCCTGAAGGAGCCTGCCGACTATTCCCCGATGTGGAAGCATTGGGCGCTCTCCGCGCTCCCTATGATTCCTCCTCGTTTTGGCATCAAAGTCATTCCTGACAAGGGCGTGGAACATCAGTTCAACGTCATCAAAAAGCTTATCGCCTCATGCGATGAAATCATCAACTGCGGTGATGCCGGGCAGGAGGGTGAGCTCATTCAGCGTTGGGTCATGCAGAAGGCCGAATGCGACAAACCGGTAAAAAGACTTTGGATTTCCTCTCTTACTGATGAGTCAATCCGCGAAGGGTTTAAAAATCTTCGACCCCATAAAGACCTCGAACCTCTATATCTTGCCGGACTCTGCCGAGCCATTGGCGACTGGATTCTTGGCATTAACGCTACGCGCCTCTACTCGCTAAAATATGCCGAATCGAGGCAAGTGCTTTCTATCGGTCGTGTCCAGACTCCCACTCTCGCGCTCGTTGTGAAGAGGCAGCTTGAGATTGACAATTTCAAGCCTCGGGACTATTGGGAGCTCAAGACCATCTATCGCGACACCAAATTCTCTGCCACCAATAAGGGCTATCCTTCAGAAGAGGAGGCGCAGAAAGCCCTTTTATCTATTAAGGAGGAAGAGTTCGTTGTCACTGATGTAACTAAAAAGAAGGGTAAAGAGCAGCCTCCCAGACTCTTCGACCTCACTTCGCTACAGGTGGAATGCAATAAGCTCTTCGGACTCTCTGCCGACAATACTCTTAAGACCATACAGAGTCTTTACGAAAAGAAACTTACGAGCTATCCTCGCGTCGACACCCAGTGCCTTCCGGAAGACGTCTATCCTAAATGTGCTAATATTCTTAACTCTCTCTCTCATTTCCACGAGGACATGCTCCCTATCAGAGGGAAAAAACTTCTTAAGCGTAAGAAGGTCTTCGACAATAGTAAAATTACCGACCATCACGCCATTATCCCTACAGGACAACCTCTCCCTGCCGGGCTTTCCCAGACTGAGCGGCAGGTGTTCGACCTTATAGCTCGGCGGTTTATAGGTATTTTCTTCCCGGACTGTTCATTCGAGCAAACCACCGTTAAAGGCACCTCCGGCAAGATGAATTTCAAGGTGGGCGGCAAGGTCATCATCGACAAGGGTTGGCGTGTCCTTTTCGAGAAAGAAAAAAAACAGATTGAGGAGAAAGAGGATGACAAAGAGGATTCTGACAGCAGCATTCTGCCTCCCTTCGTAAAGGGAGAGTCAGGACCGCATAAGCCCCTCACTGTCAAGCGCTCCACTAAGCCGCCTAAGCTCTACACCGAGGGCACGCTGCTTAAAGCCATGGAAACGGCAGGCGCTCACGTGGAGGATGAAGACCTGCGGGAGAGTCTGAAGGCCAATGGCATAGGCCGTCCCTCCACTCGCGCTGCGATTATTGAAATCCTTTATAAAAGAGGATATATCCGTCGTCAACGTAAATCTATTGTTGCCACACCGGCTGGAATTGACCTAATTGGCATCATTCACGAGGAACTGCTCAAATCTCCAAAACTCACCGGAATCTGGGAAGGACGCCTGAGAATGATTGAAAGGGGTGATTACTCCCCGGCTGAGTTTATCAATTCCCTAAAGCAGATGATATATCAGATCACTCAGACTGTAATCGCCGACCCTTCGGAACGGCGCATTCACACCGAGCAGGTTTCTGAAAAAAATTCTAAAAAAAGAAAATGAGCACAAACTACGCAATTCAATACACTATCGTCGGCATAATTATTCTCGCCGCATTGATATGGATAGCGGTGAAAGCAAACCGTGCCCGTCGCCAAAAGACTCTCAGCAATGGACCTTGTGCTTCATGCTCTCTCTCTAAGGCTTGCAATAAAAAGGAGGAGACACCGAAGAGATCAAAAAGCTGTTGCCACTGACTATTCCTGCTCTTTGCGCATCAGCTGCCATGAGTTAATGATATTTTGCCAGGCTACGTAGCTCGCCGGGGCTATCGACGCTATCGGATTCAGATAGGCCAACGCTAACCACACTGCCAGAAGCGTGTTTTTCTGTCCGAGGCTCTGACCTCCGCTTACTGCATCGCCATAACGTCGTCCCACTTTTCTTCCTATCCAAAACTGAAGCACGCAAACTATCAGCGCACCGAGAGCAAGCCAGATCATCGTCATGGTTAGCTCCGGTTTCCAATTTGTGATAGCAAAACTCACAGAACTCCCCACTACTATAAAGAGCGCTACTGCCCATAAATAGAAGGACACTTTCTGATGGCGCGCTATGCTGTCGTGGATATTCCGGAATCTCGCCCTCAGTGTAAAGGCCAAAAGCATCGGAGCCAAAAGCAACGGCACCACTTTGCTGCATATCAGCATCATCGACTCCCAGAAACTCATCTCTGCGTGCTCCCCTATTGCCGCCAGTATCACCGGACCGCTCGCCGCTACTACTATATTTACGAGCAACGAATAGGTGGTCACTCTTGCCAGGGAGCCGCCAAGCATGGACGTTATCACCGGAGCTGCCGTGGCTGTTGGCACAAAGACGCAGATGAAGACTCCTCCGGCTATCGTATGATTCCATCCACTCAGTAGCAGATATACAAGACCCGAAATCACCAGCTGAACGCCAAGCAGACTCCATTCGAATCTGTGAGGTCTAATCTCAGATGGCTCCATCTTGCAGTAAGTGATTGTCAGCATCACGAATATCAAATAGGGAGAGAGAAACGTCACATATCCCATCCAGGGATAAAATAATGCCCCGCCAAGCATTGCTATCGGGAGCATCATTGTCTTTAGGTTCGGCCTTGCGTGCATTTCCTAAGTTGATTAAGTAAGCTATAATCTCTTTAATATCTCGCGGAGCGAATCAAACGTCTCGCGCGGAGCGTCGTTCCAGAAATTCTCATATTGACTTATGTTCTCTTCTGCTCCGGGGGTGTCGCTTATCACTCGTATGATATTGAAGGGCACCCCTTTCATCACGCATACCTGTCCTATAGATGCCGACTCCATATCAACGGCTAATGCCTCCGGAAAATGCCTCTTTATCTCCTCAACCTCTTTGGCTTCACTGATAAACTTGTCGCCCGAACATATAAGTCCGTATCGGACCTCTATACCCGTTTTGGCATCTCTACATATCTCCGGGATTCTTTCATCTGTCTTAAGCATCACCTCATAGCCTGAGGCCGCTCCGAATTCTGTCCCGGGGCCACACCATACGTCGTGATATGCCACTTCGGTGGCTACAAAGAGGTCAAGCACGTGCATGCTCCGGTCGGCTCCTCCCGCCACTCCGGTGTTGATAACTATTTCCGGATCAAACTCTTCTATCAGACCAAGGGTAGTGATGGCTGAGTTCACCTTTCCTATTCCGCACTGACAGCAGCATACGTCATGCCCCTCTATTTTTCCGAAAATATATCGATTCCCACGCACTCTTTCCATGCGCTTATTCTCTATCAACGGCTCAAGGAGATTCATCTCCTTTCCCATCGCTACTATTATTCCTATTCTCATGATAATGCAAATTTACATCTTTTATCCTCCGAATACAAATGATTCAATATTTTTTTACTACTTTTGCATTACTCCACATCTTAACGAGCTTTTCACTGCAATGATCCATAAATCCACTCACTCTATCTCTCTCCTTCTCACCTTTATTCTGCTCTTTCTTCTGGCCGCAATCCCTTTCTGGTGGCTCGACTCCCAGGCTCTGTGGTTAGGAGATGATTTCGGATACTCTTTTGCCGACTCTTCCCTTCACAGCGCAGACGGTCCGAAAGTCACCGAATTCTCTCAGATTCCTGCCACGCAAGCCTCCCACTGGCTCCATTCTAATGGCCGCTTCATTGTCCACTGCACTGTCATGTTCTTCACCTCCATTGCCGGCCCACAGATTTTCTCAGTATGCAACGCCATTGTCTTCGGCCTCCTCGCGATTCTCTTCTATCGCCTCATTCTTCCTCTCGCTCCTCCTAAACCACTCTCGGCTCTCTTCTCGCTCCTTCTCCTCTGGTATTGCATCCCGCTCCCCGGAGTCACCATGCTCTCTCTCGTTGCCTACGCGGTCAACTATCTTTGGACTGCACTCTTTATCCTCCTTTTTCTTTACCTCCTCTCCATTGACCATATCCATCCTCATAAAATCCTGCTTCCCATCTTAGCTCTTTTCTCTGCATCACTGCAGGAGTCGTTCTCCATACCCGTCTCTGCAGGACTGCTGCTCTACTGGATATGTGCTGAAACTCCCCTCCCTCGCCATCAGGTCCTCTCAATAATCCTTTTCTGGCTCGGCTCCATTATACTCTTCTTCGCTCCGGGCAATCTCTCTCATGCCCGCCAAGGCGGTGGGCTCTCTCTTGCCGCTTTGCAGGCTAAAAACGTCGCCCTCGCCTCCGACGTAATGTTCTCTTCCCTCTCTCTGCTCGCTCTGATTCTCTTATTGCTCCCTCTCCTTGCAAAAGGGGCGCTCAGAAGGCTCTTCCGCGATAACATCATCCTGCTCACGGCTATTATCACGGCTCTTCTTCTTGCCTCCGTCAGCTATACTGCCATCCGACAGCTTTTCGCACCTATGCTTTTCTCCGGCATTATTATTGGCAAAATATTGTTTAAATTCCCAATCAGATTTCCCAACTCACCCCTCTTCCGCGCCTCTATCTTCTCCGCGATTTTGTTAATCTACGCCGGATTAATGGCCGGGGCATATATCATTCGCCAATACCCAAGAAAGATTCTCGACTCTCTCATAGCTCAAGTTCGTCAAGGACACTCCGTTATTGTAATTCCGGAAAATGATGACCCTCAATCACCGCTCTTTAATCTCTTATTCGCCGGATATAACGACGAACCCCTCTCCAACAATTCCCTCCATCTGCTTTTCGACCATTACACCAAGCAGGGTCTCTCCCGCCTCTACCATCCCTCTCACTCACCAAAAGCTGTCACCACAATTCTTCCCCTATCCATTGACTCTATAAAACACGTTGCCGCAGGAGCCGACACCACATACTCCGATTTGCGTATCAACACTATTCCTCTGACAGAATACTACTCCTTAGCTCTCATCCCTGCCTCTCCACATGGAAAAGCCGGATATTCTCTCAAATCTGACGACGCTCCGTTATCTTACGAACGTCTCCGGCACGACTCTTCCATCATTTATATTCTCCCCGCAAAAATCCGCACACTCTCTCTCACGCCTAAAAATAATTAGACAAGTAAATTACTTGCAACTTCCACCAAAAATGACTACCTTTGCACCATAAACTCTAACTCACGACGCGCGAACCAGCATTCGCCGTCTACCATAAATTATTTATCCAAATGTCTAAAGTAACTGTTGTAGGCGCCGGTAACGTAGGCGCTACCGCCGCCAACGTAATGGCTATCCGCGAAATAGCCGACGAAGTAGTAATGATCGACATCAAAGAGGGTGTATCCGAAGGCAAAGCTATGGATATGATGCAGACTGCAAACCTTCTTGATATGAACACCACAATCACCGGTGTCACCAACGACTATGCCGCTACTGCCGGCTCTGATGTCGTTGTTATCACTTCAGGTATTCCCCGCAAGCCCGGCATGACTCGTGAAGAGCTCATCGGAGTGAACGCCGGCATCGTTAAGCAGGTTACCGAATCTGTGCTCGCTCACTCTCCCAACGCTATCATCGTCTGCGTGTCTAACCCCATGGACACTATGACCTACCTCATCCACAAAGTTGCCGGAATACCCAAAAACCGTATCATCGGTATGGGTGGCGCCCTTGACTCTTCTCGCTTCAAATACTACCTCAGCAAAGCCCTCAACGCTAACCCCAACGAAGTAGAAGGTTTCGTAATCGGCGGCCACGGCGACACTACTATGATTCCCATGAAGAGATTCGCTACTCTCCGTGGAATCCCCGTTTGCAACTGGCTCAACGAAGAGACTATCGCTAAAGTAGTTGCCGACACTATGGTGGGTGGTGCCACTCTCACAAAACTCCTTGGAACATCTGCTTGGTACGCACCCGGAGCTGCAACCGCAGAAGTTGTTGAAGCTATCATCCACGACCAGAAAGCCATCATCCCCTGCTCTGCTCTCCTCGAAGGTGAATACGGCCAGAGCGACATCTGCATCGGAGTTCCCTGCCTCCTTGGCAAAAATGGTATCGAGAAAATCATCGAACTCCCCCTCAACGACGAAGAGAAAGAACTCTTCGCAAAGAGCGCAGACGCTGTTCGCAAAACCAACGGCGCTCTCCCCTGCTAATATATCAGCAACCTAAACTGATAGAGGGTGTGTCAAAATTTTGCATTTTGACACACCCTCTTAGGTTTGTAAGAATAGAACAGATGCAAGGCGCTGAGGCTGAAGAGAGCATACCCACGTATGTGACAGAAGCCGAATGGCGTAAGCAACGCCGCAGATGGCCTATTATGACACACCGACTCAATTTTTTTTGCAAGAACTCACCTGATTGCAACGCTACCCCCTCAATATTCCCACTGCCTCCCATCCTCTTCCATCTCTCCGACCGACTACCGTTATTCCCACATCTCCCAGAATTCCCACAACTTCCATCATTTCAGTAAGTAAGTGAGAAAAATTAATGTACATATAAAACTCGTCCTTTTGGGCTAATTTCATTTAAAAGTAAACACCCTCTAAGACGACCATGACAAGATGAAAAAATCCCCGAAAGCGTGTGCTTCCGGGGACTTCTTCATTAATATTACTACCAACTTGAAAATTTTTGTTTAGGGGATTTTAGGGTTGCTAAGCCGGCTTATATGCTTATTATAACTATATTTCCGGAGTCTCTAAGCTGTAAACCCTAACCTCAAAGTTGAGCTTGCGAAACTTGGGTTCAAGTTTTACATCTGGAGTTTAGCCGCTTTTCCGTTGACGGTCACGATGTAAACCTGTCCCGGGGCTACGGTGAGCTTGACAATCTCGTTGTCGGTAGTTGCGTTGGCAGTGCCGACCAAGAGACCTCCTACAGTGTAGACATTAATTGTCTGCTCGGGGGTTACGCCACTGACGACAATCAGTTGTCCGTCACGAGTGATTGAAATGTTGTCTTCAGCTATCTCCCAAACTCCCGTAGTTACCTCTACAGCCCATGCACCGTCGTAAGCGAGGTTCGCTTTAACGATAGTGTCAGCAGTAAGTTTTGGGGTTGTATAAGTATTTTCACCGGAGAGTG
>JAAVFQ010000031.1 GCA_014800685.1 Bacteroidales bacterium
ATTTACTAAAAATCTATGACATAGCAAAGGCTTTCGCGCTGAATTTCAGCATGAAAGCCTTATTTTTTTTAGCCTGACTGAACGAAAAAAGAGACTGCCTAAACTTGTTAGACAGCCTCACTCTCTTTTGTATGTAAGAATAGGTCAGATGCCCGGCGCTCCGACCATGGCTGAAGGGGATGTGGTGACGCCTTTGCCGACACCTGACGACTTATGTAGCGCCGCAGAGAACCTGTTCAGGAGCACTTGCTCACGTCCATCAGAGTGTGTTGAAGATAGTTTGCCCCCGCTCTTCCACCAGTTCTCTCAGCAGATGTCCGCGCATACGTTTCAGTAACCCTGCATGGGGCAGTTGGAATCTTCCTGTTTCCGATGGTGTCCTGAAGTCGGGCACCCTCACTTTGCAGAAGTTTTTTATCACTTTCCAGTCAAAGCATTTTGAGGCCGCCGAGGGCATGAGATTAATAATCTCGGTGTCACCGCGTTCCTTTAACAGTTTTACGAGGCGGATAGTGTTTTTCTGCTTCCAAAGGGCAGCCATATTCTTCTCTTCATCAGGCATGGTGACGTTATAGTCGAGTCGGTATGGTTTGATAATGTCGGTCAGATATAACAGCCCGTAGAGTGAAGAGGCGATCATAATGTGAGCGTCTGCATAGCTACGGCTTTCTTTGCTGAGTGAGGTATAGTCAAATGCGTCAAAGACTACGCCTGTGAATGCTTCGGAAGCTCTCAGGCCTGATGATTTTAACGGAAATTCCCGTGCCAGTTCGATGGCTTTGACGGCCAGCGAGTGTGAGCATTTCAGCATGCTGCTCACTTCCTGCACTTCGAGGTGCGAATAAGAGTGCATATAGCTCTCTGCTTCCGCTTCGAAGAAGGGTCGGTGAGTGATGTATTCCTCTTCCGTGACCGGGGCCTCATCCCGGAGCATGGTTTTGGATTCCGCTATAAGAATTATCATTGTTTCTTCGGGCTTTAAGTAATGTAAGTAAGTTCTAATAAGTAAGTGAGAAAAATTAATGTACATATAAAACGCAGTTATTTTGGAGATAATTTATTGGCGGAGCGAAGGAAGATATAATCATATCTGACTGAGCGACAACGGGAAATTAGCCCAAAAGGACAAGTTTTATAGTACAAGAGTTTTAATCTTACATATATCGTTTAATTTTTAGAACTTACTTAAAAATAAAACGGAGTCGGGGTCGCAACCTCAACTCCGTTTTGTAGCAGACATTGTTTTATTAGTTGCCGGAGCGGTCCGGCTCGATCGGCAATGTGGCTACAATTACCTTTCTGATATTAATACAATCAGGAAGCTAAGAATGTTCGCTGATTTGAAAAAATAGTGTTAATTTTGTTTGTCATTCGTGAGCAAAGCGGGCTCCGGGGCCTTTACAACGCGCTTCACGTCAGAGGCCTTCATGAGACTGTCTTTGCCGGAATTATGGTGACGGAAGTTGGGGCGTCTGTCATGTTTTTTCCCTTTTTTCTCCATTTTTCTCTCCTTTTTCATGTCGGCGAGTTTAGCCTTGTTCTGAGCAAAACGGGCCTTCTGATCGGGAGTGAGCACATTTTCGATATTCTTGAAGTGCGAGTCACGGATTTTCTTTGTCTCCTTGCGCTTGTCTTCACGAAGTTTGTCGCGCTTTTCAGCATATTTCTTTGAGGTCTTGCGCATCTGCTCCTTATTAGACTCTCTGAGATTTGCTATTTTGGTCTGCTGCTCGGGAGTGAGCTGTATGCCGTCGAAGAGAACCTCTTTAAGATTCTTTTTTGACATTTTGCGAGGGCGTTCGGGCTTATTGCAGGGAGTTTTGCAGGGCTTGTCGCATACGGTTTCTCTTCCGTTGCAGTCCTCGTTGCATACGGCTCTTTTCTTGCCGCCGTGAGGTCTTCCCTTGCATTCTCCGTGGCGGTTGCCTTTCCCTTTTTTCTCCTTGAAGTCTCTTTTGTCCTTTTTGTCTTTCTTCTCTTTCTTGAAGGTCTGCTCCACATTGGAGGCATTATTCTCAGTCTGAGGAGACTGTGCCATAACGGCAGAAGAGGAGGCGAGGGCGAGGCATAAGCCGAGTGTCATCAATATTTTTTTCATCAGTTTAGGGTTTTAAGAGAAACAGGCCAAGCGATGGTCGGTTCCTGTGGTTGTTCTAATTTTACAAATTGCAACGCGATACTCTAATGCTGTTGCAAATGGTGAATATGCTTTAGAGTAAGCTGGAAGGATGGCGGCTAAATTTTGCTGTCGTTTTCCAGACGTTACAACATATAGACGGCGCTGCAAAGCTAAAGTTTAAGAAAAGAACGCGATTTTAAGAAAAATTAACGAGCTCTACAAAATTGTAGAGCTCGTAAAAGATTGAATTTCAGGGTGATATGAAAAGACGTTCAGTTTGGTAAAATTTCAGTCTCGTAGAAGTTTTTCACCTCACTCCATTTATAGAAGGGCCAGGTGTCAGTCTTGATGGGGATGCTGGTTTCGCGTTCGTTAAGCATGAATTTCACGAGAATATCATCCGGGTCTTTCTGATTGCGGAAGAAAATGAGTTGAATATTTCCGGCCATAGGAGCAATTTTGAAATCCGCGAAAGCGGCGGGAAACTCATCAGGATTGCTCACGCTTTCATAGCAATTCTCAAGGCGGAGAATTCCGGCCAGAGGAATGACATTACCGTCATGGCCGAATCTCAGGGTGCTTGAAGGTTTTCCGGAGGCTATTGCCGCGTCGGCAGATTCTATAATGTTTCTCAGCAGTGGTTTTGCATTTGCAAGCACGAGGCCACGGTTGCCTGCGAAATTGGCGTCGCAGACATAGAAGCGATAGTTGAAGCATTGCCACATATCATATAGCTCATCCGGCGTGAATACATCATAGAAAGAGAGGTCGGAGTCGATATCCTGCATACCTACGGCAATGTAATAGAGGTCCCACATAAGTTGTTCGGGATTAACCTCGGTTTCTATGAAAAGGGGGGCAGAGAAGAGCGAGCTGACAAGGCGTTCGGGTCTGACGTGAGTCTGCTGAAACTTGCGGTATTGCTCTTTCCATTCCGAGGATGTATACGCGTTCGACTCATAGGAATGATAATTTAGGTAGTTCATATATTTGTTGGAAGATTCCCTTGTGGTGCGAAGTGAGGGATTTAGCTCCTTGAGTCTTTCGCAGAAAGCATCCATCGAGAGGACGCATCTGACAACAATAGTGGAGCGGGCTGACACCTCGGCGTCCCCCTTGAAGACTTCCGGATAGGCCTTATACATACGCTCGGCGATGCCTCTGTGCTGGCGCACTCCGAGTGGCGAAAGGTCGCCGCCATGGCCTTGAGTGATTACGATGAGAGAATCCAGTCGATGCATGACATCTCTGCCCAGCGGGGTGAGAGCGTTGAGGCTGTCGGCTTTATGAAGCAGGCGGGCAGGGTTGAGATAATCATTGTCAGAGATGAGATAGCGCGAGCCATGTCTTCCATAATGGCTGATATAGAATGGCTTATATCCTTTTGGAGCGGGTGTGTTGGCCGATTCCGTGACGGGATAGGCATAATATATGCCTCCGGCTTTGTTAAGGTCAGAAGTAACCTCTTCTTTAGTGGTCTGGCCTAAGGAGCTGAGGGTGATTAGCACTCCTGAAGCCAAGAAGAGAATTTTTTTAATGTTCATAAAATAAAGGTTGGTTTTGGGAGATTAGAAAGTTTATAAGGGGGATGTCATACTCAGTCACCGCGATAAAACATCTGAAGATAGCATCTGGCTATGAAATCAGCATTCTCTGCCACGAGGGCTCTATCGTCAGTATCCGGGAAGGCAGCATCGGGGAGCCATCCATTTTTAAGGATAGTCTGGAGAAGGTCCGGCGGACACAGACCTCTTACCGAGAGAAGGTCAAAAGCATGGCGTCTGGCGTAAGCGGCATTATACAGAGGATTTGCGGGATCGGCTATGCATTTTGCGACGTTGCGTGCCAGCAGCATTCCCTTCTCGGGGTCAACCTGAATGACAAAGTCGGAATGACTCTTGAACTGGGGCAGATGATCCTCACCCTCTTGCCATCCAAGCGCGGTAATGAAAAATTTATTGAGCTCCTGGTAGTCAGAGAAGTAGGCTATGGGGCTCCCTCCGGTGGCCTCCGTGACGGCTTTATAGTATTTGTGAACCTCCTTGGACGTTTTTCCCTCTTCTGCGTCTTTCTCATCAGGCAGCCTGTCGTGAAGCACAAGATATATCCATTCCTTAAGATACAGAGCCAGAGGGCCGGTAGGCTGTAGGCTCATGGCTTCTTCAAGAAGGTCATTGAGGCGGGACTCTCCACCTTCTTCGCTTATGCGGGCTTCGGCAGCCAGCTGAGCGAGGTTGAGTGTGAATGCTGGAGTGAGCAGATAAGAGTGCAGGAAAAGCCAGTGAGAGAAGCGATATAGGCCGGAGGCATCCTCAGGGTTATGCACTTCAAGTTGAAAGCCGATGTTGTATTCTTCCGGCATCGGCGCTTCGTCATACTCCGCGTCAAGAATGCCATGCCATAGTTTGCTTAGGCTGATGACGTCAGGGTGCAGAGGGTAGAGGTCACGATGGTCGGAATCAATCATCGCTATGCAATACCATATTAGGAAGGCGATGTCTATCCGGTTGAGCTCGGCATCAATATATCCTTCCGGTTCGGAGTGAAAAGGTACGGGGTGTCCATACATGCGCCGACACTGAGTGGTGAAAGCGCGCCAGAGTCCTGCATCGGATAGAATATCCTGATAATACCCTGTGACGCAGATGGCCAGACGGCTGAGCACAGACTCATGCAGGGTGGGGAAAAGGCCTGCGCTCACACATTCTTTCAGCAGTCTGTTGGCAAGGTCAAGATAGAATTTATCGGAAGGCTTACGGTCCGGGAATGCCGGTTGCCTTATAAGAAATTGCTGTGGAGTAATAGGATTCATTATTGATATTTTATGAAGATGCCGGCAGGTGACACCTTCTTAGATTTTATGAGGGTAGCTGAGGGTAGAGACAAAATCGTTCTGTGTGGAGTCAAAGATAACGTCCCTGTCCGGGAAAAGGTCTTTGATTCTTCCGGAGGATATTAGCTGAAGAGGGGAGGCCTGGGTCACTCCGCTTTCAGGAGTAAAGAGAAGGATGTCGTCAGCCATTCGTAAAGCCTGCGCCACATCGTGAGAAGAGAATAATATAGTGGTGCCATTTTCTCTTGCCGACCCAATAAGAAGGGAAAGAATCTCTACTCTGGAGGCTACGTCAAGAAAAGAGAAAGGCTCATCGAGCAGTATCAGGGGGGTCTGCTGGGCTATGGCTCGCGCTATGAGAGCCTTCTGGCGTTCGCCATCCGAAAGGGTGGCGACGTAGCTGTCCGCCTTATGCGAAATTCCCACGCTCTGCATCGCCTCCTCTACTATTCTTTTGTCAAAGGCCGAGAGACGTCCGAAAAAACCGGTGTGAGGCTGTCTGCCAAGGCCTACGAGCTCTTTGACGCGCAATCCTCCGGCCTGTATGTCTCCGGTAGTTACGATAGCTATCGTCTTAGCCAGCGAGGCAGGTGTATAGCTCTCCAGTGGCTTTCCGCATATCTCTATGCTTCCGCCAAGAGGCTTGATTTCCCCCGTGAGAGTCTTTATAAGAGTGGACTTCCCGGCTCCGTTCTCTCCCAGCATAGCAGTCACCTTCCCGGGGAAAAGGGTTATGTCAAGGCCGGAGGCTATAACTCTGTCTTTATAGCCTATGGTAAGATCGTTTGTCTGAAGAGAAGCCATTGGCATGAAAAGGTGGGTTAATGCTTAGTAAGTTCGAAAAATTAAGCGATATATGTGAGATGAAAACTCTTGTACAATAAAACTTGCCCTTTTGGGCTAATTTCACGTTATCTCTCAGACAGATATTCGTATATCTTCCTTCGTTTCGCCGCGAAATTATCTCCAAAATTCCTTCGTTTTATATGTACATTAATTTTTCTCACTTACTTAATTGAAATAGTTGAGTTTGTGGCGCCGGAGAATGATGTACAGAATGACGGGGACACCGAATATCGGCGTCACAACGTTGATAGGCATCACTCCGGCAGCGGAGGGGATGACAGTGCAGAGAGCACATAGGAGCATCATGGCCGCTCCGCAGAGGATAGTGGCTGGGATGAGCACTTCGTGATTGGAAGTCGCTGTGGCCATTCGCGCTATGTGAGGCACGATGAGTCCGATAAACCCTATAGGCCCGCAAAAGGCAGTCACAAGTGCAGTCAGGAGTCCGCTCAGCAGCAGAAGAGTGGTGCGCAGTCGCGTCATGGAAAATCCCATGCTGGAGGCATAACGCTCGCCAAGCAAAAGAGCATTGAGAGGCTTGACCAGCAGAAGCGAAGCCCCGATGCAGAGTAGCGGAGGAAGTGCAAAAAGCGGCAGAGTGTCAAGACGCACAGCGGTGAGAGTGCCAAGTCCCCATACCACAAATGACTTCACATCCTCCGAGGGTGCGAAAAAGTTAAGGAGGGAAATCACTGAAGATGCAAGATAGCTTATCATGACTCCGGCAATAAGTAGCATTACCGGATTCTTCAGTACACTGCTGAAAAGGAGTAATAGAATTATTACTGCTCCGGCACCGATAAGGGCCCCCGTGATGGCCATCCACATATCAGAGGCAATATGCAGTCCAATAGAGGAGGCGCCTAACATGATGAGAGCCACTCCGAGAGAGGCGCCGGAGGAGACACCGAGAAGTGAAGGCCCAGCAAGAGGATTGCGGAATGTGGTCTGAAGCAATAAGCCGGAGACGCTGAGCGCCGACCCCGAAATCAGTGCCGCGACAGCCATCGGAAGTCGTGACTGAAGCACAATTATGGATTCGGTGGAATCCGGATTGCCTCCACGCAGCGCCGTTATCACGGCAGAGAGTGGTATATCCACCGCTCCGAAGCATAGCAGCATCCCGAAAAGCACAATAGAGGCCAGTCCCATACTCAATAGCGTAAAGGACTGCCTGAATTTTCCCTTTTTCACATTTTTATCCTCTACCATCCTCTTTTCAATTAGGCATCTTTCTGAAATATCTCAGATGATTCGGAGCCTTGCCGGAGGAGAATGAGCTGAAAATCTCGGCGTAATCCTCAAGCAGGCGATCCGGATGATAGACCATATCGTTAAAAATGGCGGCATCGGCAGTATTGGCATAATACACTCCGCCGTTTCCTGCGGCCTTGAAGCCGGCATATCTTGCATCCTCCTTCAGAAGAGTGGCGTGGGTCAGCTCCTTGTCGTAGACTTTAAGCAGCCAGATGTCGGCATCTCTGCCCTTGGAGAGAACCTCTTCGAAGGATAGGGCGAGCGTGCCTGCAGATTTGTCGTCTTTTCTGAAATAGTCGCCGCCGGCATCCTGTATCAGTCGAGACTGAAAACTCCTTCCTCCAGGCACATACCATACACCCTGATACATATTCTCCGTCAGGACCTTCGGGCGTCTGCCCAGTCTTGACGTCTGTTCTGAAAGCCGCTTATAGTTAGCTGCCACTGAGTTGTAGATACTGTCTGCGATGCTCTCTTTGCCGGTGAGCGAGCCAATGAGTTTTATCCACTCTGCGCGTCCTAAGGGCGACTGCTCGTGATTATCCATCAGCTTGATTAAGGGCACTCCGAGGGCATCGACGCCAGCCACATCCATCCCTTCATAGATATTGAGAATGATAGCGTCAGGCTTCATGGCTATAATCCTCTCTGCAGAGGGAGAGGAGGCAGCCCCGGCGTCGGTCACTTTACCATTTTTTAGACCTTCCTGAATCTCCGGCTGAGTGAAATACTGCTTGTCCACCACGCCGCGGACACTCGAAATGCTTCCGAGTTCTTTCATCGCTTCAGCTGTCACCGTGCTATACACAAGTGTTGAAGCGAGGGGAACTCTCACTACAGTGCCCTTCGGGAGGTCATCAGGGAGAGGCTTATCGCGCGGCACGAGAAGATAGGTAGCCACCGGATGCACAGTGTCCTCCGGAGCATACATCCGTGCTATTCGGTAGCCATCGCCATCGGCAAGATACAGGCACCTGGCTTCCGGCGCGAGGTCTATTCCAGCGTTATCATCGGTTTTATTCTGCTTCCCTGAGCATCCGCTGAGCAGGGAAATTGACAATGATAGCGACAGTAACTCCCTAATGCCTATACGAAACCTGCTCATTTCACCTGATATATGCGGAAGATGCTTGAGACTTCATCAAGAGGATATACCGACTGCGAGCCGGTGGCCATATCTCTCACTGTGATAGTATCATTCTTGAGCTCCTCTTCGCCTATCATGGCCACGAGCGGCACATTCAGAGAGTCTGCATACTGGAACTGCTTCTTAAGTTTGGCGCTATCAGGATACAAGGCTGCTGACACTCCCTCTTTGCGCAAGGCCGCTACACATCTGGCAGACTTTTCCGCCTCCTCCTTGCCGAGATTAAGGAAAAGTACGGTCATGGTGTCGAGCACTTTATCAGGGAAGAGTCCCAGGGTGTCAAGCACATCGTAGATTCTGTCAGCTCCGAATGAGATGCCCACGCCGGAAACTCCTGATAGTCCGAAGACACCGGTGAGATTGTCGTAGCGGCCACCTCCCGATATGCTTCCGATAGGAGTGTCGAGAGCCTTGACTTCTATGATGACTCCGGTGTAATAATTCAGTCCGCGGGCGAGCGATACGTCAATTTCCGTCTCAGCTGACGGAGAGAGTTCCATGAAGCCATTATAGACGGTGCGAAGTTCCTCTACTCCCTTCTCTCCGGATTCTGTGCCTTGCAGCATATCAGCCAGAAGATTGAGCTTCTCCTCGTTGCTTCCGGAAAGGGCGAGAATAGGGCGGAGTTTGCTGACAGCTTCCTCGGAGATGCCCCTTTCTATCAGCTCAGCCTCAACTGCTTCTATTCCGATTTTGTCTATTTTGTCTATCGCCACGGTGATGTCTATCAAGCGGTCGCTTTCGCCGATAAGTTCTGCAATGCCGGAAAGGATCTTCCGGTTATTGAGCTTGATGCAGACTCTGAGTCCGAATTTGGCAAACACATAGTCGAGCAGTGAGAGAAGTTCTATTTCATTCAGAAGTGAATCAGAACCCACCACGTCGGCATCACACTGCCAGAACTCTCTGTAGCGACCCTTCTGCGGACGGTCTGCACGCCACACGGGTTGCATCTGGAATCGCTTGAAAGGAAACTGAATGTCGTTGCGGTGTTGAACCACGTATCTCGCGAAGGGAACTGTGAGGTCATATCTCAGGCCCTTTTCGCATAGCTGTGCTCCGAGACGATTCAGCTCACGGGCCTCAAGGTCTGTGGCGTCTACTTTTTTCATAAAGTCGCCGGAGTTGAGAATCTTGAAGAGCAACTTATCGCCCTCCTCACCATACTTACCCATTAGAGTGGAAAGATTTTCCATCGCAGGGGTTTCTATCTGGCGATAGCCGAAGAGACGAAATGCTGAGCGGATAGTGTCAAATATATAGTTGCGCTTCGCCATTTCTGCCGGTGAGAAATCGCGTGTGCCTTTGGGTATGGATGTCTTCTGAGCCATAATATGATTATTATGAATGTGTTTTCTTATGAAAGTGAGCTAAGTAAGGATTATGCTTAGCTAATGCAAAAGTAGCAAAAATTCTTGAATTAATTCCCCTCTTTCTTACCGAAATTTGGGTCAATATGCACATAGCGGCAGGCGGCAAAGGTAAATATGCAGCAGACCATCACCCACCAGAAGAAATTTACGTATCCCTCCGGGGTGCCGAAGCCAAACAAATGCCATTCGTTAAACCTGTCATACAGCCATCCTGCCACCATTCCCGGAAGCATCATTCCAAGAGCCATGAAGGCTGTGCAGAATGCATAGTGGGAGGTCTGCGCAGGCCCCTGGGAGAAATATATGAGATAAAGCATAAAGGCCGTGAAGCCAAAGCCATAGCCGAATTGCTCTATGAAGATGGCGACGTTGACCAGCAGGAAGCTTTCGGGCTGTGTCATAGCGAGAAAACAGTAAAAGAGGCAAGGCAGTGTGAGGGCAGCCGCCATCGGCCATAGCCATTTTTTCAGGCCTCCGCGTGCTATGCACAAGCCACCGATGATGCCACCGGCGAGAAGACCGATTACACCCACGGTGCCATTGACAAATCCTACTTGAGAGGTTGAGAGTCCGAGTCCCCCAAGACTGCGGTCGTCAATCAGAAAGGGCTGTACGAGCTTTATGCACATTGCCTCCGGAAGACGATAGAGGAGCATAAACGCAAGTGCGGAGAGTATGTGAGGTTTGCGGAAAAAGGTGACGAAGGTGTGCGCGAAGTCATAGAGGATATTGCGTGCAGTCACTCCGGGGAGGGGCTTGTCCTTGGGGGCGCGTGGCATGAACAGAGTGTGCCAGAGAGCTATCATGACAAAGAGAACAGCAAGGATAAGAAAGACGCTGATCCAGGCTCTTGAGATGCTTCCATATCGCCTCTCAAGCAGGCCGGCGAGCATCACGAGTCCCCCTTGACCTATGACGCTGGCGATGCGATAGAATGTAGATCTTACTCCCACGTAGGCCGACTGAAGATGTGGCGTCAGCTCCATCATGTAGTAGCCATCGGCCGAGATATCATGCGTCGCTGAGAAGAAAGCCGTTATCCAGAAAAGGGCCAGCGTGGAGGAGAAGAAGAAAGGAGTAGGGAGAAGAAATGCGAGCGACCCGAAGCAGACTGCCATTAACCACTGCATGCAGATGGTCCAGCCTCGTTTGGTGCCGATAAGGTCAACAAACGGCGACCAGAAGGGCTTTATCACCCAGGGAAGATAAAGCCAACCGGTGAAATAGGCCATATCCGTCTTGGAAATACCGAGCTGTGTGTAGATAAGCACCGTCAGCACATTGACGGCGAAGTAGGGTAGCCCTTCGGCTATATAGAGTGTGGGAATCCATCCCCACGGCGACTTAATGGTTTTCATGAGCGCGTGTCGTTTTTGAGAGAGAGTAAGTCGTGGCCGGCGGGAGCCTGATAGAGCCGTAGTCCGAAGTGATGGACAGCGGCGATTATGTTGTCAAGAAAATCAGCCTGAAGCTCTTCGAAACGAACCCAGTTGACGCATTTGACAAAAAGATGTATCTCTATAGGAATGCCGCTTGAGGTATGCGGGTGCTCCTTAACGAAGAATCGTGGTTCCGGCGATAAATCCGGGAGATCAGCTATCTCTTGGCGCAGCCATTTGCGGAAGAGCGTGAGATTGACTTGAGGCTTCTGCAAATTGATATTCTTAGTCCAGGGTTCGCCCGCGAATTGATTCATCTCTTCCGGACTGAGGCGGCGGATGGAATTGACATCGACATTGAAAGTGCGTCTGATTTGTCTTACTCCCTTCTCGAGCATGGCTTCGTGATTGGTGAATCCATCGGAAATCAGGGCGTGAGGGGGAACAGAAGAGACGCTCTGATCCCAATTCCGTATCTTTATTGCAGTGAGCGTAAGGTCTTCTACGCGCCCCTCGGCTCCATATTTGGGCACCGATACCCAGTCGTTCACTTTGAGCATTTTATTGATAGTGAGCCGGATGCCTGCTGTCATGCCAAGTATGGAATCCTTGAAGACCAGCATGAGCACGGCGGCCATGGCTCCGAGTCCGGAGATTACGTAGGCGAGATCCCGGTTGAGAAGAATACTGATGGAGAGAAGCGCCGCTATGCTCCATACTATCGTAGTCACGAGATTTCGAAGCACGAGCGAGCCTCCTCTGTTGGTCTCTGTATGACTCAGATAGTCGCACGCCCCTTTTGCCACAGAGGTGATTACCCATGAAATTCCCGCGATATTAATGATGGAACAGCCCTTGTCGGTATAGACAGAAACCGAGGGATAGTATCGGAAAACCGGTGGGAGAAAATTGGCGCAGAGGATGGTGACGGTAACTATGCAGATGACGTGAATGGTGGAGGGAGGAAGGAGATAGTCATCGAGCAGTGTCTTTGAGCCGGATATTTTCTTATTGACCAGCCTGGATACCGGTCCGGACATAATCCAATATATTATAATAGCTGCAAAAATTATGGTGGCAGCTGAGAGCAACGTGGCCGTGAGGGGAAGATGGCTTTGGTCTACACCCCAATCGGTCATAAGTTTCCGGAAAAATATCAGTAGTTTAAATGACACCGTTTATCAGGAACAAAAGTTATGGATGTTAAGCGTATAAATTCGTAGTAATCGGGCAAGAGAGTGTTTAAATTCAAAGATGCTTTAAGCCAAATAGCAGAATCAGAGCTTCAGGAACTCTCCCCACTGCCCCGGTAGCAGAAGAAGTCCACTCGTGACTACTACTACCGGAGGCCGGTAGCTTTGCCATCTTCTTTTATGACAAACCGAGAAGGGTGCGCCAAAATTTTGCATTTTGACACACCCTCTTTTCACTTTTATAGTTTTTTATCTGTAAGCCTCGTGATTACTCAGCGGCGGGAGCCTCCTCTTCTTTGTAGAGGTAGTCTGAGATTTGGTCGGGGCGGAAATTAGCGATAAAGTCAGCGTGCTTGGCCACTTCAGCCTGTCCGAGTTTTACGAAGACGCGCAGAGAGCTGCGGAAACTTTCATCGCGCTGAGTGTCTTCAAGCAGCAGATAGCCCATGATGATATATCCGGCCATCTCTACAAGACGGCGAGCCATGAAGTCCTTGAAGTTGTTGTCATTAACACCGAGCACAGCCTGCACGGCAGCGTCATACTGCTGAGTCATTGCGATGAGAGTGTTCTTGACATTCTGATCTGCCGCGCACACCTCGTGGCTCTCATACTCCTTGATCTGATTGAGATAAGTGCCGGTGGTGACGTGGCGGATGGCAGCTACCACCTGAAGCTGAGTGGTGCCCTCATAGATGGAAGTGATACGGGCATCACGATAGAGACGCTCACATGTGTAGTCTTTCATGAAGCCTGAGCCACCATGTATCTGAATACAGTCGTAGGTGTTCTGATTGCAGAATTCAGAGGTGAGACCTTTGGCAAGAGGAGTGAAGGCATCAGCGAGGCGGCTGTAGGCCTTGGCCTCTTTTTTCTCTTCGGGAGTAAGAGCACGCTCCTTTGCAATGTCATCATAGATCTTGTAGATGTCCACGAAGCGTGAGCAAGCATAGAGAAGTGTGCGTGAGGCATCGAGCTTAGCCTTCATTACTGAAAGAATCTCAGCCACCGCGGGGAACTCGATGATAGGCTTGCCGAACTGGCAGCGCTCCTTTGCATACTGAAGTGCTTCGCGGTATGCTGCCTCCGAAAGACCTACAGACTGCGCGGCAATGCCGAGGCGAGCGCCATTCATCAGAGCCATCACATACTTGATAAGACCCAGACGACGAGAGCCTACAAGCTCGCAGGGAGCATCTTTATATACCAATTCGCAGGTCGGACTCCCCTTGATGCCCATCTTGTTTTCAATGCGGCGCACGTTGACGCCTCCATTTCTTTTGTCATAGATGAACATGGAGAGGCCGCGGCCATCTTTGCTACCCTCTTCAGAGCGTGCGAGCACAAGGTGAATGTCGCTGTCGCCATTGGTGATGAAGCGCTTCACGCCATTGAGCACCCATGAGCCATCCTCTTTCTGAGAAGCCTTGAGCATGACAGACTGGAGGTCAGAACCGGCATCCGGCTCGGTAAGGTCCATTGACATAGTCTCGCCCTGGCACACGCGGGGTATATATTTCTCCAGCTGCTCTTCATTAGCAAACTCATAGATGGTCTCAGCGCAATCCTGAAGACCCCAGAGGTTTTCAAATCCGGCATCGGCACGGCTCACTATGTCGGCAGCCATGATGTAGGGCGTGATAGGGAAGTTGAGTCCGCCGAAGCGACGAGGCATGGACATTCCCATGAGGCCGGCCTTGCGGCAAGCGTCAAGATTCTTCTTGGTGCCGTCGGCATAGATGACACGGCCGTTTTCTACGTGGGGACCCTGATGGTCCACGTCCTCAGCGTTTTCAGCGATGATGTCACCGCAGATCTCGCCTACCACTTCGAGCACTTTGTCATAAGAATCCATCGCATCCTCGAAGTTCTGAGGAGCGTAATCGTATTTGTCGGCATCTGCAAAGTTGCGTTCTTTGAGCTCGACGATTTTCTTCATTAAGGGGTGCTCAAGATGCACTTTGAGAGAGGGGTTATCTGTATAGAAATTAGCCATTACTTGGAGTTCTTTTTGTAATACTTGATCAGTTTGGGCACCACATCCTCCATTTTGCCGGTGATTACGTAGTCGGCAATGGTATTGATAGGCGCGTTGGGATCATTATTGATGGAGATGATAATCGAAGAGTCCTGCATTCCGGCGATGTGCTGTATCTGGCCGGAAATGCCGCAGGCTATGTAGAGTTTGGGGCGCACTGTTACTCCAGTCTGACCGATCTGACGGTCATGATCCACCCATCCGGCATCCACAGCGGCGCGCGAAGCTCCCACTTCAGCGCCGAGGGTGTCGGCGAGCTGCTGGAGAAGGTCGAAGTTCTCTTTGCTGCCTACGCCGTAGCCACCGGCTACGATGATGGGAGAGCCCTTGAGATTTACTTTGGATTTCTCTACGTGGCGATCTATAATCTCCACTACAAAGTCGGTGGGAGAAGTGTATTTGTTGACGTCAAGGTCAATCACCTCGCCGGTATAGTTGCTGTCTCGAGCCTCTTTTTTCATGACGCCTTCACGGACCGTAGCCATCTGGGGGCGACATTCGGGATTGACGATAGTAGCCACGATGTTACCTCCGAAGGCGGGACGGATCTGATAGAGCAGATTTTCGTAGCTTTCACCGGTTTTGGGATCGGTGTGGGGGCCAATTTCGAGAGCCGTGCAGTCAGCGGTAAGTCCGCTGTGGAGGCAAGAGCTTACGCGAGGACCGAGGTCACGGCCTATGGAAGTAGCTCCCATGAACGCTATCTGGGGCTTGATTTCGCGGAAAAGATTGATAAGGATGGAGGAGTGGGGAAGAGAGGTATAAGGATAAAGACGGGCGTCTTCCACCTTGTATATTCTGTCTACTCCGTAGGGGAGTATCTGCTTTTCGATGTCTTTGAGCTTGTCGCCGATCACCACGGCTTCAAGTTTCACTCCGAGTTGGTCTGCGAGCTGGCGTCCTTTTGTGAGGAGCTCGAGGCTGACGTCAGCGATTTTGCCATCCTCATATTCGCAGTATACGATAAGATTATTAGTGTCTGCCATTTTCGTAGTTTAGCTTAGCCAATGGTGTGGTTAACGATTAATTCTTTGATAAGGTCTTCGAGCTCTGCATCGTTGTTGCCGACATTGCGGGCTTCCTTAGCAGTGAAGACTACGTTTTCTATGCCTTTCACCTTAGTGGGAGAACCGGCGAGACCGCACTGCGAGAGGTCGGCGTCTACGGTCTGAGCATTCCACTCCATGATAGAGAGATACGGTCTTTTGGCGATAAACTCTTTCTTAGCCTCATCAGCGGCTACTTCAGAGGGGAGAGCGGCATATTTATATTTCTGGATATTCTTGGCGTTGCGGGGACGGCAGGGCTCAGCAGAGCCATTGACGGTGATGACGCAAGGCATAGGGCATTTTACTGTCTCCACGCCTGACTCGATTCTACGCTTCACGGTGACTTTGCCATCTTTGGTGCTGAGGATGTCTTCAGCATAAGTGACCTGCGGGAGGCCGAGCTTTTCAGCAATCTGAGGGCCAACCTGAGCGGTGTCGCCGTCGATGGCCTGACGTCCGCCGATGATGAGGTCTACATTGCCGAGTTTGCGGATCGCAGCGGAGAGGGCGTATGAGGTGGCCAGAGTGTCGGCACCTGCGAAAGCTCTGTCGGAGAGCACGATGCCATCATCGGCTCCGCGGAAGAGTCCTTCGCGGACTATTTCGGCGGCGCGGGGAGGCCCCATGGTGAGAAGCGTAACTCGGGTGCCGGGATTTTCTTCTTTGATTTTCAGCGCCTGCTCAAGGGCGTTGAGGTCTTCGGGGTTGAAGATTGCGGGGAGCACGGCGCGATTGATGGTGCCGTCAGCCTTCATCGCATCTTTACCGACATTTCTGGTGTCCGGCACTTGTTTGGCCAGAACCACAATATTCAGACTCATAGCGTAAAAGTAATAAGTTTCTAAATTTTAAGGGTGTAAAGGTCTGATTACTAACAGTATGTCTCGGCGTTTGGGAAAATGTATCCTCGCCGTGCAGACCATATACATCGCAAAGGTAATAAAAAAATCCGACTCTGCAAAATTTATCGCAGTTTTATAGGGTAAGTAGGTTCAGGAATAGAACATAAAGGGGTGTCTGGATGTTAAAAGTCTATAATGAGGTTATCGGAGATTGCTTCTATCCTGATCGATAAGAAGTATATTGCTTTTTTGATTCCTTATTTTAATATTGATTCCTTATTTTTAATATTACTATGTCAAACGTTTTCTACACGGCGCGTAAGACCCTGCGCAATTATGCCAACGGAGGCACGGTGCTCATGGCGGCTACCGCGTTGGCTCTTTTGGTGGTCAATCTGCCTTTCCTGACTGACTTTTATAATGGACTGTGGGTTCATGAAATAAGACTCCAGATCGGAGGCTTCAATCTCTTCAGCCACAACGGGCATCCCATGTCTATAATGGACTTCATCAATGACGCTCTGATGGCTGTCTTCTTTTTCTCTGTGGGTCTGGAGATTAAGCGTGAGATTCTCGTAGGCGAGCTCTCATCATTCCGTCAGGCGCTTTTGCCGATAGTGGCTGCTATTGGTGGCATGGCCATTCCGGTGCTTATTTTCTGGCTTATGGCTTCCGGAAAGGATTACGCCGGCGGGGCTGCCATCCCTATGGCTACCGA
Organism: Bacteroidales bacterium; assembly: GCA_014800685.1. GTDB lineage: Bacteria > Bacteroidota > Bacteroidia > Bacteroidales > Muribaculaceae > Lepagella. The sequence goes on from JAAVFQ010000031.1 coordinate 16,795, forward strand.
CATAGCATTTTCGCTTGGAGTCCTTGCGATGCTGGGAAAGAGGGTGCCTATTTCCCTTAAGATTTTTCTGACCACCTTAGCCGTTGTGGATGACATAGGTGGAATCCTTGTGATAGCTATTTTCTATTCAAGCCATATCAACTATATGCTTCTTATCGGGGCAGCCATTCTTCTCGGCATTCTGGCGCTCGGAGGGTTGCTGAGGATTCAGAGTAAGATTTTCTACCTCGGCATAGGTGCTTTTGTCTGGTTCCTGTTCTTAAATGCCGGTATTCATCCTACAATAGCAGGCGTTCTGATAGCCTTCTGCGTGCCGGCTCGTCCCGTCAATTCTCCCAAAAGATTCATCAAGACAATACGCAGGAATATCTCTAAATTTGCTCACGAGGATGTGGAGCGTCTTGAGTCAAAGACTATTCTTGACAAGGATCAGATGAACTGGCTCAAAGAGATAGAGACGGCCTCTGATAAGGTGATTTCGCCCCTTCAGGATCTTGAGGACACGCTTCATCCGGTGGTCAACTATATAATTGTGCCTCTTTTCGCTTTTGCCAATGCAGGGATTTTTCTTGGCGACCTGGAGTTTTCATCTATCTTCTCCGGAGTGAGTCTGGCCATTATTCTTGGCCTGGTGGCAGGCAAGTTTATCGGAATATTGTCATTTTCGTGGCTATGCGTCCGTCTGGGATTCGCCCCTATGCCTGAGGGTTGCAACTGGAAGCAGATGGCCTCTATAGCCCTCCTGGGTGGTATCGGATTTACGGTTTCCCTCTTCATCGCTAATCTGAGCTTCGGCACGGGCGACCCATATCTCTCAGAGATCCTGAATAATTCCAAGCTCGGCATTCTCGTCGGCTCACTGCTGGCCGGATTCCTCGGATGGTTTTTCCTGCATCTCACTCTTCCGAAAGAGGCGCAGGATCAGGGTGACTCAGCGGATTAACTCTCGTCCGCGAATCAGAGCCAGAAGAGTATAGAACCGTTTCTTATAGAAAGCGCTGAATGTGACTCTATGGAGTAGAGGCGTGTGGCGGAAAGCCTCACTATTATATGCACGGTCAAGGATTGGATATTGGTGCTGAGCATCAAACCATTCCTTGACCTTTTTCAGAGATAGAGGCGAGAGGAAGAAGTTTTTGGAAAAAGCGCGGGTAATCTCCATGGCATAGAGATATGCATGCTCAAGATATTTCTCCTCATATCCATCACGAAGGATTATACTCTCCATGAGGTCGGCAGTGGCCAGGGCTCGCTGAAGGATGTCAGTGCGAGGCACGTTGCTCCGGGAATTGCGGTTCATGCGGTAGTAATAGAACATGCGCGGCAATAGTCCTACTGCAGAAGCTTTCTGCAGGCAGTCGTAGCAGAAAATGAAATCTTCTGAAATCATGTGAGGGATGCGCGGAAAGCGCACGCCGCCCTCCTCGAAGAGAGAACGATGATGCAGAGCGGAGCAAGCGGAGCCTCCGAAATTCATGTCGCGACGTCCGGGAGACACCGGGCTGCAGAAGACGCAGACGGCCATTTCCCGGAGGTCTTGCCGGTCGGTAAAGATACGTTTCTCTCCGTATTTGTGAAATATCGGAACCGGCTCCGGAGAATCGTCAGAGAAGCTTCCCATTTCGCATCTGACTATCTGGAGATTATTCGAACTGGCAAACTCATACATCTCCCGGTAGGCATCGGGATGAATCCGGTCGTCCGAATCTACAAATGTGCAATACTCTCCGTCGGCCATGTCGAGGGCGACATTTCGGGCTATGCCGGGGCCTCCGTTCTTGGGGAGATGCACTACTTTGAACCGTGAATCCATAGCAGCATACTCGTCGCAGATGTCTCCGGAGCCATCCGTGGAGACATCATTGACAAGTATTACTTCTATATCTTCGAGAGATTGATGGCGGATGGAGTCCAGACATTCACGAAGATATTTCTCCGCGTTATACACGGGCACTATCACCGTCACCTTGGGGGAAGCGGGAGTTGCAGATGCCGATTTCAGACTCATGCGGGATTAGGATTATCCCTTCCGTCGAGAAGGGCATAAATCTGTGTGGCGGCATCCTTAGTGTTGACTTTGCGGATAATGTCGGTGACCACTCCCTCTTCATCAGTGACGAAAGTGGTGCGCATGATTCCCATATATTCCCTTCCGGCCATTTTCTTCAGCTGCCACACTCCGGCTTTCTCACAGAGCTCATGCTCCGTGTCGGCTATAAGAGGGAAGGGGAGGTCATATTTGGCGGCAAACTTCTGATGGGAGGCTTCGGAGTCTTTGCTTACTCCGATGATTTGATATCCCAGAGAGGAGAGGGATTCAAGTCCATCACGCAGAGAACAGGCCTCGGCAGAACAGCCGGGGGTATTATCTTTCGGATAGAAATATATGATGAATTTTTTACCGGGGAAATCTGAAAGAGATACGGGATTTCCGTTGGCGTCTTTTCCGAGAAGGTTGGGAAATTTATCTCCTATATTCATAATAAGTAAGTTCTAAAAATTAAACTAAGTTCTAAAAATTAAACGATATATGTGATATTAATCAGAGACTGTTTTGGCAGAGCCTATCCAAGAGAGTGAAGGCTTGCTGACGTCCGAAGTCAATCATTTCAGGACGGTGGGCATCACTGTTTACCATTAGGGGGATACCGGCCTGAATGAAGCTCTCCCACCAGTCGAAGTGAGGAAAGAAGCGGCCTCTGTCTTCGATGGATTTGGTGTTGATCTCTACTATGACTCCAGTGCTGGCAGAGAGTCTGACCACATCATCCATCAGCGCCTTATACCAGCTGCGGGATTCTATCTCAGGGTCTATTCCGGAAGCATTTGCAGCGATTTTGTCGGCATGGCCGAGAATGTCAAATCCTCCCTCTTCGAGCATGAGGAGCACTGATTCAAAATACTTTTCCACCACATAGCGCAGATCGCTGCGGAAATGCTCTCTGAGATTTTTCTCGAAGCGAGGGAATCTGCCGTCGCAATCTATGGGAATGCCCTCTTGGGAAGTGACGAAATGCACTGAACCTATACGATAGTCCAGCGGAAGATTGCGATAGTAATCTATGTGAGGAGCGCTGTCATGCGAAATACGGTCTATCTCCATACCCTTATATAGCCTCAGAGGGGAGTCGGCGTCAGCGAGAAGTTGCTGAAGACGGTCTGCCTCGGCGATGTATTGCTCCACGCTCTTTTCGCTCATATTGCAGGGACTTTCTATCGGAATAGGAGAGTGAGGAGAAAAGCCGTAATGCAGCATACCGGCAGCTTGAGCCGCATGCACCATTTCCTCCATAGGGGCATAGCCATCGCAAAACTGAGTGTGCGAGTGGAAATTGTAGCTTCTGGTGGAAGTCGTTATGTCAAGGAGCTCGGAAAGCGTCATAGTCTTATTCAGTCGGCAAGTTTGATGTTTTCTCTTGTGGCTCTAACAAATCGCATGAACATAAAGGTGAAAAGAAGTGTGACGGAGAGTCCTATGGCGAGTGCAAACTCGTAGGAGGGGAGTATCCCTAAGAGATTTTCCGACAGCAGACCGAAGCCTTCGGGAGCAAAAAAGATATATGTGACCGTCACAGCCGTCATGAACATCGCGGGAATCAGCGTGATATAGAACGTCTTACGATGGCGTACGAGCCAGACGCTGAGCGTCCAGAGAGTGAAGACTGCGAGCACCTGATTGCACCATGCGAAATAACGCCATAGGGCATCGTAGGGCATGAGCATAATGCAGAAACAGAGTATGAAGATTGGTACGGAGACCATAAGCCTCGAGGCTATCTTCTTCTGCTCATATCCCATGAAATCGGCAGCGATGAGACGCGCAGAGCGCAGAGCGGTGTCGCCGGATGTGATGGGAGCGGCGATTACACCGAGAATGGCAAGAATACCTCCAAACGTGCCAAGCCATGACTTGGAGAGGTCGTTGACAAGGACGGCCGGCGAGCCATTGCCGAGAAATTCCTGAAGTTCTCCGTAGCCTCCTGTAAAGGCCACGGCGGCAGCGGCCCAGATGAGCGCCACGATGCCTTCAGTGACCATAGCTCCGTAGAAGATGGGACGTCCGTATTTCTCATTACTCAGACATCTGGCCATCATTGGCGACTGGGTGGCATGGAATCCGGAAATGGCGCCGCAGGCAATGGAGACAAACATCATGGGGAAAATCGGATTGGCTTCCGGGTCGGGCTTGTGATTGTAGAATTGATGCCACACTTCCGGGACGCTATCAGCATGCACGAAGAGCATAGCCATGATGCCTATCGCCATGAAAAGCAGGGCGATGCCGAAGAGAGGGTAGAGTTTGCCGATAAGCTTGTCTATCGGAAGAAGGGTGGCGGCCATGTAGTAGATGAAGATGACGCATATCCAGAATATGCGGTCAAGATGGTCGGGAGTGAGCATAGCGAGCAAATCGGCCGGATTGTATACAAAGACGGCTCCTACAAGAATCATAAGGAGAAGTGCGAAGACGCGCATCAGCATCTTTACTTTGCTGCCGAGCTGATCCCCGACGATTTCCGGCAGCGAGGCCCCTCCGCTGCGCAGTGAGAGCATTCCGGAGAGGTAGTCGTGAACAGCACCGGCAAAAATTGTGCCGAAGACTATCCACAGAAAAGCCGCAGGCCCATACATTATGCCCATGATGGCGCCGAAAATCGGCCCAAGACCTGCGATGTTAAGAAACTGTATAAGGAAGATTTTCCATGTGGGAAGCTCTACATAGTCCACTCCATCGGCTTTTGTCTTGACGGGAGTGGGACGCGATGGATCTACTCCAAACACCTTTGCGACAAAAGCTCCGTATGTGAAATAGCCCCCGATGAGAATGATGAGGGAGATGATAAAACTTATCATGATGTTAAGTAAGTTCTAAAAATTAAACGATTTTGTGTGAGATGAAAACTCTTGTACTATAAAACTCGTCCTTTTGGGCTAATTTCTCGTTGTCGCTCAGTCAGATATTCTTATATCTTCCTTCGTTTCGCCGAGAAATTATCTCCAAAATCACTTCGTTTTATATGTACATTAATTTTTCTCACTTACTTGTAAGTTCTAAAAATTAAACGATTGTGTGTGTGATGAAAACGATATGTGTGTGATGAAAATACACATTAAATTTTCTATGAGACTGAAAAATTAATTGTTTGTTCTGATTAATTCGTTTTTGAGTCTGCGCAGATTTTTTTTATTCTTTAGCACGAGCGCCTCAAGATCGGAAATCTGGAGCTTGAGGGCGGCTGTGGAGCCGTTGAAATGATAATCTTTCCGAAGAGCCTCAAGGCGGCCGCGAGAGTCATTGTAGCTCTCTTCCGCCTCCAGATATTTCCTCATAGCCGAGACCTGCTCTTCTGAGGATAGCTGGTCAAAACGCGTGGCCAGAGTGCCGTCGGGAAAGCGGAAGCGAAATTGCTCCCTGTCGGCATCGGAGCCGCCATCTATCGATGCGATCATTTCTTTGAGAGCCTCGATGTCGGTCTCCGGCTCCCATGTGGCTGAAATGTCAGATATGCGCGCGAAAGGGAGTGGGTCGGTCTCTTCCGGATCGATATTTATGCGTCGTTCATTTGGCACAAAAACGAAGATGGTGAGGTGCCCTGGGTTAAGATTTCTATCCGTAGCCCACCAGCCTATCCCGGTGGCTTCGTCTATGGCCATCATGTAGTCGTCAAAAGGGGAGTTATATGGCATGCCCATATTTTGAGGAGAAAGCCATGAGCCATCAGAGGCATCCCTGGAAGCCACGAAAATGTCATAGCCGCCTAAGGAATCCTCTCCATCGTTAGCGAAATAGAGTGTGAGTCCGTCAGGCATCATAAAGGGGAAAGAGGCATTTCCACCGCCATTCAGAATTTCAGGAGTGAAGACCGGGTCGTGCCATGAGCCGTCAGTGAGCCTGATAGACTCTACTATAGCTTTGCGTCCGAGAGAGTCGGTCATATTCCAGAAAGCACTCTCACCATTCTCGGTCATGAAGACTACATCCGCCTCAGAAATCAATTCCGGAAATGGAGTCTCTTCGGGAGTCAGGAGCCGTCCGGCTGAGCGGGAGAGTCTGAAGTGAGTGAAGAAGTCCTCTGCGGGCACGTCGATAGAATCGATAATTTGCACCCGCTCCACTCTCTTGAGTGCCTCTTTCACTTTCGGGATAGCGTTGCGCTGAGCCTCTGCTTTACGGTCATACTCCTTGCGGGCGTTGGTCTTCATGCGAATGTAGTTGTCATAAAGAGAAGAGGCCGCAGAAAGGTCGTAATTGCGTAGAGCCAGCTTGCCAAGCCAGAGCGATGCGTCGGCTACGCCCCGTGATTTCCCTACTTCAAGATATCCTTTGGCCTCATTAAAATCACCCTGACGGATAAGTGCCTCACCGATAAGCACATTCAGGTTGCCGGCAGAGGGTTTATCGGGGTCGACCTCAAGCTCGTCAAGAAGAAGGTCAAGGGCCTCTTGAGACTTTCCGGAGTCAAGCAGATCGCGTGCCTCGGAGATTACGTCGGAGTGGACTTGCGGCATACAGAGGAGCGCAAGCAGAGCAGTTATGCCATATTTTCTCATGGGAATAAAGAATCAGTAACAGTGTCCGGATGGAGGGTGGAGTCCTCGGTTTGCAGATGCGCAGTCTGCGACCGGCACAGCAAAGTTAATAAAAAAAAATGGCCCGGACAAGAGTGCAGGCCATTTTGTGAGTGCTGAAAAGAAGGGGACAATCAGAATTCAAACGCGAGTCTGACATTAATCTGCCGGCGCGTAAGATAATTGGGGACGGCATATTGCAGCCCATTGACGTCCGTGACCCAGTAATATCCGCTGACATTGCTGATGTCAAGGAGGTTGAAGCAGTCCACTCCTAATACTATACTCTTGAAGTTGCCCCAGAATCCGCTTTTAGGCTGCTCACCGGGAGTGCCGATAAACTGATAGCTCAGGCCGATATCGACGCGCTTATAGGCGGGAGCCCTGAACCAGGCTACATCTCGGCTGATACGGGGCGCCACCATCGTCAGTCCGTCAGAGAAGATGCCTCTCAACGAAAATTTGAGTTTTGGAAATTTCGGGAAGTAATCCGTGAAATAGAGTCCGAGAGAATAGCGCTGGTCGGTGGGAAGGGGCACTTTGACACCATTCAGATCCTGCTGGGTTTTCATCAGTGAGAATGAAATCCACGAGTCGGAACCCTCTACAAACTGTCCGAAGAGTTTGAAATCAAGGCCCATGGCATATCCTTTGGCATCATTTACTCCGGAGTAGCTCACCTTTAGATTGTCATACTCATAGCTGATGAGGTTAGCCAGATTTTTATAGTAGGCTTCCCCTGTGAGTTTGAAGGGGCGATTGAATGCACGGAAGGTATAGTCTGTCCCAAATATAAACTGTATGGATCGGGGAGAGCGTATGTCGCGGTTAAGCACCACAATGCCGTTGCCGAGGTCATCCTCCACAGCCCGGCGATATTCTTTATAGAAAGGCGACTGGTAGTAGAGCCCGGCGGCAAAACGGAAGTTCCAGTATTTGTGTTTCTGAGGCACGAGAGTGAGATTCACTCGGGGCGAAAAGAGAAATTCGCTATTGAAATTCCAGTAAGATGCGCGAAGACCGGCATTGAGAGTGAGCGAGACGGCATCCGTATCAAGATAGTAGGAGTCTTCCAAGTAGACAGCCGCTCTTGTGGTGTTGATGTCCTGACGCGAAGATAGATTGTAGATGAGGTGGACAGCATCGGGAACGGTGGGGAGCGAATATCCTGCTGAGTCTCGCCATTCCCATTCCTTAGTGCGGTCTCTGAAAGACTCTCTGGTCAGGGTGACTCCGTATGAGAGACTGTTAGAGGGCAGACGGGTATTACCTTTCAGAAATCCCTGAATTACGGAAGCTTTGAGACGATTGCGGGAATGTTCCATATATTTCCCCACGCCGAGTTCGCCACCGATGGCTCCCTCACCTCCGGTGCCGGCCTGATTCAGCCAGTATTCTCCGGAAATGTCGTAAGATACAAACTCATCGGTGATGAAGCCTGAGAGTCCTAATTGCAGTGTGTTCTTGCCATTTATGCGATAGTCGGCTGAAAGGGCTCCAAGATAAGTCTGGAAGCGGTCTTTCTCCTCTCCATCGAAATAAACCCTAAACTGCTTGATGTTTTCCGACGTGCCGAAACTCGTCTCTCTATCGGCCGGCTTGAAGTTGAAATGGTTGAGCGATATGTTGCCCAGAAAAGAGATTTTAAATCTTGAGGAGGGCTTCAGGACGAGATTGGTCTGATAGTCGAAGAAGAGAGGGTCATACTCTCCACGCTCTTCGAGGCCTGAGAGCAGGGAGTTGTTTTTCTTAAGGCGCAGACCATGAAGCTGAGAGAATTTTCCGGAGTTCTGGCCGAAAGATAGAGAGCCTCCCATGAGTGAAAGGGAAAGAGAACCCTCTATGGCTTCAGGCTCGCGATAGGTAATGTCAAGCACGGAAGACATCTTGTCGGAATATCGGGCCGGGAAACCGCCGGTGGAGAAGCGTAGATTTCCCACCATATCGGGATTCACTATGCTCAGGCCCTCTTGCTGTCCGGAGCGGAGCAGCTGCGGGCGATAGATTTCCGTCCCGTTGATGATTACGGAATTTTCATCAAAAGAGCCGCCGCGCACAGAATATTGCGACGACATCTCATTGCTTGAATTGACGCCGGCTTGTGTGGCGAGCAGAGACTCCACCGACCCTCCGGAAACGTCGGGAGAGAGTTTGAGCGACTCTGTGCCGATATCCTGCATGCCATTGACGCGATTGCTCGTGCCGACAATCTCTACCTCCGAGAGAAGCTGCTCGTCGGGATAAAGCTTCACGTTGAGTGTGATTTCTCCTTTGGGGTCAATGAATTTCCTGCGGACATTCTTAAAGCCAAGGCAGCTGACCACTATTTCCAAAGTGTCTCTTCGGGCTACGGTCAGTGAATAATCACCCTTGAGGTCCGTATTAGTGCCAATGGCAGTGCCCTGCACGCGAACGGTGGCGAACTCTACAGGCTTGTTGGCCTCATCGCTCACCTTGCCATGCACGCGCACATTTTCGGCTGCCACCGGGAGAGAGAAGACAGCACCCAGAAATATCAATAAACAAATTATTCTTCTAACTAAATGACCCATACTAAACACTAAACGCCGTCGGCTTGCCATTATTGCGCCCGGAGCTTGGAGGTTCGGATTTTTTGTTGTAACTTTGTGGTGACTTATACCGACCCCGGAAGCGCCGGGATGGATACTTCAATTGTTATGAGCGACGTACTTGTTACTATCCCTACCTACAACGAAATAGAAAACGTGGGCAAGATGCTCGAAACTGTCATGGCACTCCCTGACGGCTTCGATGTGCTGGTCATTGATGACGGCTCGCCCGATGGCACTGCCGATGTGGTGAAAGAGATGGCTTCCATTTATCCGGGGCGTATTCATCTCATCCGCAGAAGCGGCAAGCTCGGACTGGGAACAGCCTACATAGCCGGATTCAAGTGGATGCTTGAGAGAGATTATCAGTATTTCATAGAAATGGACTGCGACTTCAGCCATAATCCGGAAGACCTCACCCGACTCTATCATGCCTGTAAGGATGAAGGAGCGGATGTGGCTGTTGGCTCACGATACATTACGGGCGTGAATGTGGTGAACTGGCCTATGGGGCGAGTGCTGATGTCTTATTATGCCTCCGCCTACGTGCGCACAGTGACAGGAATGCCGCTCAGAGACAGCACTGCAGGCTTCGTCTGCTATGCCCGCAGGGTGCTTGAGACTATTCAGCTTGACAAAATTGAGTTCAAGGGCTACGCTTTTCAGATTGAAATGAAGTTCAAAGCATTTAAGCATGGATTTAAAATTGTGGAGGTGCCCATCGTCTTCGTCAATAGAGTGCTCGGCACCAGCAAGATGAATAGCAGTATCTTCGGCGAAGCTGTCTTCGGAGTCATTAAGCTACGCCTGAAAAGTCTTTTTAATAAAAAGGATTTCGGATGATGCGCGGAGTCTTGCTTCATAATGCCCGGATAGTTAATGAGGGCGTTTCTTATGAAGGATATGTGGCTGTCTCTGACGGCATGATAGTGGAGACGGGCGCCGGAAAGGCTCCGTTGCGTCTGTTGGATTCTTTCGAGGAGGTGAGAGACCTTAAAGGTGCCCTTCTCCTTCCGGGAGTGATAGACGTTCACGTACATTTCAGAGAGCCGGGATTAACTCACAAAGCCGATATAGCGTCTGAATCACGAGCCGCGCTGGCCGGAGGCGTTACCTCTTATTTCGAGATGCCCAACACCTCGCCGCAGACTGTGAGCTCTGAGGAATGGCGAAAGAAAATGGAGATAGCCAAAAGAGACTCGGCTGTGAATTATGCATTTTTCATCGGAGCCACAAAGGATAACATTGAGCTGCTGAGAGACATGGATTTCTCGAACGTCCCGGGAGTGAAACTCTTTCTCGGCAGTTCTACGGGCAATATGCTCGTGGAGGGAGAGGCGCTTCTGGATGAGTTATTTTCCTTAGGACGAAGGGTGGCCGCTCATTGTGAGGACGAAGAAACTGTCCGAAACAACGTAGCAGAGGCCCGTGAGAAGTATGGAGAGACGGAAGTCCCGATAAGCGAACACCCCTCTATCAGAAGCCGTGAAGCGTGCGTGAAGTCTACGGCCTCGGCTCTGGAGAGAGCCATTCGGCTCGGCACTGATTTCCACGTTTGTCATCTCACTACTCAGGAAGAGGTGGAGATGATCCGCGGTCTGAAGGGCGTAAGCGGTGAGGCTTGCGTGGCTCATCTCTGGTTCACTGATGAAGATTATGAGAGACTTGGCGCCAAGATTAAGTGCAACCCTTCGATAAAAAAGAGAGCGGACAGGGAGGTTCTTAGAAATGCCGTGAGAGACGGCGTGATAGACATAGTGGCTACTGACCATGCCCCCCATCTGCTGAAAGAGAAGGAGGGGGGAGCCCTGAAAGCGGTGTCAGGAATGCCAATGGTGCAGTTTTCACTGCCGGCGATGCTTGCTCTCGCCGAGAAAGGCTGCTTCTCTATAGAGAGGGTTGTGGAGGTGATGTGTCACAATCCGGCTTCACGCTTCGGCCTGAAGGGGCGCGGATTTATTCGCAAGGGTTATCATGCCGATTTGGTAATCCTGTCGAAAGATAGCATGACAGTCACCAAAGATATAATTGAGAGTAAATGCGGATGGTCGCCATTAGAGGGCGAGACATTTCCCTATACGGTGAGAGAAGTGATAGTCAATGGTGTCTCCGGATGGAGAGATGGTAAGATAATGTCTCATCCGGTGGAGGCTCTCACCTTCACCGACGAAAAATAGTAATCCTATGAAAGTGCTTCTTGTCAATCCTATTCTGCACACGGCGGAGAAAGGGATTATACCTCACTATGACTCCAACGATGACTGCATGATCTACACCATGGCTCGCGGATTCATAGAGTTGGGGCATGAAGTCACTCTGATAGCATCGGAAGATTTCAAGGCAATCAAGCCGGAGGATCCCGGATTTGAGGTGATATATTTCAAATCGCGTATGCCCCGGGTCTTCAAGCCGCATTTATTGCCGTGGATGAATGGATTTACGTTATGGCTCAGACAACATCACCGGGAGTATGATATCGTCATAACGCGGGAAGTGTTTTCTCTGGCCTCGCTGAGCGTGGCGCGTGTTTGTCCGGAAAAGAGTGTCATCTGGAATGAGATGGACGTCTATCAGAATGCTTTCCGGAAGTGGCCGGCTAAAGTCTGGTATAACATCATAGCGCCTCTATACATGAAGCGTATGAAGGTCGTAGGCGCCTCTGTCTCGGCCGTGAAATTTATCAGAAGATTTCTTCCACTCGTAGAGGATACGCCGGTAGATCATGGCATTGACGGAGGAATATTCTATCCCACGGAAAGGAAAAGGAGGCAGTTTGTAGTTGTCTCTCAGCTTATTCCCAGAAAGAGAATTGATAGCATAATCCGAAAATTCAAGGCCTTAATATGCCTGCCCGGATATGGCGATTACATGCTCGAAATAATAGGCAGAGGAGATGAACTGGAGAATCTGCAAAGCCTCACGCGGATGCTTGGCCTTGAGAGCAATGTGACGTTTCACGGACGTCTACCGCATAAAGAGCTGGCAGCCATTAGCAGGGAGTCTGTAGCCATGCTCATCGATACTGAGCGTGATCTTAATATGGTCTCTATACCGGAGTCTATCGCTTCCGGCACCCCGGTGCTTACTAACAGCGAGCCGTCACGCTCTGCATGGATAAATCTGGAAAAGACAGGAATTGCCAAAGATGGCTGGGGCGCCGAGGAGATGAAGGAGATAGCGGATAATAATAGAACTTACGTAGCCAACTGTCTAAGAGTCAGGGATACGCTCGTCAATACCGGATGCGCTGCGATGCTCATCCGGGCCTATGAAAAGAGTGTGTGAGACAGGGTTTTATTCGAATAATTGCGGGAATGAATCGGGCCGGTATCATTCCCCTATCATTTTCAGGAACTCATCTTCAGTTATCATCGGGATGCCAAGTGTCTCGCATTTCTGCCTCTTTGAGGGGCCCATGTTTTCGCCGGCCAGCACAAAAGATGTTTTCTTAGAAATGCTCCCAACGTTCTTTCCACCCTCATTCTCTATAAGTTCCTTATACTCTTCACGCGAGTGATGGGCAAATGTTCCGGAGATAACAATGCTTTTTCCTTCGAGAGATGTCCCTTTCGGCGCCATCTGTTCCTCCGTAAGACTCATGCGCACGCCCGCTTCTGTCAGTCGGCGGATATTATCCTCATTCACCGGCGTGCGGAGAAAATCATAGATGCATTTTGCTATTATAGGGCCTACATCTGGAATAGCAGTCAGCTCTTCTTCACTCATACTCCTCATAGCCTCCATGGATTTAACGGCGTGAGCGATACGTTTGGCCGTGGTCTCTCCCACATTCGGTATGGAAAGCGCATAAATCACTCTTTCGAAAGGAACGTTTTTGGATTCCTCTATGCCTGTCAATATTCTTCTTGCAGTCTTTTCTCCGATTCTATCCAGTCCTGAAAGCTTCTCCTCAGTCAGATCATAGAGGTCAGCGATGCGCTCCACAAGTCCGGCTGCAAAAAGGAGTTCTGCCGTCTCTTCCCCAATGCCATCGATATTCATCATCCTGCGTGCGCAGAAATGCTCTATCTTGCCTGTAATCTGCGGACGGCAACCATACTGATTAGGACAGCACCAGGCGGCCTCTCCGAAAGTCCTGACGAGCGGAGTGCCACATTCAGGACAGTCGGTCACAAACTCTATGGCAGATGCTCCGGACTCACGGCGCGACTTCTCCACGCCGGTGATTTTAGGAATAATCTCGCCACCCTTTTCCACATAGAGCCAGTCCCCCTGATGAATGTCAAGCTCTTTGATTATGTCATCATTATGAAGAGACGCACGTTTCACTATGGTGCCCGAAAGCAATACAGGCTCAAGATTGGCCACAGGAGTCACGATGCCCATTCTTCCGGTTTCAAAAGAGACGAAACGGAGTTGAGTAAGAGCTCTCTCCGGATTGAATTTATAGGCGATGGCCCAGCGTGGGGATTTTGCGGTATAGCCGAGATTGAGCTGCTGCCTGATGGAATTTACCTTGAAGACAAGACCATCAGTGGCTACCGGTAGTCCCTTACGCGCCTCGGCCCAATGCTCTATATACTCATCCACTTCCTGCAAAGAATGTAGCAGACTCACGTTTCGTGACACCTTGAATCCCCAAGAAGCGGCCGCCTCAAGATTGCGGTAATGGGTGTCAAAGGGGAGATCGTCTGCGAGAAGATAATAGAAGCGGGCATCAAGATGTCTGCGAGCCACCTCTCGCGGGTCCTGTAGCTTCAGAGTGCCCGAAGCAGCGTTGCGGGGATTTGCGAAAAGAGGCTCTTCGTTGAAGGCACGCTCGGCATTAAGACGCTCGAAAACTTCCCATGGCATCAATATTTCACCACGTATTTCAAACTCTTCCGGCCAGTCGCCAGGCTGAAGTTGCAGAGGTATGCTGCGGATAGTCTTTACATTGGCGGTGACATCGTCGCCCTGAGTGCCGTCGCCGCGTGTCACTGCGCGCACCAGACGCCCATGCCGGTAGGTCAGTGAGATGGATGTACCGTCAAATTTAAGCTCGCCCACTATCTCGAAAGGTTCTCCCTCCAGCGCCTTGTCCACCCTCTCAAACCAGTCATTGACATCCTCTATGCCGTATGAATTGCTAAGCGACATCATGGGGCGCTGATGCACGACGTGCTCAAACCCTTTGGTAAGGTCAGACCCGACACGCTGCGTAGGGGAGAGCTCGTCATAAAATTCCGGAAATTCCTTCTCCAGAGATTCAAGCTCTTTCAGAAGCATATCGAAATCCCGGTCTGAGATGTCGGGATTGTTTTCCACATAGTATTTGTGGTTATGAAGATTGATTTCATCGCGCAGGCTGCGGATTTTCTCAGATGCTTCGGCAGATGTCATGGGTTAAGGATTTTGTGGTTTGATGTAAGGATAACGTATGTCCCAAAGGAATAGAGCCTCGGGAGGCATGGAGGTTCCGGCCGCGCAGCGGTCTTTCTTTTCTATGACGGCAGCAAACTCTTCAAGCGAGAGTTTGCCACGCCCGACGTCTACAAGGGTGCCCACCACAGCTCTCACCATGTTGCGGAGAAAGCGGTCGGCAGATATTGTGAAGACTACTCCCGGAAACCCCTCAAGAGGGGTCCAGAGGGCTTCTGACACTTTGCAGATATTTGTCTTGGCGTCAGAGTGAAGCTTGGCGAATGAGGTGAAGTCTGAAGTGCGGGTCAGTATTTCGGCCGCTTCGTTCATTCTCTTTATGTCAAGGCCGGAGGGGGAGAGCCACGACATGTTTCTGAAGAATGGAGACTTGCTGAAGAGCACGAAATACTTATAGGTGCGCATCGTAGCGTCAAAACGAGCATGAGCCTCACTATGCACGGGGATTATTTCACGGATGGCTATGTCGCGTCCGCACATTCTATTGAGAGCTCTTGCTGTGGCCTCCGGGTCGGCGAGTGGCGAGAGCGTGTCAAAATGAGCATACATGCAGGCTGCATGCACACCGGTGTCCGTGCGGCCGGCTCCCGTGATGGGAGTGGGCGTGCGGAGTATAGTGGAGAGAGACTCCTCTAAGGTCTCCTGCACGCTTGAGGCATTGGGCTGCCGTTGCCATCCATGAAAAGGGCTGCCATTATAGGCAAGACGCAAGAAATATCTCATACTCTTAGAGACTGCTGTCTTTTAATACTTTCTGAGAACCAACTTGTCAGGTCAGTCTCTTTCCAGATAGGTTATGCCATAAAGGCCGGACTTATAATTATTTAGAAATTGGCGTCCCTCTTCCGGAGTGATAGCCCCCTTCTTCATGGATGCAGTGACCCATGCTTCAAGATTGCGCACAAGTTTCTTGGGATTATATTCCACATATTCCAGCACTTCGGCCACAGGCTCTCCATCTACGATCTGCTCAATCTCGTAGCCATCTTTTGTGAGTGATATATGCACGGCTGCGGTGTCTCCGAAGAGATTATGCAGGTCGCCGAGAATTTCCTGATAGGCTCCTACAAGGAAGACTGCGATATAATAATGTTCTCCCTGTTTCAGAGCATGGACCGGAAGGGAATAGGAAGTGCCCTGAGGCGATACAAAATGATTGATCTTGCCGTCAGAATCGCAAGTGATGTCCTGAATAGTGCAAAGTCTCGTAGGCTTTTCGTCAAGACGGGAGATAGGCATGATGGGGAACATCTGGTCTATGGCCCAGGCGTCAGGCAGCGACTGGAAGAGCGAGAAATTGCAGAAGTATTTTTCGGGAAGCATTCGGGCCACTTTTTTGAGTTCTTCGGGGGGATGCTTCATAGAGCGCGTCATGTCGTTGACATCTCGCGCTACTGCCCAGAAGAGTTTCTCAATTGCTGCGCGTGTCTGCAGGTCGAGGAGTCCGAGAGAGAAAAGCTCAAGGGCCTCTTCGCGTATCTGGAGGGCATCATGCCAATCTTCAAACACTCTGGAGACATTGATTTTATCCCATATATTATAGAGCTCTCTCAGGAGTTCATGGGCATCTTCGGGGATGCTGTCACTGTCGGTCCAGTTGGGGAGAGAGGTTGTCTCCAGCACCTCTATAATAAGCACGGAATGGTGAGCGGTGAGCGAGCGACCCGACTCGGTGATGATGTTCGGATGAGGGAGGTTGTTTTTCTGGCAGACGTCCACAAGGGCGGAGACAGAGTCGTTGACATACTCCTGGATGGAATAATTCATGGAGTTTTCGCCCGAAGAGGAGCGGGTGCCATCATAGTCCACACCCAGTCCGCCACCGATATCTACAAACTCTATGTTGTATCCCATCTTGGTAAGCTGCACATAGAACTGCATGGCCTCTCTGAGGGCAGTCTTTATGCGGCGTATTTTGGTGATTTGACTGCCGATGTGGAAATGAATGAATTTCAGGCAGTCTTCCATCTTATTCTTTTTAAGATAATCCAGGGCATCAAGCAATTCGCTTGAGTTAAGTCCGAATTTGGAAACGTCGCCTCCGGATTCCTCCCATTTGCCGGAGCCGGAAGAGGAGAGTTTTATCCGTATGCCGATATCGGGGCGCACGTTAAGACGCTTGGCCACGCTGGCGATGAGACGGAGTTCGTTGAGCTTTTCAACGACAAGGAAAATGCGACGTCCCATTTTGCGCGCAAGCAGAGCCAGTTCTATATAGTCTTCATCCTTATATCCATTGCAGACTATGAGTGAATTTTCGTGAGTGTTGACAGCAAGGATAGCGTGCAGTTCAGGTTTGGAGCCGGCTTCGAGTCCTATGTTGAATTTATTGCCGTGGCTCACAATCTCTTCCACAACCTGCCTCATCTGATTAACCTTAATGGGATAAACGATGAAGTTCTGCCCCTTATACTCATACTCTTCAGCCGCTTTCTTAAAGCATTTGGATATTTTTTCGATACGGTTATCCAGTATGTCCGGAAATCTCAGGAGCATAGGAGCCGAGACATCCCTCAGCTTAAGATCGTTGATGACATCCACAAGATCTATGGGTGTGCAACCCGGCTTAGGGGTGACCTGAGCGTGTCCTTTGTCATTTATGGAGAAGTAACTGAGTCCCCAACCTCCGATGTTATATATCTCTTCGGAGTCTTCTATACGCCATTTTCTCATTAGTCAGTCATGGTGCCCGGCATTTTTATTCCGTCATGCCGGCAATAAAGATTATTGTGATAAGTGTTTTAGTGGAAAATCTTCGTGAACCATCAGGAAGATGAGCGTCCGAGAAGTTCGATTTTTTCTGCGTACACTTCCGTTATTTTCCTGATGATATGCATTTTATCTTCATACTCCCGAGTGCGTAGTTTCCCTTCCACATATAGGCGCGTGCCTTTGCGGATATAGCGTTCGGCCAGAGTGCCGAGGCGTCCGGCGGCCACTACGCGATGCCATTCGGTAGTCTCTATCTGAGTCTGAGCGTTTCGCTCATTGGTAGCCAGCGAAAAGACGGCCATCGCAAAATCCTTTTCCGGATAGCGCACTGCCGGGTCGCTGCCTACGTTTCCTAAGAGTATTACTTTATTGACGCTCATATTTCTGTCAGAAATTCAAAATAAAGTTCCTCAGCGCGGGCCATTGGCCTTCAGAGCCAGCCCGGTGCGCTCGTGGAGTCCGAAAAGCAGGTTGAAGATATGGACGGCCTCACATGCTCCCCCGCGCATCGCTCCGTCAATCACGGCATCGATCTCAAGATTGTCGTCAGCCTGCTTCTGAAGCGAGATGATACACTTGTTGGTGCCTGTCACTTCATAGTCAGAGGGCGGCCTGCGGGTGATAAAGGTGAAGTTATGGTCATCATAAGCCTCCTCGTAAGCCTCAAGGATATGAGGATAATCCAGGGCTACCGGCATGCTTATTTTGATTCTAAGAGCTTCCGCTTTGTCATCCTCTTTGAGAGTGAACCTCACATTTCCGTTATAGCTCATCTGCACACCGCGTAGATGAGAGGTGACGCCGGCTGCCGTCATTTCAAGGCGTGAGGGGTCTATTCTGCCGGGAGGCGCCAGGAGAGTTATTTCGATGTTGCCGGTCAGCAGAAGCCGGCGTGCGAGCGGGAAGAGTGCTATGAGAGAGGCTGATTCTTCCGGATAGGGAAGATAGGCTCTGCGGGCACCTCTCACCAGAGGTTTGCGATAGATCTCGCTGAGTCCGAAGAGAAAGTTATTATTGAGGCTTTGCGGCGAACGGGTCAGGTCGATGATACGCAGTTCCGGATATGAATCCGGATTTTCCAGCAGAGCATCCACGGATGTCTCATGACTGGTTTTCGCCTCGGAATCTTCTGTGGTGCAGATGAAGATAGCATCGAGATCTTCAGGGTGGAGACGGTCGGAAAATCTTATCCCGATTTCGCCTATAAGGCCGTAATGCACATCCTGTACCGGGAGGCCCTGACGTGTGTCAGAGAGTATCTCGCGAATCTCCACGTCGGGGTGATTGACGAGAATGCGGAGTATCTCTCCGGCTTCCGGAGAAGTGCCTCCGGTGATTGCTGTCTTAATCATTATGATGGATATATAAAAGTAGGTATGAGGAGTAATATCATCCTTTAGAGTCATTGGCATCAGTAATGCCTTCTGTCTCTTCTATGTGAAGTATTGAGGAGAAAATTTCCCTGGCTCTTGATGGAGTGACGTCTTCCCTCAAGACGGCGAATATGGTGTCGGCACCGGGAATAGTGCCTAAGATTTCCGGACTTTTGGCAGAGTCTATGTCAAAGGCCAATCCTGATGCATATCCGTTTCTGGTCTTGATTACAGCCATGTTGCCGGAAATGCTGAGCGAAAGAAAACCTCTCTGAAAATTAGCCTTCGGAGTCTGGCTGCCGCTGAGGAGTTTGTCTTTGAGGGAGTCGCTTTCAGGGAGCACATACATGGACAATCCCCTTTCGGTCGGGACCTTTATGGTGTTGAGCGTTCGCAAATCACGCGACAATGTCCCCTGCGAGACTTCGCAGCCATTTTCAGCAAGAAGCTCTATGAGTTGCTCTTGGCTGCTTATGCATCTGTTTTTTATAAGACGCACTATTAGCTCGATACGTCTCTGCCGATTGGAAATAGTCCTCATTATCTGACGTCGTTGTTTCGTCTGCGCTCTAATTCAGCTTTTATTCTGGCAGCTTCCTCATAGTTTTCGGCTTTTGCAGCTTCGGCCATGGCCTCTTCAAGCTGACTTTCAGTCATATCCGCGAGTCGGGCTTCGGAAAGGGATTCCTCATCAGGCTTGGCTGTCGCCGCGAAGGCCACACTTTCCGTCTCACTCTCGCCATGATCAAAGCCGGCTGAACGAAGGAGTTCGGCTGTGGTATAGATAGGGGCATCACAGCGGATAGCCATTGCTATGGCATCAGAGGAGCGGGCATCGATGGTTTGTTCGCTAATCCCATCGGTGAGCACAAGGTCGGCAGCAAAGACCCCATTGTCCAGCTGATGAATGAACACTTCTTTAAGCATTATATTGAAACTCTCCATGATGCTGAGGGTCATATCATGAGTCAGCGGACGGGGAGTGGCTATTTCCTGCAGCCGGCATTCTATGGCCTGAGCTTCCGGAAAGCCTATGATGATAGGGATGCGGCGGGTGCCACCTTTCTGCCTCAGAATGAGGGCGTAGACGCCGGATTCTATCTGATTGTAGGTGATACCTAAAAGTTCAAGTCTTACCTTTTCTCCCATAATTAAGTAAGTTCTGATTGTCTTTAATATTCTCTGTCATTCCTTCGGGAGGGTGGAGTCTTCTCCGTCAGGAAGGTGTCTTTTAATTCTTTTCTTCTTACGCGGCAGGCTTATCATGCCTGAGCCCAGACATAGCTCACTGTCCTCTGTATAGACAATGGCGAACTGTCCCGGAGCGATGCCCTGCACGTCTTCTTCCGACTCTATTACGTAGCTCCCGGCATCATTCAGGTGGCTGATTATGCCTTTGGTGAAGTCCGGAGTGTGCCTGGTCTTGAAGGTTATTCCAATCTTGTCGGGGGCGTCAGGACGTTCGAAGGGATTCTCTGTGATCCAGTGCATTTCTTCGAGGGTGATGATGCGTCCGTATTGTTTGCGCGTATCAAAGCCGTTTGAGACATAAATGACGTTGTCTCTTACGTTTTTCCGCACTACAAACCATGGCCCTCCGCTCAGTCCAAGACCTTTTCTCTGTCCTATGGTGTAGAACCAGAAGCCTCTGTGCTCACCGATTTTTCTGCCGGTCTCTATCTCTATGACCGCTCCGGGGCGTTCTCCGAGATGTCTCTTCAGGAAATCGTTGTAGTTTATCTTCCCGAGGAAGCATATTCCTTGCGAATCTTTGCGCTTGGCGTTGGGCAGATTAGCCTCCTGAGCCAACCTTCTCACTTCGCTTTTGGGCAAATCGCCGAGCGGAAACATGAGATGGCTCAGCTGGTCATAGCTTATTTGTGCCAGAAAGTCTGTCTGGTCCTTGACAGGATCGGCGGCTGTGGCGAGATAGAGTTTGCCGTCACGCTCTTTGATAGAGGCGTAATGTCCGGTGGCTGTCTTGTCAAATTCGTGTCCCCGTCTCTCTTCGAAATATCCGAATTTGATAATCTTGTTGCACATCATATCCGGATGTGGTGTGAGACCTTTGGCCACAGTCTTCAGAGTATAGTCCATCACGTGGTCCCAATACTCATCGTGGAGAGGTATTATCTCAAGAGGGAGTCCGTATCTTGCAGCCAGAAGGGTGCAAATCTCTATGTCTTCGTCGGCGGAGCAGTCTCCTCGGCCGTCGTCCATGCCGATGCGTATGTAGAAGAGATGCAGATCGTGACCCTGATGATAAAGAGTGTCCACCACGACGGCGCTGTCCACGCCGCCGGAGACAAGCACGGCTATTTTCTTACGCTCTTCGGGCGGGAGCGGATTGCGTATCTCCTCTTTCATACCTCTTCAAGTTCTGATTCACTCTTGTCTGCAGTGTGTATGAAATGCAGCGAGAGGAAATAGTCTACAGATATCTTGCCCGGGCCCACAAGCAGCAGAAAGAAATATACGCCGAGAAACATCACCGGCAGATAGCCCTGATGGGTGCATGAGTTGACAAACATGGCCGATGGGAGGTGTTGGTTAAGGATTTCGGCCTCTGAGAGTATCATGAGGATAAAGGGCGGAAGAGTCATCAGTCGGGTGAGAAATCCGGCCATGATGAAAAGTGAGCAGCCTATCTCTATTATGATGAGGAGAATAAGCGAGGTGGAAGACTCCATGCCGGGAAATGATGTATAAGTGTCTACCGCCGCGTCAAAGTTCATCCACTCACGGACTCCGAACTGGAGAAGCATAAGCCCGATGAAAAGACGCAGAAAGAGTCGACCGAGATTGGTATAGCTATATCCGGTGGTTTTTATATAAATAGATTTAAGCAGTTCGGCTAATCTGTTCATTTCGAAGGTGTTTAAGGTGACTCCGGAGATGAGGAGGCTGATAGTTATTCTTTTACTCCCTCTATGGCAATGGCAGCGGCCCGTTCGGCTGATACATTCTTAGCCACAATCTTTCCTTCAGAGTCAAGCACATAAAAAGTAGGGGAGTTCCTGACGTCGAGCAGATCATCTATTCCTTCCGACGATGCCACGAGCCAGCGGGAGGGATAGTCGGCCACTTCATCTTTCCATCCCTCTTCGGGAGAGACGACTATGAAAGCGATGCCCACTTTTTCGCTATCCACAAGAGTGCGCAGAGGCACGTTGGTCTCAAGGGTGAGTCTTGAGAAACGACAATCTTCGCATGACGGGTCGCCAAATTCGATAATCGTCATCTTATGACGGGGAATGAAAAATCCGTTGCCTCCCTTGCGTTCTTCGATTTTGAAAGAGGGGAGCGTGGAGCCTGCGGCAGAGCGCTCCAGCTGAGCCAACTGGCTCTTCCAGCGCGCTTTGCGCAGAGCCGGGATTTTTTTATTGGAGACAGCGGCTTTGAGGAAAGGGATATAGACCTCATCGGAGAGAATGTCGGCGCGGCTGCCATAAAGATTGTCTTCGGCGGCCTTGGTCATCTGCGTCAGCAGAGCAGGGTTCTTTTTCAAGCGTTTCAGAAGATTCTCTATCGACTTGAAGACCACATCGCGGTCGGCAAACTGCATGGCTGAGACGTAGACAGAGAAAGCATCGTCGAGGGCATGCTGCGATATGGTGGTTGCCTTGACATCAAGCGGACTCCAGAAATTCTCCATAAGGAAGTTGGAACGGTCTTCAAGAGAAGCCATTTCCTCCGGGGCAGTCGGATATTCAAACAGAGGAGCGATGACGATTCTCTCCTGCGCCACAGTCGATGCAGAGGGTGAGAGGAGAGCCAGAAGGGTAGCAGCCGTAAGAATTATTCGTTTCATCTTCTCTCTTTATTGGTTTTGTCAAGGGGCACAATCTCCACACCCTCGGTCACAAGGGGACGGATAAGGTCAATCCATGCCCGATAACCCTCTCCGGTGAGATGAAGACCGTCATTGGTGAAATTGCGTTTCAGTTTGCCCGTGGCCGGATCTGCAAGTGCCGGCCAGAGGTCCACGTAGATTGCACCATGCTCGTCAGCTATAGTTTTCAGCTTCTCGTTGAGCTGGGTGACGGTCTTTTCCTGGCCTTTAAGGTTCTTGTATCTGCCGAAATCATTATTTATGGGCATCACCGACTGGATATAGAGCTGAGTCTCCGGCGACTGAGTGCGTATCTCCTGCACGAGTTTCTCGTATTCGGATGCGATTTTTCCTGCGCCGAGATTATGGCTCACATCGTTAATGCCGATGAGAAGAAAAATCTTCTTAGGATGGCCGTCGGTGACCTGATGCAGACGGTCTCTAACACCGCTGATGACGTCGGCCGAGATGCCGCGATTCTTCACATTGGCCATATTGAGAAGCTCCTGCCATTCTCCGCCGTCAGTGATGGAATTTCCGAGAAAGACGATATCGTTCTCGTGCACGGGGAGTTTGTCAAACAGGCTGACCTTCTGCTCCCAATAGGCACTGCGCGCACAGGCCTGCAGGGGGAGAAAAAGTGAGCCGGCCAGCAAGAGGGCGGCCGGAAGTATGAAAGTTTTATTTGCCAGCATTAATATGATAAGCTATCAGCCCCTCCATGGGGCCGTCTGTGATACTGTCTACGTCATATCCCTGCGCGGCTGCAGCCTCGCGGAGAATGTCGCTGAAATGGTAAGCTATTGAGCCGGTGAAGCTGACGGGAAGCGTATGCGCTCCCTCATACATGGCTATGTTTCTTTTGACAAAGTGGGTGAACTCCTGATGCACGAGTGAATAGATATACGGATTCCACAGGTTTTCTTTCAGGAAGGGCACCAATGATGCCAGAAACTTGTTGGGCGCCGACGAGCGGTAGACTTTCTCAAGAATGTCTCCGAGCGAAAGGTTATATCTTGCCAGAAATTTCTCCCTTATGACTTCGGGGAGATGATTCTTGAAGGCGTCGGCCACCAGGCGCTTTCCGAGAGCCGCTCCGCTCCCTTCGTCTCCGAGAATATATCCGAGCGAGGGCACGTTGGTGGCAATCTGCTTTCCATCATAGAGGCAAGAGTTGCTTCCGGTGCCGAGAATGCATGCTATGCCCGGGGTGTCGGCAAAGAGGGAGCGTGCAGTGCCCAGCAGGTCGGAAGAGGCGGTAGCCTTAGCCTCCGGCCAGACACCGCGAAGAGCTTCTTCTATCTTCCCGCAGATGCGGGGAGTGGCACATCCTGCTCCGTAGAAATATATTTCTTCCGGAACATTCTCCTCGCCCAGACGCTTGCGGACGGCAGCGAAGGCGGAGGCCACTTCATCAGCATTAGCCAGAAGAGAATTCATCCCCTCCTCCACAAAGCGGGCAGTAGTCTTCCCGGAGGAATCTATCATCACCCATTCTACTTTGGTAGAGCCGGCGTCTGCTATTAAGGTTTTCTTCATTTTTCAGTCGGTTTGTGAGCATTAAGCGGTGGAGTCTCGTATGAAAACTCCTGAAAGGCATTGCGCTTCTCATGCACTCGTGCTTCACATAATACGTTCAAAAGTGACAAAAAATTCCCAAAGGGGTAATAGCTTGATTTGCGAGTAGCTCTTGTTCGAATACACTACTGCAAATATCACACAAAGTTAGCAAAAAAAATGAAGTAAAGCAAATTTTCGCTTGCGTTTTTTATGGAATTATGTTGTGGAAAACATGGAGGGCGTGTCGAAATTCAAAATATTGACACGCCCTCGCATTATTCGGGTATTATCCTGGTGATATAAGCGTCTGGCTGCTTATTCCTGCATTGCTTCGCTCCATCCATCGCCCCAATCATCATAGGCTCCTACTACTTGCTGGAGCTGGGTGTCGGCTTGAAGTTGGAGTGTAGAGAGCATATCGTTATTGGCGACGTTGACATATCGGAGCATGGGGTTGAAACTGAGGTCGGCCCAGGTCAGCTCGTTGTTGGCCAGGTTTATGCGTTCAAGCAGATTCTGTCCGGTCAGAGTGATGGAGGTGAGATCATTCCAGTTCAGATTCACCCATTGCAGCTTAGGGCAATTCTCTACGCTGAAACCCGTAAGGTCGTTATATCCGGCAAAGATATCGGAGAGCGACCGGCAGTTTTGGGCTACGAGCTCTTTGAGGTGGTTATCGCTGACTATCAGAGTGTTGAGAGAGGGTAGGTTCTGAACATACATGGTGGTCAGGCGGTTTGAGGTGAGATTGAGATTCTGCAGCGACTCGAGGCCTGAGATTTCAATAGAAGCCAAATCGTTATATCCGGCATAGAGAGACTGCAAAGCAGTGCAACCGCTGACTACGAGTTCCTGCATTTTATTGCCGGTGCAGTTGAGAGTCTTGAGTGTTGCGGAATTGCTCACGTCAAGAGCTGCTATTCTGTTGGAGGCGATATTGAGCGATGTTAACTCCGGGAGGTCTCCCAAGTTAAGAGTCGAGAGTCTATTGCGGTTAAGTTTAAGCACTCGAATGTTCTGGCAACCGTTTATATTGATGTCTGAGAGGAGGTTGCGGCTGAGATTTACGGCGCGCAGAGCCGGATTGGATGCAAGAGTGGCGGAGGTGAGATGATTATTGCTCACATCAAGGGTCTGCAAGCCTTTGAAGCCTGTGAGATTAAGATTTCCGGCCAGCTCTTTTCCGGCCCAAGAGATGCTTTTTGCCGAGCCATCAGGATTAAAAGTAATGCCGGGCCATGTAGCCGGATTTCCGAGGTCGGTGATCAAGAGAGCCTGAGCGTTGGTGCCCCCTTTGGCTGCGGGAGCGCTGAGAAAGCTCTTTAGGGCGTTCATTTCATTTTTTGGAAGTTTCTGAGCCCATGCGAAAGTGATAGTCAGCAGTGTGGCGAGAAGCATCAGTGTTCTTTTCATAGCTATTTAGTTTAAATATAATAGGTTTAGAGTGGGTGTTACAGACTCTATGTTTATAGTCAATTAACGCGAAGTGGAGCTAAATTGTTCTCACTCGCAAGCCGTATGAAACTTTGAATTTACTATGAACAAATGGCGGTGGAAGAGTGTTTTATGAGTGAATTAAAACTGTGATAGACTATAGGAAAGGAAGAAGAAAGGAATTTATGGAAGTATTGGGAATGGTTATTAAAATCGCATCGGTCTTTCTAATAATGATGTTCATGGTGGCTTTGCTGCTTGCGCTTAATCACTTTATGGTCCATAATGACGGAGAGTCAAATATGGATAGGTTACGACGTGATATAGAGGACGCCGATGACGTAATCAGTAAAGATTCGCTATTTCATACATTCCTTCTTCATCAAAGTAGAAAGAAGTCTACAGGAAAGTTAAAACATCATAACGTGAATATATTCCGATAAGTAAGAGAGAAAAATTAATGTACCAGAGTTTTCATCTCACATATATCGTTTAATTTTTCGAAATTACTTAATTATTGTCTGGAATATACACAAATATATATCAAAATTACTTATAGTAATATAGTGTGCAGATGTCGGGGAAAGCAAAAGCATTCCTTGACTTCGTTGTTTATAGAGGGTGCTTTATCTTCTGACGCGTGGGTAGCCTGATTCATCATGCTACCGGGAAAGTAACCACAAGAGCAACGTCGCGTTCACAGCCCATTAGTTTGCCACTGGATTTCGATATTCGAATACTGCATATCCTATAATCGCAAAAACGAAAAGAGTTAGTTTGTTTTTGCGGCTGCTAACTTTTCTTAGAAATGAGACTGGGCTACGCAAAATAAAGAAATATGAAGCAGGAGCGCAACCTCGGAGGGTTTTGTATGCCATTTGCGGGTTTTCTTACGCCATTCCGGCACGGACACATACGATATAATGTATCTTTCTATCTTTTTTCTATCTTTCGACCTCAGACCGAGCGCTTTGCCACTGACATATTCTTACAAATCTAAGGAGGGTGTGTCAAAATGCAATATTTTGACACACCCTCCTCTAAAATTTCGTGTCCGAGATGAGAGTCGAACTCACACGGCCAAGCGGCCACTACCCCCTCAAAGTAGCGCGTCTACCAATTCCGCCACCCGGACATCATATAATAAGTTATCTTTATTGCCGAAGACTTTCCCGGCCATAAAAAAGCCGTAGTCTCTGCCGAAGCATAAACTACGGTTAGAGTTTTGTGTCCGAGATGAGAGTCGAACTCACACGGCCAAGCGGCCACTACCCCCTCAAAGTAGCGCGTCTACCAATTCCGCCACCCG
>JAAVFQ010000032.1 GCA_014800685.1 Bacteroidales bacterium
ATTGCGCTTCAGGATGGGCTTGAACCAACGACCCCCTGATTAACAGTCAGGTGCTCTAACCAACTGAGCTACTGAAGCATTTTAGTGCAAATTGCCGATTGATTTCCGGACGCCTCTGCGCCTCTCTTTCGTTTTGCGTTGCAAAATTACAACCATTTTTCCGATTATCCAAATTTTTCCGCAAAAAAATTTAAACTTTTTTCTCACAAAATTTCATCGTGCCATGTATATTTCTATTTATCAGCTTCTTAATCACACTCCTCCCCAATTATATTTTTTGATTAATTTTTCGAACTTACTTAATATGACTAAACCTTCACCTACCTGAAAGTGTCATAATACAAGGTATGCAGGCGTAATATTACTGCCCGCATATCCCTACTGCAATAGTCTGCAATAGCCACATTATATTTGCAGACTTGAGTTTTATTTTATAATTTTGCACTTAAGTAATTAACTTATCACCTATGAAGAAACTTACAATTATCACCCTGCTGGCGCTGCTGCTCATTCCTGCGCTTTCTCTCACAGCCAAGAAAAAGGAGAATGGCACCGCAAAGCCTCGCGTCACTCAGAACTCATATAATTTCGGCACTATCAAGGAGGATGGCGGCCCGGTGAGTCATGAATTCATCCTCTCAAACGTCGGTGACGGCAGCCTTATTATTTATGATGCCACCGCTCAGTGCGGCTGCACTCGGCCTGACTATCCCAAAAACCCTATTGCCCCCGGAAAGGATACTAAAATTAAGGTGACCTACAATCCGCTCGGCCGCCCCGGCAGTTTTGAAAAAACCGTTACGGTGAAGACAAATGGCGACCCCAGGAAAGTTTATCTCAAGATTAAAGGCAACGTTACGCCCAAGAAGAAATAACCATCCTTTTCCATCTGCATGAAGATAATGCGCGCTTTTATTACGACTCTCGCCCTTCTTGCCTCATTGCCTATTCTCTTCGGTGCCTCCCGGGTGGAATGGCTTGCCGAGAGTTATGATTTCGGAACTTTCCACGAAGCAAACGGCCCGAAAACCGGCTCTGTGGCTTTTGTCAATAAAGGCCCAGAACCTACGATTATCAACCGCGTTCGTCCAAGCTGCGGATGCACGGGCGCCTCTTTCACCGAAGGCATCATTATGCCGGGAGACACCGCCCGCATATCATTCACTTACAATCCCATCGGCCGACCCGGACGATTTGAAAAGACCGTAAAGGTTTTCTTTGGAGAAGAGAATGCCATGAAGGTTATTCCCATTTCCGGAACTGTCATAGGCACCCCGGAGACTCTCAACTCCGACTATCCCGTCGCGGCCGGTGGCTTGCGCCTCAGCGATTCGAGGATTCTGGCCGGAGCTGTCACATACGGAAAATCGCGCAACCTATTCATGAGGGGATATAATCAAAGCAATGACACTATACGCCCCGTATGGACTTGCGACAATCCAGCCCTAAGCATCGGAATATCCACTCCCGCCATCGCCCCCGGAGAAGTAGCAAGCTTCAGCTTCTACTTCAATACCCGCGACATCAATGAGCCCGGCCCGCTATCTATCCCCGTCACATTCCGACCCTCAGAAGGCGCCGAAGACTCTTTTACTGTCAATTTCATGGCCGATGTCATGGCAGACACCTCCGCCATCTCTCCTCTGGAAGCGAAGAAAGGGGCAAGAATATACGTGGCCCCGGATCTCGTCGACCTCGGAATTGTGAAGGGTTCAAAAGAGTTGAAGAGAGACATCACTATCACCAACGAGGGCCAGACCGACCTTATCATCAAGCGCATATATTGCGACCGTGACGGCATCCGTGCCACTCGCTACCCCTCGAAAGTGCCCCCCGGAAAGTCTAATAAGATTACCATTACGGTGAGAGCCGACTTGCTTCCGGAAGGCCCTTCGGCTTCTTCGCTTGACATATATTCCAACGATCCCGTACATCCAGTGAAATCGGTGCGCATTGCAGCCATAAGAGAATAATCCCCAAAAAGAAAAATCCACATCACTATAATCCAATCCTCCCCTCCCCAATCAGATGACACATCCCGAAAACGATTCAGAATACAAAGGACTTCAGGTCAATAGCGGAGTCTCTCACCAGCCTACAGTTAATCCTTATCGCCGTGCCCGCCGTGCCCGCCAGCTATCTGTAAATGACTACGTCGAGGGCATTCTCAAAGGTGACGTCAGCATACTCGGACGCGCGGTTACGCTCATTGAGAGCACAGCAGACAATCATCAGGCCATAGCGCAGGAAGTGATCGAAAAATGCCTCCCTTATAGCGGCAAATCCCGCCGCATCGGCATCACCGGAGTCCCCGGAGCCGGAAAGTCTACCTCTATTGATGTCTTCGGACTGCACGTTATACGCCGTGGCGGCAAGCTCGCAGTCCTCGCCATAGACCCCTCTTCTGAAAGAAGCAATGGCTCCATTCTCGGCGACAAAACGCGCATGGAGAAGCTATCTCTTGAAAAGGATGCCTTCATCCGCCCTTCCCCCTCCGCCGGCTCACTCGGAGGAGTCGCCCGAAAAACGCGCGAGACTATTGTGCTATGCGAAGCCGCCGGCTATGACAATATATTCGTGGAAACCGTCGGCGTGGGCCAGAGCGAAACAGCCGTTCACTCCATGGTCGACTTCTTCCTCCTCATCCAGCTCGCAGGAACCGGCGATGAGCTCCAAGGCATCAAACGAGGCATTATGGAAATGGCTGATGGCATCGTCATCAACAAATGTGACGGCGACAACATCGACAGAGCTAATCTGGCGGCCGCTCAATTCAGAAACGCCCTACACCTCTTCCCGCCTACGCCAAGCAAATGGATGCCGGAGGTAATCACTTATTCCGGATATTTCGAACTCAACATCGAGACCGTCTGGGACATGATAGACCGATATTTCGACTACGTCATCCAAACCGGATATTTCGAAAAGAAGCGCAACGAGCAGGCAAAATACTGGATGTTTGAGACCATCAACGAGCAGCTGCGAAACGCCTTCTATCACCGCCCGGAGGTGAAAGCCCTTTTGGAACAGAAAGAAATACGGGTGCTCAACAATGAGCAAAGCTCCTTCACGGCTGCCAAAGACGTGCTTGACTTCTACTTCGAGTCGCTCCGACAGAAATAAATTAACGTCTGTAAAAACGCACGGTGGTTTTTGCAGACGATTTCAGGGCAGCCGGGGGAGGATATAAGCATATCTGACTGAGCTACAATGGCAAATCAGCCCGGAAGCACAAGTTTTTATAGCACAAGAATTTTCTACGGCCATCAAACTTACTTAAAAATTAAGAAAAACATTTGGTGGAATGCAAAAAAAGTATTAACTTTGCATCCACATCCGGGGTGTAGCGCAGTCCGGTTAGCGCACCTGCTTTGGGAGCAGGGGGTCGCGAGTTCGAATCTCGCCACCCCGACGGATTTTTGCGGTAATAGCTCAGTTGGTAGAGCATCAGCTTCCCAAGCTGAGGGTCGCGAGTTCGAGCCTCGTTTACCGCTCTCAAGACATCAACGCACAAGGAGGGCGTGTCAAAATTTCCAATTTTGGCGCGCCCTCTTCGTTTTGTCAGAATAGGCCATCTGCCCGGACAGAAGAAACCGCCCGGCGTAGGGGGCAAAGCCGAAGGACGCAAGCAACGCCACTGACAGTACCCCTCTGCGCCACATCCGTTTGGAAATATGGCAGAATTTTGCTATCTTTGCAGAAATCTCCTCCCTGCCCCTCCTCGATTAAAATATATGGACTTCTCATTCAATGACTTTGTAGATAATATCAACGGACTGAACGTCACCTTCTGCAACTCAGTCTTTCGCCTTGTGCTCAGCATGATGCTCGGCATGATGGTCGGCGCTGAGCGAAAGCGAAAGGGCCAGATAGCCGGCATCCGCACATTCGCGCTTATCTCCATGGGCGCATGCCTGGCCATGCTACTCTCCATTTATGTGCCGCAGGAATATCTCGGACTGAAAAATGGAGACCCGGGAAGAATCGCAGCCCAGGTCATAACCGGCATTGGCTTCCTCGGCGGCGGCGCCATGATTCAGATGAAAGGCTCTGTGAGAGGACTTACCACGGCGGCCGGCATTTGGCTAACTGCCATTATCGGGATGGCAGTGGGAGTAGGAATGTATATCTGCGCCCTGGCAGCGACAATCCTTTGCCTGCTCGTGCTCGTCGCTTTTGAATGGTATGAGAAACTCACCAACGTCGGTCAGGAAAGCAAAGTGATCAACGTGCGCATAAATGACATCGTGGAAGACATGCAGCCTTACACCCGGCTTTTCGATGAAATGGGTGTGCACGTCTCTAACTTCTACGTCCAGTATGACTACGAAGAGAAATATACGGAAATAAGCTTCATCGTGCTCGTCAGAATGCACTATAACCTTCTTCCCGTTCTTGACAAAATGAGAAGCCTCTCCCCCACAAAATCCATAACCCTTTCCAATCAGATAGAGATATGAATGTCAAAGCCTCCGCCCTCAAGGCCGGCCTCTTTTCACTACCGCTCGCCCTTCCTTTCGCCTCTCTGGCTCAGGAAGAATCAGCCTCAGCCAAGGAAGCCATCACCACGCAGGACGCCGACTCGCACACCACTGACTCTTCCGAAGCTCACACTAACGGGCTCATAGCCGACCTCGCATGGATTCTGATGCTCGGCGCCATTGTCACCCTCCTTTTCAAGAAGCTGAAGCAGCCCGTGGTGCTCGGATACATTCTCGCAGGCTTTCTCGCAAGCCCCAAATTCATCTACCTCCCCTCCATCTCTAATCTGGAAAACATAGAATTCTGGGCTCAGCTCGGAATTGTGGTGCTGATGTTTACGCTCGGCCTCGAATTCAGCTTCAAGAAGCTGAAAAGCTCCGGAAGCAAAGCCGCCGTCACAGCTCTTATCATTATCACCGGAATGACATTCGCAGGATTCGGCGTAGGCAAACTCCTGCACCTCGATGCCATCAACTGCATCTTTCTCGGCGGAATGATATCCATGTCGTCCACCACGATTATCCTGAAAGCCTTCACCGACCTCGGCCTAAAGCAGAAGAAATTCGCATCAATGGTGCTCGCGGTCCTCATTATAGAAGACCTCTTCGCAGTCCTGATGCTCGTGCTCCTCTCCTCAATAGCGCTCGGCGACGTCAAGGGCATGGAGCTCGTCTACACCATAGCCAAACTCGGATTCTTCCTCGTCATCTGGTTTGTCGTAGGCGTCTTCATCCTCCCATCCTTCCTCTCCCGCACCCAGTCATACCTCAACGACGAAATGCTGCTCGTAGTCTCAATGGGACTCTGCTTCGCCATGGCCTTCTTCTCAGTGCTCTGCGGATTCTCTCTCGAGCTCGGAGCCTTCGTCATGGGCTCCATACTCGCCGGCACCATGCTCGCCGAGAGAATGGAGCGAGTGGTCCAGCCCGTAAAAGACCTCTTCGGCGCCGTGTTCTTCATCTCTGTCGGCATGATGGTAGAGCCATCAGTTATAGCTCAATACTGGTGGGAAATCCTTCTTCTCGCCGCCGTAGTGATATGCGGCATGATAATATTCGGAACTCTCGGAATGCTCGCCTCCGGTCAGACTCTCAAAGTCGCCATCGAAAGCGGATTCTCACTCACACAGATCGGTGAATTCTCCTTCATCATCGCGTCTCTCGGCATGAGCCTCGGAGTGCTCAAACCCTCCCTTTATCCCATCATTGTGGCCGTATCGGTGATAACCATCTTCACCACCCCATACTTCATCAAGATGTCGGGAGGAGCCTACAGCTTCGTAGCAGCCCACCTCCCCAAAAGCCTCGACTTCCTCATAGACCGATACACCAAGCAGGCCACCGACACCGATGAGACCCGCCGCCTCTGGAAAATAGTCCTCACAAGATACGTTTGGCGAATCATCCTCTATTCTGTAATCCTCATCGCCATCATCCTCTTATCCAGACTTCTCCTCTTCCCCACACTCATGCGCATCTTTGCCAACTGGGGAAAACTCCTCTCTACGATCATCACCCTCGTGGCCATGTCGCCATTCCTCGTGGCACTCAGCTTCAGCGCCACTAAGCCCGACGAGAAAATGAAGCTCCACTCCTCAGCATCATTCTATGACGTGCCCCTGCTCGGCATGAGAATCATACGCTATATCGTCACCCTCCTCTTCATCGTCTACTTCATAGGCCTCGTCTACGGCGGTGCCGCCGGATGGATAATAGGAGTCTGCTGCTTCCTCATCATAATTCTCGTGGCCTCACGCAAACTCAACATCCATTATCAAAACATGGAACGCCGATTTATCGACAATCTCAACATACGCGAAAACACCCGACTCGGCCGAAATAACAATATCGTCTCAGACCTCCATCAGGCTTACGTCCAGGTAGGACCCAACAGCGGTTTCGTAGGCGACAGACTCAAAGACTCCGGACTCCGGGAAGACTACGGAGTATCCATCTGCAGCATTCAGAGAGGGCAGATGCTCATGCCTCTACCCTCCGGTGACGCCAGAATCTTCCCGGGCGACATCCTCGGAGTAATCGGCACGGATGAACAGATAAAACAGCTCAACGACGACATCGAGCACGACCAGCAAATCCATGCCTCTCAGCAAATCAAGCAGCCTGAAGTAGAACTCCGAAGCATTCGCCTCACCTCTCACTCACCCATCATCGGGAAACCACTCGCCCAAACCCGCATACGCGAAGACTTCTACTCCATAATAGTAAAAATCCAACTCGAAAACGGAGAATTTCTCACCCCGACGCCACAGACAATACTCTCCGCCGGAGACACCGTCTGGGTTGTGGGAGACGTCACTCAATTCGACAAAATGAAATAATACCACCACAACATAACTATGCAGAAAATAATCATCCTCGATTTCGGGTCGCAATACACCCAACTAATAGCAAGGCGTATACGCGAACTCGACACCTACTGCGAGATACTCCCTTACAACAAGTTTCCCGCCGAAACAGAAGACGTAATAGGAGTCATCCTCAGCGGCTCGCCCTATTCAGTCAACGACCCGAAAGCACTCGAAATCGACCTTTCACCCATCCGCGGCAAATTCCCGCTGCTCGGCATCTGCTACGGAGCGCAATACCTCGCTAAAAACGACGGAGGCACCGTAGAGTCTTCCAACACCCGCGAATACGGAAAAGCCCGGCTCGTATGGCACGACAACCAAGACCCCCTCATGCACGGCATCCGCGACAACTCAGTCGTCTGGATGTCCCACGGCGACTCAATCACCCACACACCGGACTCCTTCCATAACGTAGGCTCAACTGCCGACGTCAAAAACGCCGCATTCCGCATAGGTGATGAAAAAACCTGGGGAGTGCAATTCCACCCCGAAGTCTACCACTCGGAAGATGGCCTCATAATCCTCGGCAACTTCGTGCGCGACATCTGCGGCTCAAACTCCGACTGGACTCCCGAGTCATTCATCGAATCCACCGTAGAGCGCCTTCGCGAACAGGTAGGAGACGACAAAGTAGTCCTCGCACTCTCCGGAGGCGTCGACTCCACAGTAGCCGCCGTGCTCCTCAATAAAGCCATCGGCAACAACCTCACCTGCATATTCGTAGACAACGGACTGCTCCGCCTCAACGAATTTGACGACGTGCTCCGCAGCTACTCCGACATGGGACTAAACGTCATCGGCGTAGACGCTAAAGAGGAATTCTATAACGCACTCAAAGGCGAAACCGACCCCGAGAAAAAAAGAAAAATAATAGGGAAAGGATTCATCGACATCTTCGACCGCGAAGCCCATAAACTAAAAGACATTAAATGGCTCGCGCAAGGCACCATATACCCCGACGTCATCGAATCACTCTCCATCACCGGAATGGTCATCAAATCACATCACAACGTCGGCGGACTCCCCGAAAAAATGAACCTGCGCCTCGTAGAGCCCCTCCGTCTCCTCTTCAAAGACGAAGTGAGAAGAGTAGGACGCCAACTCGGCATCTCCCCCACTCTCATCGGCCGACACCCATTCCCCGGCCCCGGACTCGGAGTCAGAATCCTCGGAGATATCACACCCGATAAGGTCAGAATCCTGCAGGAAGCCGACCACATCTACATTCAAGCCCTTCGCGACTGGGGACTGTACGACAAAGTATGGCAAGCCGGCACCATCCTCACACCCATACGCTCAGTAGGAGTCATGGGCGATGAAAGAACCTACGAAAACGTAGTGGCACTGCGCGCAGTCAACTCCACAGACGGCATGACAGCCACATGGACACCCCTCCCCCACGACTTCCTCGCCGAAGTCAGCAACAACATCATCCGCAAAGTCCGTGGCGTAAACAGAGTAGTCTATGACATCTCCTCAAAGCCCCCATCCACAATCGAATGGGAATAATGCCAAGACATTCCCACACATCGGCAAAGACATAAGCAAAAAGCCCACAGACCCGACAAAACGCATACAGTTGATAATCAGAGCATAAATCAACGCGCACGAAAAAACTTGAAAAAAAGTTTAAAAAAAATTTGGTCATGGGCAAAAAAAGCATTAACTTTGCACTCGCAAACAGGAAATGACGGCAAGCTCCCTGAGCGGAAACGCAAAGAGGGGTAAAAAAAAGTCGGAGTACTGCGAGCGACACGGAGATTCGCTAGCTCAGCTGGTAGAGCACAACACTTTTAATGTTGGGGTCCTGGGTTCGAGCCCCAGGCGGATCACAAGTAAAACGCTGAAAATCAAGCAGTTATCATCAAACGATAGCTGCTTTTTTCTTTTATATAACTGTACTCTCGCCCACACAATTAAAACAGGAAGTTAAACCGAAAACCAATGATACAAAGAGAATCCATAATTGCAAAAAAACTATAAACACAATAAAAATGAACCTTAAGCAAAGTAGTAAGGAAGAAAAATACGGATATGTTGATGAGTCAGGGAAATGGATTATTCCACCTATCTCCGATGAAGCAAGGAATTTCCGGGAAGGTGTGGCATGTGTCAAAATCAACTGTAAATATGGATACATCCGTGAAGACGGCTCTTTCCGTATTCCTCCAATCTTTGATAATGCCAGAACTTTCTGGGGGGACCGGGCGAGCGTAGCGATTGATGGAAAAATACGGATATATTGATCCTGACGGTAAATTCGTTGTTTTCTCAATTTTCGAAAAGGTCGGGGATTTTATGCATCGTGAATATGCCTGTGTTACACTCAACGGCAAGATGGGATGGATAAAGAAGGATGACACCTATCTTGTAGAGCCGTCGTATAACGATACATTCCATCATACCACATGGATAGAAGTCTATAATGATAGCAAGTACGGCGTGTTGAATGCCGACGATGAAGTGCTCGCCCCGTGTGTTTTCGATCAAATAGGAAAATCCAAAGAGAACGATGATATATACGTGAAGTCCGGTGATGACTGGTTTAAAATACAACTTTAGAGACGTCCGTTCCGTCCTATGGACTAAAAGGTAGAACATATCCTCAGCCTCATAGGGCGTTGAGAAAGACGGTGTTTACGACAATGATAGCCGAAACTCAGCTTTTTATCAAATGCCGAGTTATAATCGCAGAAATTTATACTCTCGAAATTTATAGTTGTGATTTTTTGGAATACTATATGGCTTTTAATGAACTAGTCTAAGCCCGAATGCCTAAAACAGCATGTATTAAACTCAATTTTTTGTAAAAATCGCGGTTATAATCGCATTTTTTTGTACCTTTGCATTCTCTTAATCGTGATTTTTTGTATGGCAGTTAAAGTTGACACCCAGAAAGAGATTGTTTTCGGTTCTTCGGACCCGAAAGTTTCCCGTGTGCTCAGTAAGAAGGTGAAGGACGGTGAACTGCGTAAGGTGGCACCACGTATCTATACGACTAACCTTATAGATAGTCTGGAAAACATTGTGCGCCGTAACCTTATTGATATACTTGTTTACCGCTACCCGGCTGCGTTGATAAGTCATCGTAGTGCCAAAGAGATGCGCCCGACAGCAACCGGCGACTTCTTCCTTACAAACTCAACGACAAGGCGAGTGACCGATTTGCCGGGCATTACCTTGAATTTTGCAAAGGGACCAAAGGCATCATCACACGATATACCGTTTATGGGTATGCACATATCGGGTGAGCATAGATATATGCTCGAAAATATGCAGGTGTCACGAAAGTCCGGTGACGAGTCGCGAGTGTTGCCTGTAAGTGCCATTGAAAATAAACTTGAACAGATACTGCTGACAGGTGGTGAAGATCGGCTCAATCAATATCGGGATGAGTTAAGGAGTGTGGCCGAAGAATTGGATATGCAGACAGAATTTGCCAAGATAAACAATATTATTTCTGCTCTGCTGTCAACACATGACGCAAAAGTGCTTTCAACAGACTCTGCAAAAGCCCTTGCAGTCGGAAGTCCGTTTGACAAGACAAGGGTAGAATTGTTCTCGCCGCCCATATAATAGTAAATGAAAGTGGAAGGAGTTCTACTTTATCAGAACTTAAGAATTTTTACAAACACATCTGCCAGAGATACCAAAACCTTATCCAGGAGGCGATGGTGTTTTAGGTGGATTTCGTAAATGGCGAAAAGAGCGAAGTTCACAGAATACATTTTTGGCAAAATAATAAGAAATATATGATTACTCAAATTATTAAATTTCTAAAATCAATATTTAAAATTGAAACTCATCAATCTGAACAAGAGGATTTTGTAGAGGAAGAAATAAAAAATATAGCTGATTTTCAGTATGACGAAAGACCTTTCTATATCCTGAAATATCCAATATTAAAAAAGCAATGGAAAGAAATAATGCCATACAATAATAGTAGTGTTTATTCTTGGAGAGAGATGCTTATTTTTATTGAGAAGCTAAACAATTTCCTCGGAATAACATTAGAGATTCCAAGCATTTCTCAATGGCAATATGCGAGTAAAACTTTTGGATATTTGAAAAATAATATAAGCAATGCTGATATATCATTTTGGACTTATAACAGACCTTATGGTACAAAAATTAATCCTGATATACCGTCTTTGATAAAATTTGAGCCATGCGAAGGTACGGAACTCCTTCCGGGAGACCTATATATTGCGAGTGGAAATGGACATGATGCCATAGCATTATCTTTGATAACATACGATAACATTGAAAAACTCGTTGGCAAGCGAATCTTCAATTCAGATGATTTTGTTTTGATTACGACATAAAATCTTTACTTTATTAAAAAAAAACAGCAGATGAGGCAAAACTGAGCAAGTCAATATCGGAGTTATTACCTACAAGGCAATACAATTACCTCAATCCTCGAATGGAGATAAATTAGTTTCTCTGATACTTCAACTTATACCATATACGAGAATAAAGGTAAAGAAGAATCTAAACGGAGAACTCCTAAAGAAACATCTTATCAATAAGATTGAGCAAAACTGCGACTATGAAAAGAGATAGGACGGTAAATAACCTATCCTATATAATCTACGATGTTTTTTAGAGAGAACTAAAAATGATTATTAACCACATCTCAAAAAACACGACTGTAAACCGTAATGTAAACCGAATATAAAAGAAGCGAATGGCTCAAAGCCAATTATATAACTGTAAGATTCAGTAGCTCAGCTGGTAGCATTTGAAAGACGAGCGCAAGCGAGGCTTTTAAATGCCTTGGAGCGACAACACTTTTAATGTTGGGGTCCTGGGTTCGAGCCCCAGGCGGATCACAGATGAAACCGGTAGAATGCCGCATATCGCTGAAACTAAGACAGTTTCAGCGATTTTTGTAATATCCCTATCCGGCAGAAGTGTTGTAATTCTCAAATCTTAACTTGCAGCCCTCGACCGCAATATTATGGCTGAACTTACCTCAACCTACGAAGTGCCGGACGACCGAATGGGAGTCAAACACTATGAGAATGACGGAACTGAGAAGAAGCATGAGCAATCCCAGCAGTTTCAACCAGATGTCAAGGCAGCCACGGAAGCCAACACAGTAAATATCCACACAATCCACCCTCCGCAGGGGCATTAGACCTCAATGGTGGCGGAACCTCAACCACGTTATCCTATGCCGGCATGTGCTCCGCGTTTTCCGGCTTGACATTGCGGAATTTGATAATACTCAATAGACAGATCAGGCTTTAATGCTTGGTCTGTCTATATTAATATATTTGTTAAACAGGTAAATTTTCGTAACTTATACTTTATTAGATTATTTGTGCTTATCGGACAAAAATGGAAAAAAGTATCATATTAGTGGAGCTACATCATGTAAGATCGAGAACCGCAATTATAAGTCCGAAAATTACTCATCTTTTTTCGTAATATTTATTCAGTATCTCATTTAGATTGCCTGAAAAGCCATTCTCTTACTGGTGTCAAACGATATGCGTAATCAAATGAATACATGTGTTCACTACCTTTGCCGTCGGTGGGAAGAACGGTTTTAGACTCAAAGTTTATTATGTTGATAGGAGCTCCTTCGGCAAGAAGATTTGCTGCTATTTTATCCTGTTCAGACTGTGGAAGTTTGGCACTGAACTCAACGTATTCGTATTTCACACCCGCATTGTCGGCGGCTCGTTCAAGAGCTCCGAATGTTCCCGCTTTACCGGCAGTGATGAAGGCGAATTTGTGTTTTACGAGTTCGGGAAATGTCGCGCTGTCCCAATGGCAATCTACAAAGATTGAAGCTGCAAACAAGTCAGGATAAGCAGAATTATAGTACATTGAAATCATTCCTCCCATAGATTGCCCGGTAGTATAGAGCCGATTTGAGTCAATTGTCGGGTTTTGTGAGATCTCTTTTACAAGACGGGCAACCATATCCACTTCGTCGGTATGTTCGTATGCATCGTTTACGGCGACCCCCGAATATTGGGGTACAAGCACATAGCAGGGATTTCCCTTCTGCCATTCATCAGTAGCCCAAACGAGTGCGCCATATCCTTGAGTAAGTGGACGTGTCACGTCGTCAGTGCCTGGTGTGCTGGCATCCGCCATGAAGAGTACAAGAGGATACTTTTTTGCCTTGTCGATATTTTTCGGTGTAAACAAGCTGTAATTTATTGTCTTCCCGGTAGCGACATCGGAATATTCAAATTGTTTGAACTGAGGGACCTCTGCCTTAATCATTGCCTGAAGGGTCGCATCTCCGCTTTTGTCAATGACAGGACCACCACCGGGCGTACCTAATTGCGGACCGCCGGGCTTTCCTCCTTTTCCCCGCTGAGGTTTATCTGACTGACTATTTTCATTATTAGTTGTGGCATTCGTATTGCCGCATGAAGCAAGAACGGGAGTTGCACTTATGATGGCAACTATTACTAACATTAATGTGCTGAGCTTAATTTTGAATATTTTCATCTTTGTCTTTTTATTGGTTAATAGTTGTTTTTATCCAGTTGAAGAGGTCATCAAGATTATAATCCCCACTGTGAGGACGGTTCCACGGCAGGAAAAAGTTTACATCATATCCTGCGTTGCTCAGTTTTGTTGCAAGATTAACGGGAACAAGGAAAGATGTGTCTCTGTCTTTTGCTCCGTGACGTATATACCAATATTTAGCGGCTCCTGCTCTCACATTATTGCCTATGAAATTCATCGGGTTCATCAAACGTATTCGTTCCTGCAATTCAGGGGATAAAACAGCAGTGTCATTACCTGTTCTTTTATGAAGACTATATTCAGTAAAGTTTGAGGGATTACCTTCTGAGTTGCCGAACACGCAATTTTCAGGTGTGGCTGAAGCTCCCAAGACACCGTAGGCATCAAAAGCAGGCGGAGTTTTGAGCGGAGTCACTGTTGCTACATACGTGAGATATTTTTGCCAGTCGATATCAGTCACATGGTCTGTGTATTCAGTTCTTCTCGGAGCACCGTCTTTCATAATGGGTCTCATTACAGGCATTCCACCATTTACAGGAGCAGAACCAAGCCGCTGGGCAAAAGTAGGTCTCGGCTTTTGATAGCGGATTATTCCAATACTGTCAGGAATTTCGCAGCCTTCTTCAAGAGCCTTATGAGCTGAAGCCATAATGAAGGTCTTGAGATAATCCATATAATTCTCAGAAGTTATTGGATTGCCCTTGGCATCCTTCAGTCCTAAAGAATCTATATATGCCGGGCATTGTGCAGCCAATTCGTCTGACACGCTGATCTGTGCTAAATCGAGATGTCTTACTCCGGTGTTCGTACATCCATACAGCCACTCATATTCCATATCGGCATGATTAAGGTCAGTGATCGGACAGTAGCAGATTGACGCAAAGACTGAATCTGACGCTTCGGCTGCGCCCATAGCCTTGAGGTAATGTTCATATTCTGCCGCATCGCCTGTTATACCTTGCAATGCCGACATTGCACCCCCGGCACTTGTCCCATCAGTAAATATCAGCTCGGAATTGCCGGGAATAAGGTCATCGTTGTAGTGAAGATAGCGTGTGGCAGCTTTAAGGTCTAAAAGACCATTAGGTGCAATACCGGTCGATACAGTCTTCCCATTTTTATTCACTGTGGAACCGTTGCCCCTTGCTCCAGGAATGCAGAGTATAAATCCCTCTGCCAACGCACGGCCCGTGGCATCGGCAACAGATGGAGTACCGGCAGGAGAAGCCATGTATCCCCCTACATTATTTCGCATTAATATTGGAGTCTGTGTGTCCGTACGACCTTTACGGTCAAGAGGAACATATATGTTTAAAGTCTGATAGGTAGAATCCTCGATATTCGTGACGTAATAAATGCCTTCGTAAGCCTTATATGACACTTGAGTACCGTCCGGCATCGTCAAGGTTTCAACTCTGAATTGATCTGGGTTGAAGCGTAATGACCCCGTGGAATTAGCCAACATGGAGCCGACAGAGCATAATCCGATAACCACACTTAATGATAATTTTTTCATTTCATTCAATTTTATTTTAACAAATCCAGTCTCGGAACATGAATGAAATTCATTTAGCGTGCAGGTACGTTTACAACACTGTCAAATCAGATAATGTTCACCGTTCTGTAAACGGCCGACAGATTTTGTCAGCAAGCTACATGACTTATGCACAGAGTTTTCATCTTTTGGATATCAAAAAAAATCTCTAATTTTGCACTATGAAAGAAGTCGATTTATACAAAAGTCAGAAACATCTGATTGCTATAAGTTTCTTTTGTATGTTCTTCATCACATATCCGAATGTGATGTGGATACCTTGGAATGTAGCTAATCTCCAATCCGGTTCTCAATTATCATTCTGGGGGTCTTTTATCTTTCGTTGTATATTTTTCTTCATTTTATTCTACTTTCAGATTGGCTATAATATCAAACAATTAAATAATAGTGGATTTATAGGGCGTTTTGGTAAAAATATTCTGTACTCATTTATTGCCGGAGTATTATTTCTTGCAATATCATATCTTGTTCCGTTATTTGG
>JAAVFQ010000033.1 GCA_014800685.1 Bacteroidales bacterium
TCGCTTTTTTCGTGAACTTTTTTGTATCACGCTGATTGTTAGTGATTTGCAGAGAGTTAATTTTTGTTTAATTTTGTTATGTTATGTTTATTTTGAAATCAGATTGTTGCGGTGGCTACTAACTCTTGGAATATTTATAACTCGTAGAATATTTATAACTCGTAGAATATATTACTCCTCTTATAATATATTTACTCGTAGAATATATATTAAGGTGGGATAATGTATTGCAAAAACGGGCAATTTTTTGTAATTTTGCCGTTTATTAATAGGGTCATACCCCTTATTCTACTCAAAGGAATATAATAAAAGATATATGGCAATACAGGAATTATCTGAGCAAGAGATAGTTAGGCGCAACAGCATGCAGACGTTGCGCGATATGGGCATAGAGCCTTATCCGGCACCTTTATATCCGGTGGATGCGAGAAGTGGTGAAATCAAGGCATCATTCAATGATGAAGAAGAGCCGAGAGACGTATGCGTAGCCGGACGTATCATGAGCCGACGCATCATGGGTAAGGCATCGTTTGTAGAACTTCAGGATGGAGAGGGTCGCATCCAGCTCTACATCAGCCGAGACGATCTCTGTCCCGGAGAGAACAAGGACTTATATAATGTAGTCTTCAAGAAGCTGCTTGACATAGGAGACTTCATCGGAGTAAAGGGGTTCGTATTCCGCACCAAGACCGGAGAGATTTCCATACACGCCAAAGAGCTGACGCTCCTCTCGAAGAGTCTGCGCCCCCTTCCCATCGTTAAGATGAAGGATGGGAAGGCCTACGATGCCTTTACAGATCCTGAGATGCGCTATCGCCAGCGCTATGTAGACCTTGTGGTCAATCCGGAGGTCAGAGAAATCTTCCTGAAGCGCACTAAGGTCTTCAACTCCATGCGCGAATTCTTCAATGAGCGAGGCTATATAGAGGTAGAGACTCCGATCCTGCAGTCGATACCCGGAGGCGCTTCGGCCCGACCATTCATCACTCATCATAATTATCTTGACATCCCGCTATATCTGCGCATAGCAGATGAGCTTTATCTGAAGCGTCTTATCGTAGGAGGATTTGACGGGGTGTATGAGTTCTCCAAGAACTTCCGCAATGAGGGAATGGACCGCACGCACAATCCTGAATTCACCTGCATGGAGATATACGTAGCCTATAAGGACTACAACTGGATGATGGACATGACGGAGCGGATGCTTGAGAAGATAGCGCTCGACGTCAACGGCAGTTGCGAAGTCAAGGTAGGCGACAAGACCATCTCCTTCAAGGCGCCCTTCCCTCGGGTGACAATGCGTGAGGCCATCCTTACAGCCACCGGCTTTGACATCGAAGGGAAGAGCGAGGAAGAGCTTCGCGCCTTCTGCAAAGAAAGCGGCATAGAGGTAGAGGCCGCCTGGGGCAAAGGGAAGCTGATCGACGAGATATTCGGAGAGAAGTGTGAGGGGAGCTACATCCAGCCCACCTTTATCACTGACTATCCGATAGAGATGTCCCCCCTGACGAAGCGTCACCGCGACAATCCGGAGCTTACGGAGCGCTTCGAGCTGATGGTGAACG
This sequence comes from Bacteroidales bacterium, assembly GCA_014800685.1. Taxonomy (GTDB): domain Bacteria; phylum Bacteroidota; class Bacteroidia; order Bacteroidales; family Muribaculaceae; genus Lepagella. The sequence goes on from JAAVFQ010000033.1 coordinate 1,566, forward strand.
GCAAGGAGCTCTGCAACGCCTATTCGGAGCTTAACGATCCGATAGACCAGTATGAGCGCTTTGTGGAGCAGATGCGACTGGCTGACAAGGGCGACGATGAAGCGATGATAATAGACCATGACTTTATCCGTGCGCTGGAATACGGTATGCCACCGACATCGGGCATGGGAATCGGCATGGACCGTCTCGTGATGTTAATGACCGGCCAGGAGGCAATCCAGGAGGTGCTTCTTTTCCCTCAAATGCGTCCTGAGAAGAAGCAGACGAAGGCCGAAGAGGAACCTGCAGAGACTACAGAGTCATGACACCTTTAGGGCAGATAGCCGTCATCGGTGGAGGAAGCTGGGCGACAGCGCTGGCCAAACTTCTGATGGGGAATTGCGACCGTCTGGTCTGGTATATCCGCCGAGCGGATCGGATAGAGGACTTCATCAAGTATCGGCACAACCCAGTGTATCTTTCCGACGTCAGCTTTGACGTGCACCGCATAGATTTCTATTCCGACATCAACGAGGTATGCGAGCGAGCCGACACTCTTGTGATAGCGATCCCATCACCCTATTTCAAGGCCGAGGCCGACAAAATCACTACCGACATCTCAGGGAAGAATATCGTCTCAGCGGTGAAGGGAATAGTCTCGGATGAGAATCTCATAGTGACTGACTATTTCAAGAAGAACTTCGGCTGCCTCGATGAGAATCTTCTTGTGATAGGAGGTCCGTGCCACGCAGAGGAGGTAGCCTTGGCACGACTGAGCTACCTTACCATAGGGTGTCACGATGTGGAGAAAAGCCGCCTCTTCGCCTCGATGCTTGCCGGGAAGAAGATGAAGACCATCATCTCGACAGACGTAGAGGGGATAGAATATGCTGCGGTACTGAAAAACGTTTACGCGATAGCGGGTGGCATCGTATCGGGCCTTAAGGCCGGCGACAACTTCATGGCGATGCTTGTGAGCAACGCTATCCGGGAGATGGGTCGGTTTGTCGACAAGATAGCCCCGATGCCCGACCGAGACATCTGCCGTTCGGCCTATCTGGGAGACTTGCTTGTGACCGCGTATAGCCGCTTTTCGCGCAACCACAATTTAGGGTCGCTCATCGGCAAGGGATATTCCGTTAAGGCAGCGATGCTTGACATGGAGCAGGTTGCCGAGGGCTATTACGGCACCAAATGCATCTATGAACTCAATCGGGAGGAGATGGTGGAGATGCCTATTCTGAATGCAGTCTACGACATACTCTACCGGGGCATTCCGGCGCGTCGAGCCATAGACACCATAACCGACACCTTCACCTGAGGGCTGAGGCCACATAAGAAAAAAAGAGGACGTGACGGGTAGAAACTTCTACCATAGTCACGTCCTCTCATTATACTAACAGTGCTCGAGAGAGCGTTGCCCTCAGCCCATACGGATGAGGGCTGTTACTTTTCAAGACGCTTCTTCATCTCTTGAGTCTGAGCCTCATATCCGGGTTTTCCGAGAAGCGCAAACATATTCTTTTTATAATCTTCCACACCGGGCTGATTAAAAGGATTTACGCCGAGCATATATCCGCTTATAGCGCAAGCCTTTTCAAAGAAGTAGATCAGCTGGCCCATAGTGTATTCATCAAGAGAATGCACGGAGATGCGGATGTTAGGCACACCGCCGTCGACGTGAGCGAGGAGAGTGCCGAGTTCGGCCTGCTTGTTGACTTCATCTACCCGCTTACCTTCGAGGTAGTTAATGCCGTCAAGATTTTCAGCGTTTCCGGGGATTCGCAGAGAGTCGGCCGGCTCCTTAACGGAGAGCACAGTCTCAAAGATGGTTCTTTCTCCCTGCTGTATCCATTGCCCCATGGAATGGAGATCAGTAGTAAAGTCTACAGAAGCCGGGAAGATGCCCTTATTCTCTTTACCTTCCGACTCACCGAAGAGCTGCTTCCACCATTCGGAGAAGTAATGCAGACGGGGATTATAGTTGACAAGTAGTTCGATTTTCTTACCGTCACGATAGAGGGCATTACGCATCATGGCATAAACCTGCGCTGGATTGGAGGGACCCGGACGGCGAGTCGTGTTCTCCATGTCGCGCGCTCCGGCAATGAGCTTGCTGATGTCGAAACCGGCGCAAGCTATCGGGAGCAAGCCGACGGGTGTAAGTACGGAGAAACGGCCACCCACGTTATCGGGGATGACGTAAGTCTCATATCCCTCCTTATCGGCCATAGCTCTGAGTGCCCCCTTCTCCTTGTCGGTAATAGCCACGATAAGGTCTTTAGCCTTATCAGCACCAGCCTGCTGCACGAGGAGGTCGCGGAGCACCCGGAAAGCGATGGCCGGCTCAGTAGTGGTGCCGGACTTAGAGATATTGATAATGGCGAATTTCTTGCCCGAGAGGAGTTTCTTTAGCGATGCGAGATAGTCTTCGGAAATGTTCTGGCCGGCATAGAGGATTTTAGGGTTGTTGGGCTCGGGGATATACTGGTCAGAGAATAGGTCGGAGAGGGCGGAAATTACCGCACGAGCTCCCAGATAGCTACCACCAATTCCCACCACAACAATATAATCGGCGGCGGCGCGAAGACGCTCCGCAGTGGCATTGATACGGTCAAGGAGCTGCTGCGACGTTTCGGAGGGGAGAGTGTCCCATCCGAGGAAGTCTGATCCAGGGCCTGACTTGCCGTCAATGGTAGAGATAGCCTTTACGGCTTCCGGTTCAAGGGCCTCATAGTTTTTCTGTCCTGCAAAGTAGAGGGCATGCTGAATGTCAATTTCAAGTGTTTTCATATTTATCAATTTTCTTCCTATATTTTTACCTGTATGCAGTTCGGGCTACCTATATATAATAATCGAGAGGGGCATTTTGTTCGGAGTGGAGGTCAGCGACAAAGGGCGGAGTACTGTCGAAAAGTAAAAAAGTAAGTAAGTTCTAAAAATTAAAGGATATGTGAGATGTAAACACTTGTACTATAAAACTTGTCCTTTGGGGCTAATTTCCCGTTGTTTCTCAGTGAGATATGCTTATATCTTCCTTCGTTTCGCCGCGAAATTATCTCCAAAATTTCTTCGTTTTATATGCACATTAATTTTTCTCACTTACTTAGCCGAAAAATTTGCAAAAATGAATTTATATTGATACCTTCGCAATATCAAATCCTATCATTACACTCACATAAAACTCCAAATTTATGAAAAGAACATTTATACTCATCATGGCGATAGCCGGTACATTCTTCTGCAGCGAGGCCGTCAAACTGAGGATGGATTATCCGGAGCCGGCCCTGATGCCACAGCCCATCGAATCCATGGCACCGGCCAGGTGGGGCTACTTTAATCTAACCGCAGACGAAGGCAAGTTTTATCTACAGATAGGCTACCAGTTTGAAAATGCGGACCCATTTAACCGCCGTGTAGGTCTGGCACGAGTGGAGCAGGGGGGTAAAATCGGATTCATTGAGAAAACCGGCACCTTCGTGATACCGGCCATCTACGATTATGCAGGCGGCTTTAGCGAAAATAACGTTTGCGTGGTGAGGCTGGACGACTATGTTGGGGTCATCGATGTCAACGGCAACGCCGTCATCCCTTTAAAATATGACGGTATGGAAGAACTTACGGACGGCTGGTATGAGATATGGGAAGATGGCGAGCCCGCTAATCTGTGGATAAACCTGCAGGGGAAAGAGGCTCACTCCTTCAGCGATTATCTGCGCATGCGCGAGGAGGAGCGACAATCGAGATAGAGAGTCCCTGACTGCCGCTCGCCGGCAAACCCGTCTATTCTAAAACTTCAGAGGGTGCACCAAAAAAAATTGGCGCACCCTCTCTGTTATATTTCAGGAATCCTGAGGCTTCGGGGGGCAACGCTTATCTGCGAAGGAGCGTGAGCAGATAAAGGAGCGCGAGCAGGAGCACAATGGTAGCAGAGGCAGGGACGTCAATGAAATAGGCTATGATGAGTCCGCCGACTCCCGCAATGAGCGAGAAGAGGATGGAGAGCGTCATCATAGGAGTGTAGCGACGGGTGAAGTTTTCGGCCGCCATCTGCGGGAGGGATACGAGGGAGACGAGCAGCATGACTCCGATCATCCTGATAGTAAGCACAATGCCGAGGGCTGTCAACACAGACATAGATATGGTGATAAACTTGACCGGGAGCCGACGTGTGCGCGAGAAATCTTCATCAAAACTCACAGCGACAATGCGGCTGTAGAAAAGGGCGTAGAAGAGGAGCAGAACAGCTGAGAGAGCGGCGAAAATCAGCAAGTCGCTCTTCGTGATGGAGAGGACGCTGCCGAAGAGGAAAGCGTTGAGTTCAGGCACAAACCCGGAAGAGAGAAAGACGAAAAGGATGCCGAGCGCCATTCCGACAGCCCAGATGACGGCGATGGCAGAATCGCGCCTCACCCTGCGGGCAGCCAACGCATCCACACCGAGCGCTCCGCCCACAGCAAATAGAGCGGCCGTAGCCACCGGATTCCATCCGAGAAAATACCCCAGGCCGAGCCCACCGAAACAGGTATGGGTGATTCCGCCGGCGATGAAAACCTGTCGGCGGGTGACAATGTATGTGCCTATGATGCCGGCCACTACGGATATAATCACAATACCGAGAAGGGCATTTCTGAAGAATGGATAGTCAAGCATAGGTAAGGGGTTATGAGGTTAAACATGGGAGTGCATCGGGCTGTCACTTGAATCGCAGGTCAGAGGCGATAAGAAGAATCTCCTCCCTGATAGGGGGCGGGATGGTCACTTCTCTAAGCTGAAGGGAACGCGCCCATGCGGGCACCTCTTCGGGGCGCATGGAGAGAAGAATCTCCCTGAACTCTTCTATTTCCTGCTCCGAGAAGCTGTCCGGCTCCCTCTGACGGAAACGGTCGAGCTCCTCGTCGTCGAAATATTCTATTTTTCCGGAGAGTGGCGCGAGCGAGAGCTTCTCGCACACGAGATGCTGACCGCAACATTCCGCGCCGTCCGGTTCGTCGGCCGTGCGTTCGGGCTCAGCCGTGGCGTCGGTATCCCTTGCGGGGGAGCGGCGCTTGTCAAGGAAACGAAGCACCACTCCCACCAGTATAAGGAATAGAAGTATGATTAAAGCACCTGTCATTAATAATAGATACCCGTCATTAATAATAGATAGATATGCCGAGGCGTTCGAGATTGTTCCAGAAATCGGGATAAGACTTATCCACGACACCTTCATGCAGAATCACAATTTCTCCGAAGCGGAGCACGGCAGGAGCAAACGCCATAGCTATGCGATGGTCATCATGCGTTCTTATGGGCTCGTGAGGAGCGGCATCGCAGGTCTCGCCATCCCAATAGAGCACGTCCTCCTGAGTCTGAGCCACGAAACCGAGTTTGCGCAGTTCTGCAACTATTACCGCCAGACGGTCGCACTCTTTGAGGCGCAGATGATTAATACCCTTGAATCTGAACGGGACGCCACAGAGGCAATGAGCTACGGCGAGGGCCGGGACGAGGTCAGGGGTCTCTGAGAGGTCTTCATCGGCCTTAACCACCGGGCCTCCGCCGCGAAGCACAGCCCCTCCGTCGGGAAGATACTCCGTGGAGACACCGAGATTGGAGAATAGAGCGGCGCAACGGGAATCTCCTTGCACGGATTTTTCCGCGGGGAGAAGCCGGCTCAAGTGTACGGGTTCTCCCTTTAGCAGAGCGGCAAATTCATAGAAATAAGAGGCGGCGGACCAGTCCGGCTCAATCTCGTAGTGTGCCGGCGCGGAATATTTGCCCTCTTCGATGACAATGCGAGAATCTACTTCCGAGAGTTTGGCGCCGAAATCCTCCATCATTTTGGCCGTCATGCGAATGTAAGGGCGCGAGACAGTCTTTGCCCCTTTTCGATTAATGTCGAGACCGCCGGGGCACCCCGGTGCTATCATCATGAGAGCCGAGATAAACTGCGAGGAGATGTCGGCGCGGATATCCACTTCAGGGCCTCTGAGGGGCATCCCCTTGATGAGCAGGGGCGGGAATCCGTCGTGGCGCTGATATTCAATATCGGCACCAATCTGGCGCAGGGCATCCACCACGGGAGCAATAGGGCGGCGTCTCATGCGCTCGGTGCCGGTCAGCATGACGTGGGCTCCTGGAGTAGAGGCGCAAAGAGCGGTCATGAATCTCATGGCCGTTCCGGCGGCTCCAACGTCAATAGTGGCCGGCTCTTTTTCGGCGAGAAGGTCGATGGCCCTGCGCAGCGATGAGGTGTCTTCACACTGCGGGAGTCCGGAGAGGCTCCCGGGCTCACCGCTGAGAGCATTGAGGATGAGAGCGCGCGCCGCCATGCTTTTGGAGCCGGGGAGGGATACGGGGCTCAACTGAGGCACGTTTGACTGTGATTTGAGAGTAATCATGGGTATTTTAGGTAAGTAAACTATTCTTTTCAGTGAAAAAGCAGGCAGGCATCGCCGTAAGAGAGGAATCGGAATCCCTCTTCAAGCGCTTTATCATAAATTCTGCGCCAGAGCCGGGGGCTCTGCTCCTCCGGCTCCAGAAAGGAGGCCACCAGCAGAAGCAACGTGGACTGGGGCTGATGGAAATTAGTGATTATGGCATCGACCACCCTCCAGCGAAAGCCGGGAGCTATCATGATGGAAGTCTGAGCGGTAAAGACATTTTCGCAGTCACGGTCCATTCTGTCGGCGAGCGCCTGAAGCAGCTCTACCGTGTCATCATCGTTGAGGGGATTGTCGTAAGCCGTCCACTGGTCGAGGCTGCGGGCAGAAAGACCGCGAGCTGCCATTCGGCCGAAATAAGGGAGCGACTCCAGCGTTCTGACCGTCGTTGTGCCGACGGCCACCACCGGCCGGCCCTCTTTTTTGCATCGGATGAGGTCGGCAAGAAATTCGCGGCTTACGGAAAATGCCTCTGCGTGCATGTCGTGCTCTCCGATGGTATCGGCCTTTACAGGACGGAAAGTGCCGGCGCCGACGTGGAGGGTGACAAAACGACGCTCTATCCCCTTGCTCTCCAAGCGAGCGAAGAGCCGGGGGGTGAAATGCAGGCCGGCCGTGGGAGCGGCCACAGAGCCGTTGACTCTTGAATAGACGGTCTGATAGTCAGAAAGGTCAGACGACTCCGACTCACGGTTGAGATAAGGTGGAATGGGGATGAAGCCGGCAGCTTCGACAATGCGGGCGAAGGGGACATCGCGGTCGTCCCATGCGAGGGTGACGAGATGATTGCTCCCCTCCCCTCCCCTTGTGGCTGTGAGGGTGACTTCGCGGCCATCTATGCTGAGCTTTTTCACCAGATTACCCTTTTTCCATTTCTTGGCATTCCCGATTAGGCAATGCCACATCACGGGATAGTTTGCCTGAAACATGAGTGCATAGTCCACGGGAGCCGCCGGCTCAAGCAGAAAGACCTCAATCTCAGCGCCCGTCTCCTTATGAAAGAGGATGCGCGCGTTGATGACGCGGGCATTGTTGGCCACAAGGAGAGCATCGGCGGGAAGGAGATCCGGGAGGTCGCTGAAGACAGCCTCTCGCGGCTCTTCCCCCGGGGCAGCCACCATAAGCCTGCAGGCATCCCTCTGCTCAAGGGGGTGAGAGGCTATCCTCTCCTCGGGGAGAGGATAGTCGAAATCTGCGATATGGATGTCTCTGGTCATCAGAAACCTGTATAATTCAAGGGTGTGAGTTTATGCAGACGCTCCTTAATATCTTCCGGCACGTCGAGAGAATCAATGAAGCCGGCGATGCTCTGCTCGGTGACGGCCTCATTTGTGCGCGTCAGGCGCTTGAGGGTCTCGTAAGGCTCAGGATAGCCGATGCTTCTGAGAACAGTCTGGATGGCTTCTGCCAGCACGTTCCAGTGGGCGGCGAGGTCAGAAGTGATGACATCTTCATTGATGATGAGCTTGCCGAGCCCTTTGAGGGTGCTGTGGAAGGCGATGACGGAGTGAGCCATGGGCACGCCGACGTTGCGGAGCACTGTAGAGTCGGTAAGGTCACGCTGCATTCTTGACACGGGGAGCTTGGCCGCCAGGTGGGCATATATGGCATTTGCTATGCCGAGATTGCCCTCCGAGTTTTCGAAGTCGATGGGGTTCACCTTATGAGGCATGGCGGAAGAGCCTACCTCCCCCTCCTTGATTTTCTGCTTGAAATAGTCCATGGATATATACATCCAGACGTCGCGGTCAAGATCAAGGATAATAGTGTTAATGCGTCGGAGGGCATCGAAGATAGCAGCGAGATTGTCGTAGTTGGAAATCTGGGTGGTAAGCTCCTCACGCTCCAGTCCGAGGGCCTCCTTGAGGAAATCGTTGCCGAAAGCGGGCCAGTCGATGTCGGGGAAGGCAACTTTATGTGCATTCATATTTCCTGTGGCACCGCCGAATTTTCCGGAGAAAGGCACAGCCTTCAGGGCCTCTCTCTGCGTCTTCAGACGATAGGCGAAGACATTCCATTCCTTTCCGAGGCGGGTGGGAGTGGCCGGCTGTCCGTGAGTGCGCGCGAGCATCGGGATGTCAGCCCAGCGCTCTGCCTGATGCTCTATGACTGAGATGAGCTGATCGAGCAGGGGAAGATATGCCTCTTCGATAGCTTCCTTCAGAGTCAGAGGGGTGGCCGTGTTATTAATGTCCTGCGAAGTGAGTCCGAAATGAATGAACTCCTTATAAGGGGCGAGTCCGAGGAGGTCGAATTTCTCCTTAATGAAATATTCCACCGCCTTTACGTCATGATTAGTGACGCTCTCAATCTCCTTGATGCGTCGGGCATCGTCTAAAGAGAAATTTCTATATATGTCGCGGATTTTTTCAAAATTTGCGCCACGCACACCCTTCAGAGGCTCCAGACCGAGGTTGCAGAGGGCTATAAAATATTCTATTTCCACCTTCACACGAGCGCGGATGAGAGCGAACTCAGAGAAGTAATTGTCGAGTTCGGCACATTTCGAGCGATAGCGTCCGTCGATGGGAGAAATTGCCGTAAGAGATGTAAGTTCCATTATATTAGATATTTAATGCTATTTTAAGACCTCATCATGGGAAGAGGGCAAAAAAATTTTTTACAAAATTAGCAAAAAAATTTGGAGATTGGAAAAAAAGGTATTAACTTTGCACTCGCAAACGGGCGATTAGCTCAGCTGGTTTAGAGCGTCTGCCTTACAAGCAGAGGGTCTGCGGTTCGAATCCGTAATCGCCCACCGATTGCAAAATTAGCCGGAAACGGCAAAATGGAGCAGCATGCCTAACAGCGCATGACGGGCGATTAGCTCAGCTGGTTTAGAGCGTCTGCCTTACAAGCAGAGGGTCTGCGGTTCGAATCCGTAATCGCCCACCGAAGAGGGTGTATCAGAATGCAAATTCCGATACACCCCTCTTTGCATTCTGAATAGCCCTTGAGAAAACCGTCTGAGAAGACCGTCTGAGAAACTGAGCTCTAATGAAATTAACTCTGAGAAAAATGGGCTCTGAGAAAATCAACTCTGCGAAAATGGGCTCTCTGTAATCTCTTTGAGCTTTCTTTGAAAACGGCGTCTGCTCACCTTTGCTGCCGCTCGCCGATAGGAAGATTATCCACTCCCCTGCATAACATTCATGCAGCAAAGGAGCCATGCCCGCCTACTCTTGACGTTTTCTTGCCGCTACGCCCCGCCGACGGCTTGCAAGTCTCACCCTTTTTTCGTAATTTTGTGTCCCCATTAACTATTCGTAGAGATGAAGGATTTTACAGAGGAAGACATCAAGAGAATAGAGGACCTTATCGATGAGAAGAATGCGCCGGCCGTGCGTGAGGAAATCCATGACCTCCACCCGGCTGACATCGCCGAGCTTTTCCAGAGCCTCAACCTGCGTCGCGCCGAATGGGTCTTTGACCTGATAGACGACAACGAGAAGAAGGCTGACGTGCTCATGGAGCTTGACGAGGAAGACCGCAAAAAGCTCCTCGAAGGGATGGATCCGGAGCAAATCGGACATTTCATAGACCTGCTTGACACCGACGATGCCGTAGACCTTATCCAGGAGCTCGACGAAGAAGACCGTGATGAGGTGATTCAGCATATCGACGATGTGGAGCAGGCCGGAGACATCGTCGACCTTCTGCAGTATGATGAAGACACTGCCGGCGGTCTGATGGGCACCGAAATGATTGAGGTCAATGAGAACTGGTCGATGCCGGAATGCCTGAAGGAAATGAGACGCCAGGCCGAAGACCTTGACGAAATATATTATATCTACGTCACAGACAACGACCATCGCCTGCTCGGAGTGCTCCCGCTCAAGAAAATGATTACTCACCCTTCCGTCTCACGCATAAAGCACGTAATGGAGAAAGACCCCGTCTCCGTGAGGGTTGAGACTCCGATAGAAGACGTGGCCATTGACTTCGAGAAGTATGACCTTGTGGCCATGCCGGTAGTCGACAGCATAGGGAGGCTCGTGGGGCAGATTACGGTGGACGACGTGATGGACGAAGTGCGCGAGCAGAGCGAACGTGACTATCAGCTGGCCTCCGGTATCTCCGGAGACATCGATGCCGACGACTCCATCCTCACTCAGACCAAGGCCCGACTGCCGTGGCTCCTTATAGGCATTATCGGTGGCATAATCAACTCTCTCATCCTCGGCGGCTTTGAGGCTCAGATCGCAGCCGTGGCCGCTCTGGCCATCTTCATTCCCCTCATCGGCGGCACGGGTGGTAACGTGGGTGTGCAGGCCTCCGCTATCGTGGTGCAGGGTCTGGCCAACGGACGCCTCGACATCAAGCAGGCTTGGACGCAGATAGGTCGTGAAGTTGTGGTGGCTCTCATCAACGCTATTGTCATTGCCGGCCTGGTCTTCATCTATGTCTGGCTCACGCAGCATCATAATTATGCTATCTGTTTTGCCGTGGGATGCTCGCTATTCTGCGTGGTGATCTTCGCTACCATTTTCGGCACTTTCGTGCCTCTCACGCTCGAAAAGCTCAAAATCAATCCCGCACTGGCCACCGGCCCCTTCATCCAGATTACAAACGACGTGGTAGGCTTGCTCATCTATGTAGGGCTATCCAAATATATGCTTGAACTTTTCGCTAATTAATCCCTCCGGCTCATGGCTAAGAAAGTTGAGACCCCGCTCATGAAGCAGTATTACGAAATGAAGGATAAGCATCCCGATGCTATCCTGCTATTTCGTGTAGGCGACTTCTACGAGACCTTCTCCCAGGATGCCATTGATGCCAGCGCTATCCTCGGCATCACTCTCACCCGCAGGGCTAACGGTTCGGCCTCCTACGTGGAACTCGCCGGCTTCCCTCACCATGCCCTCGACACTTACCTCCCCAAGCTCGTCAGAGCCGGTCGCCGTGTGGCCATCTGCGAACAGCTCGAAGACCCCAAACTCACGAAGAAGCTCGTCAAAAGAGGCATCACTGAGCTCGTCACTCCCGGTCTCAACACTTCAGAAAACCTCCTCTCCACCCGTGAGAATAACTTCCTCGCCGGCGTGCATTTCGGCAAGCATAAGATTGGAGTGGCCTTTCTGGACATCTCCACCGGCGAATTTCTATGCGCCCAAGGTGACTCTCAGTATATAGACAAACTCCTGGCCAATATCGCCCCGAAAGAGGTGCTTAGAATGCATGGCACGCGCGATGCCTATACTGAGCTCTTCTCCCACAAATCATCCATTTATGAGCTGGACGACTGGGTCTATACCCCCGAAGCCGCCCGCGAAAGACTGCTCCGCCAGTTTGACACCCGCTCTCTCAAGGGCTTCGGCGTAGAGGAGATGCCGGAGGCGCAGATTGCCGCCGGGTCCATACTTCACTATCTTGACCTCACACACCATGAGCGAACAGCCCATATCACCACGCTAAGCCGCATTGAAGAAGACAGATATGTGCGTCTGGATAAGTTCACTATCCGCAATCTCGAAATTCTTCACCCTATGGGCGGCGAAGGTAAAGCCCTCGTTGACATCATTGACAATACAAAAACCCCGATGGGCGCCCGGATGCTGAGGCGCTGGCTCCTCTTCCCACTGCTTGACACGGCGGAAATCAATTCGCGCCTCGACGCCGTAGACTATTTCTTCAAAGACCGTACCCTGCGCGATGAGGTGGCCGAGACCCTCTCCGAAATGGGCGATATGGAGCGGCTCACCTCAAAAGTCGCTACCCGCAGAGCAGGGCCGCGAGATCTTCTCGCCCTTAAAGACTCGGTATATGCCCTCTGCCGCCTGAAGAAGCTTACGGAGGAGTCCGGCTCCGAAATACTCTCCAACCTCGGCCAGAGGATACCCGACCGTACTGAGGTGGCTGACGCCATCGCATCGGCTATACGCCCCGACGCCCCGGCGCTTATCAACCGTGGCGACGTTATCGCCGAAGGAATAAGCGAGGAGCTCGATTCGCTACGCTCTATCTCTAAAAACGGCAAAGCTGCCCTCGACAATATTCTGCAGAGGGAGATTGATGCCACCGGTATCACTTCACTAAAAATCGCTTTCAATAACGTCTTCGGCTATTACATCGAAGTGCGCAACACTCACAAGGATAAAGTGCCCCCGACATGGATAAGAAAGCAGACTTTAGTGAGTGCCGAACGCTATATCACGCCGGAACTGAAGGAGTATGAAGAGAAGATAATGGGCGCCGAAGAGCGTATCTCCGCGCTTGAATCAGAAATCTTCTCACAGCTCCTCGACGCCCTCTCCCGCCACATTGAGGCGCTCAACGCCGGAGCTGCAATCGCCGCACGCATAGACGTTCTTCTCTCCAACGCCCTCGCCGCTGAGGAGGGACGATACATCCGCCCTGAGGTCAACGACTCTTTCATCATTGACATCCGCGAGGGACGACACCCCGTAATAGAACGTCAGCTACCCCCCGGCGAGCCTTACATCAGCAACTCCGTGCGTCTCGACAGTGACTCTCGGCAGATTATCATGATTACCGGGCCGAACATGAGCGGTAAGTCGGCCCTCCTCAGGCAGACGGCTCTCATAGCCCTCCTTGCCCAGACCGGCTCTTTCGTACCGGCCGAGGCCGCCTCCATCGGCATAGTCGACAAAATTTTCACGCGCGTAGGAGCCTCCGACAATCTCTCTATGGGCGAGAGTACTTTCATGGTGGAGATGAATGAGGCGGCCGCTATCCTTAACAATCTCTCGCCGCGCTCACTGATTCTCTTCGACGAACTCGGCCGCGGCACCTCTACCTACGATGGCATCTCAATCGCATGGTCTATCGTGGAGCATATTCACGAAAACGGCGCCGCTCGTCCCCGCACTCTCTTCGCCACTCATTATCACGAGCTTAACGAAATGGAGAAATCCTTCTCCAGAATCGCCAACTTCAATGTCGCCGTCGAAGAAATAGACGGCAAAGTGGTCTTCCTGCGCAAACTGCGCCCCGGCGGCTCGGCTCACAGCTTCGGCATCCATGTGGCCAAACTGGCCGGAATGCCCCCCTCTATCGTAAAACGTGCCGACCACGTGCTCAGGCAGCTTGAGGCCAACAATCGAAACGATGGCTCATCAGCAGAGAGTGAGCAATCCGCCGTCCCGGCCTCTAAAGCTGACCTCAGCGGCATAGGCTCAAGCCGTGACGGATACCAGCTCTCCTTCTTTCAGCTCGACGACCCGCTCCTCAATCAGATTCGTGACCGTCTCCTCAATCTCTCCATTGATAACCTCACCCCTCTTCAGGCTCTTACCACTCTCCACGAGCTGCAGGCTCTTCTCAAGGGCTGACTGCTCCCATCCTACTAATATTTAAGATCTTACTTAACTTTAGAACTTACCTAACGATATGCGCTTTGCTCAGAACGCTAATGAAATCTTCGACCGCTGCGTCGCTGACTATCACGTCACAGACCATGTAGACGCTCCGGCGCCTCACCCCTACCCGGAGGACTCTCTTGACGCTATCCTATATGCCAAATGCCGCATAGACGCCGTGCAATGGCATCTTGAGGACATCATACGCGACCCGCACATCGACCCCGTTGAGGCGCTCGCCCTAAAACGCCGTATCGATGCCTCCAATCAGGATCGCACTGATATGGTGGAAGACATCGACACCTATTTCCGCAATCTTTTCAAGGATGTCACCGTCTCTCCGGAGGCTACTATCAATACCGAGTCTCCGGCCTGGGCCATTGACCGCCTTTCCATCCTCGCGCTGAAAATCTGGCACATGCGCGAACAGGCTGAACGCTCCGACGCCTCCGCTGAACATAAGCAGCGCTGTGCAGCCAAACTCGACGTGCTCCTCGAACAGCGCAACGACCTTTCTGAGGCTATCGACTCTCTGCTCTCTGACATGGAGCAGGGCAAGAAGTTCATGAAGGTCTATCGCCAGATGAAGATGTATAACGACCCGGCCACCAACCCCGTACTTTATGCCCAAAACGGCAAAGAAAAGTGACATGAGGAGCCACAGGCACGTGCTGGCCGTGCGTTTCTCAGCGCTCGGCGATGTGGCCATGGCGCTGCCGGTGATCTACGAAGCCTGCCGCGCCAATCCTGATGTAGAATTTCTTTTCCTGACGCGCCCCCTTCCGGCTCGCCTTTTCATCAACAAGCCGGAGAATCTGCGTGTGCTGGCTGTCAACACCTCTGAATATTCCGGACTGAGCGGCCTCAGAAAGCTCTTCAAGGAGATAAGGCGTGATTTCCCTTTCGACGTGATGCTTGACCTGCATGACGTCTTGCGCACCCGCGTCCTGCGCGCTCTCTGCCGACTGAGCGGCATACCCTCGTTTCATATTGACAAGGACCGCAGAGGCCGTAAGAGGCTCACCTCTCACAAACGGAAAATGCTTGCGCCGCTGACTCCGACCGTCTGCCGCTACCGCAATGTTTTCTCTAAAGCCGGCTTCGAGACGCCTGAAACCTTCACGTCAATTTTCGCTGAAACAGGTGCCTCGCCGGAGGGTTACGCACACCTCTCTTCCACTAAGAAAGAGGGTGACACATGGATCGGTATCGCCCCCTTTGCCGCTCATAAAGGGAAGATTTATCCACCGGAACGGATGAGAGAAGTGGTGAGCGCCCTATCCGCGCGCCCCGGACATAAGATTTTCCTCTTCGGAGGAGGGCCGGATGAGACCCGTATCCTCTCGGAGTGGGAAGCCCCGAACGTATATAATGTGGCAGCCGCGCGTCTTGGACTGGAGAATGAGCTTGCGCTGATTTCGGCCCTCGACGTGATGCTCTCGATGGATTCTGCCAATATGCACCTCGCCGGTCTCTGCGGAGTGCGCACCATCAGCATCTGGGGAGCCACTCATCCTTACGCGGGCTTTGCCGGAAGGTCTCAGTCTCCTGCCGACATCATACAGACAGATTTACCCTGCCGTCCATGCAGCATTTTCGGTAATAAACCATGCCGTTCGGGAGACTATCCATGCTTGAATAGCATATCTCCCGAAACGATTCTTTCTCACCTCCCGTGAGCTGAACGCAAAAAAAGCGGAGAAGGCCCGTAGACCACTCCCCGCTTCCATCAAGGTTATAAATGGGAAACTAAGCTTCCTGCCGACCGTCAAAGTCGGGCAGTTATTCATTTGACAACCCGGTATTGATAAAAAAGGCTGCCCTCCCCTCCAATGAAGATTACCAAATATCCACACCATTTCTCCGATGGAGGAGGAGAGCAGCCGATTTTGCGGTGTCGGCATCCCGACATATTTCCCAATCCGCATTATCATACTATATCCGCGAGTATGTCCATGAAATCATACGCTCTCAACGATGAGAAAACGCATAATTTCCCTCGCTTACAAATCTGATTTTCTTACTTTTCTACGCACGAACTAATGCCGCATAGCGCAGTTTGCGCCACGTGGTTTCATTTTTTACCGGAATAATAGTTTCCGCACGGCAGTCTCTTCCGGTTCATATCCGATTCGTGGTGATGTGTGTTTCATAATATTCTAAGTAAGCTCTAAAAAATTAACCGATATATGAGAGATTCCTACTCATGTTAATTTTTCTCACTTGCTTATTAATATAACACCGTGCCCGACTGAAAGTTCACGATAATTCTACCCCCCTGCATAAAAAAACCGACGTGTCATAACAGGCCATCTGCTGCATTGCTTTCGCGATTCTGCTTCTGTCACATACGTCGGTCGGCCCCCTTCAGGTTTCCTCTCGGCCTCAGTGCCTTGCATCTGTCCTATTCTCACAAAACTGAGGAGGGCGTGTCAAAATTTTGCATTTTGACACGCCCTCTACAATATTTAGTTTCTGTCTTGAGAATCTATCTTACTTCTTCAGGAGTGCGCGACCCTTCTCGATTGCCTGCTCATTGAGAGGAATGAGTTTGTGGTGACGCTCGGGAAGAGACTTCTTAAGACCCTTGATGACGTTCTCCATGGGGAGCTTGTAGGGCATAGCCTCAAGAAGGGCACCCATCACTACCATGTTGTAAGCCTTGGAGTTGCCCAGGTCGAGGGTAGCGTCCATAGCATCGATGGGGTAGATTTCGATATCGTCGCGGGTAGGACGATTGTGAATACCGTTGGTGTCATAGATAAGGATACCGCCCTTCTTCACTTTGGGAGCGAACTTATCGAGAGACTGCTGATTGAGAGCGACTACGATGTCGAAGCTGTCAAGCACGGGAGAGGAGATGCGCTCGTCAGAGAGAATCACAGTGACGTTAGCGGTACCACCGCGCTGCTCGGGGCCGTAAGAAGGCATCCAAGTCACCTCTTTGTCATCCATAAGGCCGGAGTAAGCGAGAATCTTACCCATAGAGAGGACACCCTGTCCACCGAATCCGGCTATGATTATTTCTTCTTTCATTGGAATTTCAATAATTACATTTGTGAATATTAGTCGGACTCTTATTCGTTCTTAAGGTCGCCGAGGGGATATTTCTCGAACATGTTAGCCACCATCCATTCGTTGGCCTTTTCGGGGCTCATCTTCCATCCGGAGTTGCAGGTAGCCACTACTTCCACTACTGAAGTACCCTTCTTGGCGATAGCGTTTTCAAAAGCCTTCTTGATAGCGGCTTTAGTCTTACGCACAGAAGCGGGAGTGTGAACAGCCTGGCGGGTCACGTAGCAGGTACCGTCGAGGATGGCCATAAGATTGGTGATTTCGAGGGGGTGACCGTTGAGGTCGATGCGACGTCCGTAAGGAGTGGTGGCAGTCTTCTGGCCTACGAGAGTGGTAGGAGCCATCTGGCCGCCGGTCATGCCGTAGATAGCATTGTTGACGAAAATCATGACAATGTTCTCGCCACGGTTGGCAGCGTGGATAGACTCAGCAGTACCGATAGCCGACATATCGCCGTCGCCCTGATAAGTGAAGACAACGTCTTCGGGCCAGAGACGGCTCACTGCGGTAGCCACAGCGGGAGCGCGACCGTGGGCGGCTTCCACCCAGTCTACGTCAATGTAATTGTAGGCAAACACGGCGCAGCCTACGGGAGAGACACCGACAGTCTTGTCAGTCAGGCCCATTTCAGCGATAACCTCGGCGATGAGTTTGTGAATCACGCCGTGGCTGCAGCCGGGGCAATAGTGCATGTGCACTTCTTCGAGAAGTTCAGGCTTGGAATAGACCTTATTCTCAGGACGGATTATATCTTTGATATCCATTGATGTCTTAATGATTTTTAGAAGGTCTGAGCGTTAGGCCGTCAATGGCCTGCGGCTCGGTCCGGAAGGGTGGGTATTATTTGATAATCTTCTTCTCGAGAGCCTCAAGTACTTCATCGGGGCTGGGGATGATACCACCGAGGCGTCCGAAGTGCTCTACGGGGAGCGAGTCATGGACGGCGAGGCGCACATCCTCGATCATCTGGCCGGCGTTGAGCTCGACGCAGAGAATACCTTTTTTGCCCTTAGCAGCCTCTTCGATGGCCTTAGTGGGGAAGGGCCAGAGAGTGATGGGGCGCACGATGCCCACCTTGATGCCTTTCTCGGCAGCCATTTCTTTGGCCTTAGCGCAGATACGGGCGATAGAGCCGAAGGCTACGATAAGATAGTCAGCGCCTTCAACGTCGATTTCCTCCCAGCGGGTCTCGTTTTCTTCTATCTGCTTGTAGCGGGCCTGGAGCTCATGGTTGATTATCTCCATGCGAGAAGATTCGAGCTCGAGAGAAGTGATGACGTTGCGTTTGCGACCGTCAGCGCGACCGTTAGCGGCCCAGGGGCACTGCTTGCGGATTTCCTCGTCAGTGCGACGGGGGCGCTGCTCGGGGAGCACAACCTTTTCCATCATCTGGCCTACGATGCCGTCGGCGAGAATCATGGCGGGGTTGCAATATTTGAATGCGAGGTCGAAGCCGAGACCTACGAAGTCTACCATTTCCTGCACGGTAGAGGGAGCGAGGACGATGAGGTGATAGTCGCCATGGCCACCACCCTTAGTAGCCTGGAAGTAGTCGGCCTGAGAGGGCTGGATAGTGCCGAGGCCCGGGCCACCGCGCATGACGTTGAGGATGAGAGCGGGGAGCGAAGCAGCCGCGATGTAGGAGATACCCTCCTGCTTGAGGCTGACGCCGGGAGATGAAGATGAAGTCATGACAGCTTTGCCGGAAGCGGCACCGCCATATACCATATTGATGGCAGCCACCTCAGATTCTGCCTGAAGCACAACCATTCCGGTAGTTTCCCAGGGCATGAGCTCTTCGAGCGTTTCGAGCACCTCTGACTGGGGGGTGATAGGGTAGCCGAAATAGCCGTCGCAGCCGTAACGGATCGCAGCGTGAGCGATAGCCTCGTTACCCTTCATTAATCTTACCTCTTCTTTCATATTGATTTAATGTATTTTCTTGTTAGGTAATGGGTGAAAATGGATGTTGCTCTCACTCGTCTACGCGAACGCGATAGACCTCGATGCAAGCGTCGGGACATACCCATGCGCATGAACAGCATCCGGTGCAGTTGTCGGGATTGGCCATATAGGCGTAATGATAGCCACGGTCATTGACCTCATTGGGCTGAAGAGCGAGAGTGTCGGTAGGACACGCTACTACGCAAAGATTGCATCCTTTGCAGCGCTCCACATTTACTGTGATTGCTCCTTTTACTTTTGCCATTGTTATTATTGAGTTAATTATGTTCTTTCTGCTTTTAGGACGGCGTGTGAAATCCTTCAAAAAGAGGCGCGGCAGATAAGTCGCTGTCATTCACGGCATAACCTCCTCTATCTCGTCGCTGTGCCTGCGGGAGTTTCAAGCCGCAGAGCGCCCCGCGGCCCTTCGCCGCGACGCGCTCTCTCAAACGCACCACAAAATTAACTATTTTAGCTGACATAGTGGTGCTGAATTTTTATGTTTTACAGCAGGTTTTTCTACTTTCCCGCCTCTCCGCCCCTGAGCATGGAGACAAGAGTCCGCATTCCTTGAGTGGCCGGCTCTCTAATCACGGTCACGCCGGCCACTCCGCCGACGTCGGCCGGGTTAGGGTCAATATAATAAATAGGAGTGCCGGGACGGACGTAATTAAGGAGAGCCGCCGCCGGATAGACTACGAGCGAGGTGCCTATAACCACAAAGATGTCAGCACTCTGCGCAAGCTCGATGGCCGGCTCGATATTGGGCACCGCCTCCTGAAAGAAGACGATATGGGGGCGCATGAGGTCGCCATTGCGTCCGCGGGTGGCGGGCGTGGTGGCCATGGTCTCTTCCGTCACCTCTTCTATGTAGTCGGGATTGCTCAGGGAGCGTATCTTCATCAGCTCGCCATGCAGATGCAGGATATTAGATGAGCCGGCTCTTTCGTGGAGGTCGTCTACATTCTGCGTGATGATGTAGACGTCATAATCCTTCTCCAGCTCGCGGAGGATTTTGTGGGCATCATTGGGCTGAGCGTCGCGGAGTGCCCGGCGGCGTTCATTATAGAATTGATGCACGAGTTCGGGATTGCGGGCAAATCCGTCGGCCGAGGCCACATCCATTACGGGAAAGTTTTCCCAAAGGCCGTCAGCATCGCGGAATGTACGGATGCCGCTTTCGGCGCTTATACCGGCACCGGTGGAGACCACCAGACGCGGCTTTCTTTTTCTATCTTTATCCATGCAAGGATAACGCAGAAACGCGCGGTTTTGTTAAGAATGGCTCGCGGATATCCATCATGAAATTAGGGAGAAAAATACAAAATTTCACTTAGTGACGCAGAATTAACATTTCAGATTTTGTGCGTTATGATTTTTTGTATAAATTTGCACCGATTTTCCCTCAGACTTACAGGGCATCTCATGTCCTGCTGATAGAACTATTAATTTTAAATACTTAATATGAAAAAAACTCTACTCACACTCGCAGCGGCGATGACGCTATGCTCCGCTCTTGCTGCAGACGTCACCTATGAGATGACGAACATTGACACGAGTCTTTTGAAAGGTGAATATCAGGAGACTACTTACAAAGAGGACGGCAGCGTATCTGCCTGGGCCCGCTGGCAGCCTCTGGAGTCAATGACTCTCGGCAATTATACCCTGACATTCGAGCAGGGCGAAGCCACAAATGCGCCCGCATTCTACACTGCTAAAGAGGGTTCTGCATGGACTATCCGCACCTATGGCGGATCCTCTATGACCATCACCTCTTCTGAGAATCTCAAGACCATCATCCTCACCACCGATAACAGCAAGTCTTTCACCGGCACCCCCTCCACCGGTGCAGGTGAGTTTGCAGACAAGTCCTATACCTGGACTGCAACCGCAGACACCAAGACTGTCACCTTCTCCTTCACCGGTACTTTCCGCATCGCCAGCATCACCTTCTCTGACGAGTCAGCTGAGGTTACTCCTCCTGTAGTCACCCCCCCCGCTGACGATAAGAATCTGGTAAACATCGACCTCAAGAATGACAATTCCTTCACTTTCGAGCAGGGCGACCTTCCCGAAGGACTTTCTCAGGTTTGGTCTTACGACTCCAGATATGGTCTGAAGGCCAGCGCTTACACCGATCAGGTTTTCGCAAGCGACGCTTGGGCCATCTCACCCGTAGTTGACCTCACCAATGCTGAGAAGCCGGCTCTTAACTTCCACTATGCTGTCAACCAGTTCAAACTCAACGGCACTAACATCAACATCGCAGAGGTAACCAAATATATCTTTGTCAACGTGCGCGAAGAGGGCGGCGAATGGGCACCCCTCACCATCCCCACTATCCCCACTTCCTTCTCATGGAACTACATTGACTCTGGCGACATCGACCTCAGCGCATACGCAGGCAAGAAAATCCAGATCGGCTTCCGCTACACCTCTACCAATGAGGTGGCCGGCACTTGGGAGATAGACACTTTCACCATCAAGGGTGAAGGCGAAGGCGGCACCGTGACTCCCCCTGTGACTCCTCCGGCTGAATCTGACTATGCAATCCTCGTAAATAACGCTCAGGAAATCGACGGCACCTTCGTAGAGGAGCAGCCGGCAGTAGGCAATGGCTTCCCCACCGCCGCTCACTATCAGCCCGTATATTCCTGCCTCATCGGCGACTACTATTTCTCTTTCAACGGCACCAGCGACAAGGAGAATCAGCAGCCCGCTCTTTACCTCCCTATGAGCACAAGCGCCAACGGCAACAGCAACTTCCGTATGTATTCCGGTTGCTCTATGACCATTGAGGCTCCCGAGGCCACTATGATGAAGACCATCACGGCTGACTGCTCAAACATTGACACCGACCTCACCGTGACAGCTTCAGAGGGCACTGTAGCCATTGACAATGCAGCCCAGACTCTCACCTGGACTGCCGCATCAGCTGATGGCGTGAACAAGGTGACCTTCAACTTCGACAAGAAGATCCGCATGTATGGCTTCAACATCGAGACCGGTTCAGACTCTGTAGAGGACATCGAGGAGAGCCAGGCCGTCTTCGTAATCGGCAACAGCATCGTAGCTCCCGAAGGCTCACACATCTACCATATCAATGGCGTTGAGACCAACGGCTCTAACCTTGCAGCCGGCATCTACGTAGTACGCTACGGCAACAAGACCGCTAAGGTAGTAGTGAAGTAATTCGCGCAAGAAAACAAAATTCTAATAAGCAAGGGGGTGTGACGGAAAATTCCGTCACACCCCCTGACGTTTAATGGTAGCATATTAAGCAAGAGTGGAATAACTCAGGCGGTCGACCTGCCGGAGACGAGCCTGCCTACGCTTTTCGGCAGCGTGGCATATCGGCGCCACACAGCCATAAGAGCCAAAGGGATTGCCACCCCGGCTATAGTATACATCACCCAGAAGAAATCCGTATTGTTTTCGTGGATGACCATGTGAGAGCCAATCTGGAGGAAGTCGAGGTCATAATAATGAATCTTCCAGAGACTGACTATCTTGAACGCCGGAATATGCAGCAGCAGAATGTCAAGGGTGTTATTGCCGATATAAGCGAGCATACGGGACAGCCAACCACCTGCGGCCGATATATATCCGGCTGCCCAGAAAGTCATCAGGAAACCAACGGCGCCCGTGAGCGGCAATGTGAGCAGATTTTTGAAGTGTCCGGAATTATTCATGCCGCAGAAATGCATTTTTCCCGACCACAATATGGCGAGGAAGGAGAGCAGAAGCAGCCACCATCGCCGTGCGAATAGATGTTCATATCTGCGAAAAAGGACCCCGGCAGCGAAAAAGAACATCCCCCAGGTCTCACGCAGACCACCGTTCGGTATGCCGGGGATGGAGAGCCCATTGGCGAAGCGGAAGGCATTGAAGCCCACAGCCACTATCATAATCGTGACCACAATCCCCACCGGGCCGAGTCTGGTCTTCCCTTCAATAATTTTATAGAGCACCAGATAAGCAATACCGGCCACGAGGAGCCCGCGGAAGAACCAGAAGGCTCCGGCCATGAACTCGTCATAGCCCGACATGGTGAAGACAATCTTCAGGAGTCGCGATAGCGCCTCATGCAAAGAGTAGGGATGAGTGACTCCGCCGGTCCAGTTGCCGTAGGTCTCATTCAGAATGCCGAAAGCGTGCCAGACGTTGTGCAGCAGAAGATATATGACACTCCACTTTACGAAAGGCACATAAAGGCCGCCAAACCGCTTGCGCACGAAGCTCCAGGGGTCGGCCAGATACTTCTCGGAGAAGAAATAGCCGGCTGCGATGAAGAAGAGAGGCATGTGGAAGGTATAGATAAAATTGGTGAGCAGCTCAGGCCCCTCGGCATGTCCGGCCACCATAAGGATAATGGCGATGCCCTTGCAGACGGACATCGCCACATTATCCTTTTTGGGGGCTCTTATTTCAGCAGGTGATGAGCTCATACTCGCGGGTTCCGATACCGATTTTTACAGCATGGTCGAGACCGGCAGCCCAATCGGTGTCAGGATGAAGAAGCTTGAATTTATCCTGCCCCTCAAGACTCTCATGCTCATGAGCGCACTCCAGTTCATTATTGGTAGGGAGCGCAGGCGCCTTGGTGACGAGGTCTACGCAAGCCTGATCGAGCGCCACAGGGTCGGTAGAGGCGAGAATGCCGAGATCAGCCACCACAGCGGCATCGTTGTGGTTCCAGCAGTCACATTCAGGCGATACGTTCATGATGAAGGAGATGTGGAAATTGGGCTTATCCTTGAGCACGGCCTTGGTATATTCTGCAATCTTGCAGTTGAGATTAGCGGAAGTGTCCCATGAATTAAGCACCGCGGCATCATGCTGGCATAGAGCCACACACTGGCCACAGCCCACACAATTATCATAGTTGATGACAGCCTTATGGTCGGCATTGAGGCTGAGGGCATCGTGAGCGCAATGGCGCACACACACACCACAGCCCACACAGTTAGCCTCATTGATTTTGGGCTTTGAAGCGCCGTGCATCTCCAGCTTGCCGGCCACCGAGCCGCCCCCCATACCGAGATTTTTCAGCGCGCCGCCAAAACCGGCCTGCTCATGCCCCTTGAAATGAGTCATCGAGACAATGACGTCAGCATCAGCAAGGGCAGCTCCGATTTTGGGAGCGGGACAATACTCCGCCCCCTCGATAGGGATTTCCCTCTGGCTTGTTCCCTTGACGCCATCGGCGATAATGACGGGGGCTCCCCCGGAGATAGGATTGAAACCATTCTCCATTGCACTCTCGAAGTGGTCAACGGCATTTGATCGGCGCCCCGAATATAGCGTATTGCAATCCGTCATGAAAGGCTTAGCCCCCTGCTTGCGCAGGAAGTCGGCCACACGCTTGATGAAATTAGGACGGAGATAGGCGAGATTTCCCGGCTCTCCGAAACTGAGCTTGATAGCCACAAACTGATTCTTCAGCTCCATATCGGCAAGGCCTGCACGGATGCAGAGGCGCTCTACCTTGTCGAGCAGATTCAGATTGGCATTAGTTCTCAGATTAGTAAAATAGACTTTTGAAGCCATCGTAAGTAAGTTCTTAGAATTAATATGCGCGAGGAAAAAAAGACAATTCCTGCCACATACGGAAATTTAATTAGAGTAAGAAATGGCTACGCGGAATAGCCAAGCAAATTTACGAAAAATAATCGAATAAAAAAAATTGTCGAAAAAATTTGGAAATGGGGCGAAAAGACACTATCTTTGCAACATAGAAAGCGAGCAGCCCACCGCGCTACTTCAACATACGGGGATGACCGGTATTGACAGCGTGTAGAAGCGGCACGTAAGCAGGCAGAGCCATGATGTCTAATCTCTATAAACACTTGGCATCGAACTATAACTGGCGAAAATAACAATTACGCTCTCGCTGCTTGATTTGAAGCATAGTAGAATCGCTTAATTTCCGCACAAGGTGCGGAAACGAGACATCACTCCATTGCCCCGTTCCGAGACGTTTGGACAAAGTGGTGCTGAAAAATTCGGAAATAGGAAAGGCGAAGCCTCGGCGACTTTCCGAGATTTAGAGGATAAGGAATGCGTTGGTAGTCGTGAGCCTGCGTATTCTCGAAAACCAAGTCAATGACTAAGCCTGTAGAAAGCGCGTTGATTCCGCGTTTGGACGAGGGTTCAAGTCCCTCCATCTCCACTAAATCATCTGACAGTCAGATAGTTAGCAAGCATTTATCCGATTTTTGCCACCTTATGTGGTAGAAATCGGATGTTTTTTTGTCTTCTTTTATTTTCAAGGGAGACAATGATTCTACCTCATTAAAATATTTATCAGGCTGTTGCGTTATATTGTATTTGTCAAATACTATCGAGATGAATCAACAGGAAATATTCGATTTGGCATTGGCCAATCAGCAAAAGGCGAAAAGAGTTCTGGAGAAATCCGGAATAGCCAAAGTCTGGGAACAGAATGGATGCCGCGTTAATCTCGTAGGCTCCTTGCGTATGGGATTATTGGCTTCACATAGAGACATTGATTTACATGTCTATTCAAAAAGAATAACTGAAGAAAGCAGTTTTGCTATTATGGCTCAAATAGCTAAACTACCGGATGTAACCGAGATTAAATGTATTAATGGACTCCACACTGAAGAACACTGCATGGCTTGGCACATTTTCTATAAATATGAGGAAGAGATCTGGCAGTTTGATGTAATTCATATAGAGGAGGGAACTGAGTATGATGGCTATTTTGAGCGTATGGCTGATAGGATTGTAGAAGTGATGACTCCCGATCAGAAAGAAACAATCCTAAGATTGAAATTTGAGACCTCTTCTGACAAAGAGTATCATGGCGTGGAATATTATGAGGCGGTGATTGCTGATGAAATATCAGATATGGCAGAATTTGAAGAATGGGTTACTGACCACCGTAAGAAACCGATGTATTACTGGATTCCCTAAACAAAATGGCACCGTTCAGTTCCGGAAAGACGAGTCTGTGATAAGCCGACAAGGAACGAAGGCTGCTTATCACTGTCTCGGCGCGTGGACTGCTGACAAACGGAGAGTGGCGCCTTAGAAAGATATTTCCGCTATGAGGGTAAATTTGGCGATAGAGTTAGCGCAATACCA